>NZ_CP048397.1:4800000-5112006 GCF_010384365.1 Streptomyces sp. S4.7 | reverse complement strand
CCGGCATCTCCCGGTCGAGGTACTCGTAAAGATGGTCGAGAACTTCGGTGCAATCCGTCTCGTGCGGCTCTCCGCAACTCATGAGCCCGAGCCTTTCCGATCGTCCGACGACTCTCCGGCGCCGGCCGGGGCAAGCCCGCGCTCGCGGGCGTAGTCCTCAAGCATGCCGCGCAGTTGACGCCGGCCACGGTGCAGTCGCGACATCACCGTACCGATGGGTGTCCCCATGATGTCCGCGATCTCCTTGTACGCAAAGCCCTCTACGTCGGCGAGATACACGGCGATGCGGAACTCCTCGGGAATCGCCTGGAGCGCTTCCTTGACGTCGGAGTCCGGAAGGTGGTCGAGCGCCTGGGACTCTGCGGAGCGCAGCCCCGTGGACATGTGCGACTCGGCGCGCGCCAGCTGCCAGTCCTCGATCTCCTCGGCGGCGCTGCGCTGGGGCTCACGCTGCTTCTTGCGGTACGAGTTGATAAAGGTGTTGGTGAGGATGCGGTACATCCACGCCTTGAGGTTGGTGCCCTCACGGAATTGGTGGAAGGAGCCGTACGCCTTGGCATAGGTCTCCTGCACGAGGTCCTCGGCATCGGCCGGATTGCGCGTCATACGCAACGCGGCCGAGTACATCTGGTCGAGGTAGCCGAGTGCGTCCCGCTCGAAGCGGGCGTTGCGCTCGGCGGCTGACTCTTCCTTGTGGCCGTCGTCGGTCCCTGTGTCGGTCCCAGTGACCGGACCCACCTCCTCCAACGCTGCGGCGGGCCCGAAGGCGGACCCACTCGAATCGGAGAATAGTCGACCTTGTGCCGAGGCGGGCCGCGGTGCCGTCTCGGCCGACGGACGAACAGGCGCGGTCCTGGGTGCGGAGAGCACCGTCCACTCCACTTCGGTGGCGTGCGACCGGGCGGGGCAGATGGTCGAACCCATGCGACGGACTCCCTTTCCAGGATCTGTGTACCGACATCCGGCACAACAGTCGCCGCCCACGACGCATTCCCGGGTGCGCGGGCACCCTCCGTCAACGGGCCGACTGTGACCGGATCCACTTCCCGACGCCGTCGGTGAGCACCGTCAGGGCCTCGTCCTGGCTGATCGTGGCCCGCTTGGGGACGGTGAAGGAGTGGTCTGCGTACGGCACCTCCAGCAGTTCGTGAGCGCCGTCGGGGAATTCGGCGGGCTTCCCGAAGGGGTCGTTCCCGCCCTGGACCACGAGCGTCGGCACTCCGGCCCCGAGCAGTTCGTCCGCGCGGGACTTCTCCGGCCGGCCGGGCGGGTGCAGCGGGAAGCTCAGCGCCAGTACCGCGTGGGCGCCCAGCTCGCCCGCGGTACGGCAGGCCACCCGCGCCCCGGCGCTGCGCCCGCCCGCGACGACGGGCAGGCCGCGCTTCGCCAGCGCCGGCCACAGGGCCCGCCAGCCGGTGTCCAGCGTCCTGGGCGCCGGTGCCAGCTTCTTCCCGGCGACCCGCCACGGCTGCTCGACCAGCGCCACGCTCACACCGAGCGGGGGCAGTGCCGCGGCGAGCGCCTGGAGGTCGCGCGCCTCGATGCCGCCTCCCGCGCCATGGCTGACGGCGAGGACGAGGCGCGCGGCCGTCCCCTTCTTGGGAGGGCGCCAGGTGATACGGGCGTCGCCCGCGGGAGTGTCGACGATCTCGCTCTGCATGCGCACCAGGATCACACCGGCGCGCGGGAAGAGCGGGGATCCCCTGCCCGTGCGCGGCACGCGGCCTCCGTGGACCGGTCTCCTTGCCCGCCGCGGTCCGACCCTCCTCTAGAAGAGGGTGCTCTCCTCGGGCGCCGCCAGCTCCTCCAGGAGTTCCGGGCCGTTGTTCCGTACGTTGCTGACGGCCGTCGCCACGGGATAGGCCCGCATCAGCCCCTCCGGGGGCGGCGCCAGCAGCTCGCGCAGCTGCTCCACGTCCGTACGGGCCGGATCCAGCCAGGCGTCCCACCGGTCGGGCGTCAGCATCAGCGGCATCCGGGGGTGGATGTCGGCGAGCGATCCCGGCCCCTCGGCGGGCGCCACCCCGAGCGGCCCCGTCTCCGCGTCGGTGGTGATGACCGAGCAGGTCACCCACCAGGCGTTCGGGTGGTCGTCGGGCAGGGTCTTGTCGCGCCAGAACTCGTACAGCCCGGCCATGGCCATGACCGACCCGTCGGCCGGGGTGACGAAGTAGGGCTGCTTGCGGGGCCGCTTCCTCTTGCCCAGCTCCTCCAGCTGCCGCTCCTCGGGGGCCGTGACCCACTCGTAGTAGCCGTCGGCCGGTATGAGGCAGCGCCGGGAGGCGAAGGGCCGCCGGAAGGACGGCTTCTCGTGCACCGTCTCCGCGCGCGCGTTGATCATCCGGGCGCCGCCCTCGGGCGTCTTGGACCAGGACGGCACGAGCCCCCACTTGAGCGTGCGGAGCTGCCGTACGGGGGCGGGGTCGTCGGCGCCCTTCACCGGGCGCTCCAGGACGACGTAGACCTCTTTGGTGGGTGCGACGTTCCAGTCGGGCGCGAGGGTCTCCTCCGGCTCCCACTTCTCGACCTCGAAGAGCCCGACGAGATCTTCCGGCCTCCGGCTCGCCGCGTACCGACCGCACATGTTCGACCACCCCTTGCCCATGACCCGACGCACTCGCGCCGGATCACGCTACCGACACCCCTCCAACCCTCGCAGATGGTCCGGCGCCGGTGTGCCGGGGCGGCGGGCGGACGGTGGTCCGGCCGCCGCCCTGTCGGGACCGGCGACTGCCCCGGCCCCAACAGGGACGGACGACCTCAGCTCAGCCCTGGCTTCGGTCAGCGGATGTTGACGTCGACGCAGGCGTAGAACGCGTTCGCGGTGTCGAAGACGTTCCAGACGGCCAGGACCTTCTGATTGCCGCGGATGCTGCCGAAGTTGACGTTGTGGCTCACGGTCGCGCCGGGCTGGGCGCCGCCGTCGTTGAACTCGGCGACCTTGGTGTTGCCGACGAAGTACTGCCAGGTGCTGGTGCGGTGCCGCGCCGTCAGCGTCCAGGTGAACGTCTGGTTGGCGCTGATGTTGGAGCGCTGCCAGCCCTTGCTGTCGTCGTTCAGCTCGGCGAAGCGGGCGACGCCGCCGTGGCAGTTCTTCTGGCCCTTCGGGCCTTCGACGCTCTGCGGCTCCCACTTGATGTCGCCGCAGGAGACGACGCCGGTCTTGCACTGGTCCTGGCGGCTGGCGGGCGAGTTGATCCAGCCGTGTGCGCCGGCGGTCGGGGCGGGGAGGGTGACGGCGATGATCGGCGCGACCGCCGCACTCAGTACGAGGCCGAGACGAGTTTTCTTGTGCATGACAACTCCTTCGTGGTGACGTCCGCCGGGGCGGCGCCGAAGACGCGCAGGCTCCGACCTGTGACGGACTCACTGCGTGTGGGGAACTCGCGAAGGTGCACGAACAGTTGCATCGACAGCCGTTGAGATCCGTTGACGGTCCGGCGCCAGAGCTGTCGCGGGGCTTTCCATTCTTTGATGTTCTACTAGGTCTAGACCATGACAGCCGCTCTCGGGCGCCGTCAAGACTTGAACTGTCCTTGACCGCACGTGGCTTGAAAGACCCCAGCAGCCGCGCGGGACCCCCCGCCGTTCACCCAAGTGCCACACTGCGACGACGCACATCCTCCTAAGGAGCCGCCCGAGCGATGATCAGCACCGACTCCAGCGCCCGCGCGGCCGCCTCGACGGGCGATCTGTGGGACCGCGTCTTCGGCACCCAGCCCGTCCCCGAGGACTGGCTGGTGATCGCCACCGCCGTCGTCGCGCTCGCCGCCGTCGTCCCGCACGCCCTCTGGCGGCTCTCGCGCAACGCCGTCACCATCGCCCACGAGGGCGGGCACGGCCTCGTGGCCCTCCTCACCGGCCGCAAGCTCGACGGCATCCGGCTGCACTCCGACACCTCGGGCCTGACCGTCAGCCGCGGCAAGCCCACCGGCATCGGCATGATCCTCACCGCGGCGGCCGGTTACACGGCCCCGCCGCTGCTGGGCCTGGGCGGCGCCTGGCTGCTCGCCGCGCACCACATCACTCTGCTGCTGTGGCTGGCCACGGCCCTGCTGCTGGTGATGCTCGTGATGATCCGCAACGCGTACGGGGCGCTCACCGTCGTCGTGACGGGTGCGGCCTTCCTGCTGATCTCCTGGCTGACCGGACCGACCGTGCAGGCCGCGTTCGCGTACGCCGCCGTGTGGTTCCTGCTCCTCGGCGGCGTACGGCCGGCGTTCGAGCTCCAGTCCAAGCGGCGGCACGGCGGCGCCCCCGACTCCGACGCCGACCAGCTCGCGCGGCTGACGCATGTACCGCCCGCGATGTGGCTGTTCCTCTTCCACGCCGTCTCGCTGTGCTCACTGATCGGCGGAGGCACCTGGCTGCTCGGCCTGTAGGGCCGTGGCGCCGCGGGGCATCGCGGCCGCGGAGGCCGCGGGGCATCGCGGCCGCGGAGGCCGCACGGCCCGCGGGGCGGACGCGGCGCTTCCGCGAGCCGGTCGACGCCTCCATACCACCTTCGTATTACGCCCCGATTTCAGCGTATTTGATCGAGATCGGGGCCGTTGTGCAGCCATTAAAGTAAAGGCCATGACCGAAAGCGCCGTGCACCCTGCCCCCTGGCCCGCCCCTTACGCGAGCGGGGCCGTCGAAGCGACGGTCACCGTGCCCGGATCGAAATCGGTCACGAACCGCGGACTCGTCCTCGCCGCGCTCGCCGCCGAACCCGGCTGGCTCCGCCGCCCCCTGCGCTCACGCGACACGCTCCTGATGGCGGACGCCCTGCGCGCGATGGGCGTCGGCATCGAGGAGACGGTCTCCTCCAGCTCGGCAGCCGCGGGCTCGATGACCCCCGCGCGCGGCGCCGGGGACCCGTCGTTCACCGGCGAGGCCTGGCGGATCTTCCCCAACGGACTGCACGGCCCCGCCACGGTCGACGTCGGCAACGCGGGCACGGTCATGCGCTTCCTGCCGCCCGTCGCGACCCTCGCCGACGGCCCCATCCACTTCGACGGCGACCCCCGCTCCTACGTACGGCCGCTCAACGGCGTCATCGACGCCCTGCGCGCCCTCGGCGCCCGCATCGACGACGAGGCCCGCGGCTCGCTCCCGCTGACCGTGCACGGCGGCGGCGCGCTGGACGGCGGCACGGTCGAGATCGACGCCTCGTCGTCGTCCCAGTTCGTCTCCGCGCTGCTGCTGTCGGGCCCGCGCTTCAACCAGGGCGTCGAGGTCCGCCACGTCGGCGCCACCCTCCCGTCCCTGCCGCACATCCGGATGACCGTCGACATGCTGCGCCGCGTCGGCGCCCAGGTCGACGAGCCGGAGACGGGCGGCGAGCCCAACGTCTGGCGGGTCTCCCCCAGCGCGGTCCTCGGCCGCGACCTGACCGTCGAGCCGGACCTCTCCAACGCCCAGCCCTTCCTCGCCGCCGCCCTCGTGACCGGCGGCCGGGTGACCGTACGGGACTGGCCCAGCCGCACCACACAGCCCGGCGACGCGCTGCGCCGCATCTTCACCGAAATGGGCGGTTCCTGTGAACTGACCGAACAGGGGCTGACATTCACCGGCGGCGGCCGGATCCACGGCATCGACGTCGACCTGAGCGAGGTCGGCGAACTGACACCCGGCATCGCGGCCGTCGCGGCACTCGCCGACGGCCCCTCCACCCTGCGCGGCGTCGCCCATCTGCGGCTGCACGAGACGGACCGGCTGGCCGCCCTCACCAAGGAGATCAACGAACTCGGCGGCGACGTCACCGAGACCGCCGACGGCCTCCACATCCGCCCGCGCCCCCTGCACGGCGGCGTCTTCCACACGTACGAGGACCACCGCATGGCGACGGCCGGATCGATCATCGGCCTCGTCGTCGACGGCGTGGAGATCGAGAACGTCGCGACGACGTCCAAGACCCTGCCCGATTTCCCGCGGATGTGGACCGAGATGCTCGCGGGAGCGGGAGCCTGACGCGATGCGCCGCTACGGCAAGAACCCCGACGAGGACGACATCCGCTCCCGCCCCAACCCCAAGGGCAACCGACCGCGTACGAACATCCGCCCCAAGCACGAGGACGCGGCCGAGGGCATGGTCCTGACCGTCGACCGGGGCCGGCTCACCTGCCTGGTGGGTGACACCGTCGTCCTCGCGATGAAGGCGCGCGAACTGGGCCGCAAGGCCGCCGTGGTCGGTGACCAGGTGTCGCTCGTCGGGGACCTGAGCGGAAAGAAGGACACGCTCGCGCGCATCGTACGGATCGAGAAGCGACGCTCCGTACTGAGGCGCACGGCGGACGACGACGACCCGTTCGAGCGCGTGGTCGTCGCCAACGCCGACCAGCTCGCCGTGGTCACGGCACTCGCCGACCCCGAGCCGCGGCCACGGCTGATCGACCGCTGTCTGGTCGCGGCGTTCGACGCGGGACTCGAACCGCTGCTGATCCTGACCAAGTCCGACCTGGCGTCGGCGGACGAACTGCTGGAGACCTACCGGCCGTTGGGGATCCGGTACGTCGTCACACGACGGGACGAACTGGCCACCGGCGAGGCGGCCGACCGCGTGCGCGAGTATCTCGAAGGCCGGATGACCGCGTTCGTCGGTCACTCAGGCGTCGGCAAGACGACACTCGTCAACGCCCTGGTGCCGGACGACCGGCGCCGGACGACCGGCCTGGTCAACGCGGTCACCGGGCGCGGCAGGCACACCACCACCTCGGCGCTCGCGCTGCCGCTGGAGAAGGCGGACGGCTGGGTGATCGACACTCCCGGCATCCGCTCCTTCGGCCTGCACCACGTCGACCCCTCGCGCGTCATCCTGGCCTTCCCGGATCTCGTACCGGGCACGGAGAACTGCCCGCGCGGGTGCAGTCACGACGAACCGGACTGCGCGCTCGACGCGTGGGTGGCCGAGGGCCACGCCGACCCGTCGAGGCTCGACTCGCTGCGCCGGCTGCTCTCCACCCGTGAACGGCGCGAGGGCGACTGATCCCGCCCTGTTTGCCGCCCACAAGCACTGTTAAGTGCATAAACTCACCAAGTCTCGGCAAGCCCTACCAAGGGTTACCAAGGCCCGGAAAAGACGCGGTGGGCAATACGGGGAGGCACGGACGATGGCGTGGGTGCTGGTCGTGGTCGCGGGGCTGCTCGAAACGGGCTTCGCCGTCTGTCTCAAGCTCTCCCACGGGTTCACCCGGCTCTGGCCGACGATCGCCTTCGCGGTCTTCGCGCTGGCCAGCTTCGGTCTGCTGACGCTCTCCCTCAAGAAGCTGGACGTCGGACCGGCGTACGCGGTGTGGACCGGCATCGGCGCGGCGGGTACGGCGATCTACGGGATGATCTTCCTCGACGACCTGGTCTCCACGCTGAAGATTGTCTCGATCTCACTGGTCATCATCGGGGTCATCGGCCTCCAGCTCTCGGGGTCGTCGCAGCACTGACCGCCGCGATCGGCCCGGCGACGGCCGCGCGCACCAGGCGTCCGACGGGCTCCGCGTCGGGCGCGACGACATGCGCGAGAGCGAGACGCACGGCCAGCTCGCAGCGGAAGGCCAGCTCGGCGGACTCGTCCTTCGTACGGACGGCGGGCTCGGGGGCACGGGGCGGTGCGACGGAGCGGCCGTTCTCGGGCCGGGGCTGATCGCGCCGGGCCCGCTCCGGTCCGCGGTGCTGCGGCGTACGTCCCTGCTCGGCACGCGCCTGCTCCGCCCGGGCCTGTTCGACGCGCGCCCGCTGTACCCGCCCCGCCTGCACGCGCAGCGGGTCCGTACGCGGCTGGTCGCCCCGGAGCTGGTCCGTACGGCCCCGGCGGTCCGGCCGGCCCGGATCCAGCGCGGCCACGGCCCGGTTCCGTACCGCCGCCACCAGCTCCGCCGGGGCGGGCAGCCCGGCGTCCGCGCGTCGCTGGGCGGGCGCGCCCCCCGGAGGAGCCGCCGGGCGCAGGGGACGCGGCGCCGGGTGGCGCTCGGTCCAGCCGTCGGTGAGAAGCGCCCTCAGCAGGGGTCTGGAGCGCGCCTCGGAGACCGTCCACTCGGCCACCGACACCAGCCGGTCGACCGCGTCCGCCGGCTCGGCCAGCAGCCGCTCGACGCCGTACAGGTACAGATCCGCCTCGCGCCGTACGAGCGCGCGGGCGAGACCGTCCTTGCTGCCGAACTCGTTGTAGAGGGTCTGCCGCGAGACCCCGCCGGCCGACGCGACGTCGACCATCCTGACGGCGGACCAGGACTGGTCCGTGAGCGCCGAAAGAGCGGCGTTGAGTAGGGCTTCACGCGCTGTAGGCATCGTTGCCTCCCGGGCCGTTCGGCTCCGCACTCAGAGTTGACGCAGCCTCGGGCGCTGTCAAGAGGACCGGATGCGGGTCCGGCCGCCCGCGGCACCGGCCCGTAGCCCGATCTTGGACGCTGTCGATACTGTGACGACCATGCCCGATTACCACGATGATCTGCGACTCGCCCATGTCCTCGCGGACGCCGCCGACGCCGCGACGATGGACCGGTTCAAGGCCCTCGACCTGAAGGTCGAGACCAAACCGGACATGACCCCGGTGAGTGAGGCCGACAAATCGGCCGAGGAGCTGATCCGCGGCAATCTCCAGCGCGCGCGGCCCCGTGACGCCGTACTGGGCGAGGAGTACGGCATCGAGGGCACCGGCCCGCGCCGCTGGGTCATCGACCCGATCGACGGCACCAAGAACTACGTACGCGGCGTGCCCGTCTGGGCGACGCTGATCTCGCTGATGGTGGCGGGCGAGGGCGGCTACGAGCCGGTGGTCGGCGTGGTGTCGGCGCCCGCGCTGGCGCGCCGCTGGTGGGCGGCGAAGGGCGGCGGCGCGTACTCGGGCCGCAGCCTCTCCGCGGCGACCCGGCTGCGCGTCTCGAACGTCTCGCGCATCGGGGACGCCTCGTTCGCGCACTCGTCATTGAAGGGCTGGGAGGAGCAGGGCCGCCTCGACGGGTTCCTGGATCTGACCCGCGCCTGCTGGCGGACGCGCGGGTACGGCGATTTCTGGCAGTACATGATGGTCGCCGAGGGCTCCGTCGACATGTGCGCGGAGCCGGAGCTGTCGCTGTGGGACATGGCGGCGCCGTCGATCATCGTCCAGGAGGCGGGCGGGCGGTTCACGGGCCTGGACGGGCGTTCGGGGCCGCACAGCGGCAACGCGGCGGCGTCGAACGGGGAGTTGCACGAGGAGCTGCTCGGTTATCTGAACCAGCGCTACTGAGCGCGCGCACGCCGGCACCCGGCCGAGATTTTACTGTCGGCGATGGGCCATTCGGGGGTTCGGCGATCCTTGGGGCGCCGGGGGCGTGCGCTTCGGATCATCGTGCGCCGGGCGCCGCGCTTCGCCCGCCCCCTTGTTGACTCACCGTGCCGGTGTCACTCTGAGACCACCCCCATTTGTGAACTTGTGAATCCGTTCTCCAGCAGAGGGACGGTTCACCTAGGAGGTCTCCATTCATGCTCGTCCGTGACGCCATGAGCACGGTGGTCCTCACCATCGGGCCCACCCACACACTCCGCCAGTCCGCGCAGCTGATGGCGGCACGCCGGGTCGGCGCCGCCGTCGTCCTGGACACCGACAAGAGCGGCCTCGGGATCATCACCGAGCGTGACATCCTGATCTCGATCGGCGCCGGCCAGGATCCCGAGGAGGAACTGGCCGGGACGCACACCACCACCGAGGTCGTGTACGCCTCACCGACCTGGACCCTGGAGGAGGCGGCCGAGGCGATGACGCACGGTGGCTTCCGTCATCTGATCGTGTGCGACGACCACGAGCCGGTCGGCATCGTCTCCGTACGCGACATCATCCGCTGCTGGGCCCCGGTCGCGCGGCGCCCGTCGGCCCTGACCGGCTGAGATCCCGACGGGCTGGGAGACGTCGCGGGGCGGTGGTGGAAGCCGGATCCGTCCCGGAACCCGGCTTCCACCACCTCATCGGCGAGGGCCGTCAGCCGCGCAGTGCCTGGACCGCGGTGTCCAGCCTCTTGCCGAAGTCTCCGTCCGCCTGACGGAAGTTGCCGACCGCTCGCTCGGCGATGTCGTCGCGCGAGACCTGGGAGATGAACTGGGCGAGATTGGCGACCAGTCGGCCCTTCTCGTCCTCCGACATCAGCCGGTAGAGATTGCCGGCCTGTACGAAGTCGTTGTCCTCGGCGTGGCCGGGGGCTTCGGTGTTGCCCGTGGTGCCGGTGACCGGAACGGGCTGCCAGAGCGGCCTGTCCGTCTGGAACGGGCCGCCGAAGCTGTTCGGCTCGTAGTTCCTGGCGCCCTTGTGGCGGCCGTCGTACAGGAATCCGTCACGGCTGTTCGTCCGCGCCTCGGTGGCGTGCGGACGGTTCACCGGCAGGTGGTCGGCGTTGATGCCGACGCGGTAGCGGTGGGCGTCGCCGTACGCGAACAGACGGCCCTGGAGCATCTTGTCGGGCGACGGGCCGATGCCGGGCACGAAGTGCGCCGGGCTGAAGATCGACTGCTCGACCTCGGCGAAGATGTTCTCCGGGTTGCGGTTGAGCTCCAGCTTGCCGATCTCGACGGGCGGGTAGTCCTCGTGCGGCCAGACCTTGGTGAGGTCGAACGGGTTGAAGCGGTAGCCGGCCGCGTCCGCCGCGGGCATGACCTGGACCTGCACGGTCCAGGAGGGGAAGTCGCCGCGCTCGATGGACTCGCGGAGGTCGCGCTGGTGACTGTCGGGGTCGACGCCGGAGAGCCGGTTCGCCTCGTCGGTGGTGAGGTTCTTGATGCCCTGGTCGGTCTTGAAGTGGTACTTGACCCAGAAGACCTCGCCGGCCTCGTTGTTCCACTGGTACGTGTGCGAGCCGTACCCGTTCATGTGGCGCAGCGTGGCCGGGATGCCCCGGTCGCCGAACAGCCAGGTCACCTGGTGCGTCGACTCGGGGCTCAGGCCCCAGAAGTCCCATACGTTGTCAGCCTCCTGGCTGCCCGTGTACGGGTCGCGCTTCTGGGTGTGGATGAAGTCGGGGAACTTGATGGCGTCCTTGATGAAGAACACCGGGGTGTTGTTGCCGACGAGGTCGTAATTGCCCTCCTCCGTGTAGAACTTCAGCGCGAAGCCGCGCGGGTCGCGGACCGCGTCCGCCGAGCCGAGGTTGCCGGCGACGGTGGAGAACCGCAGGAAGGTCTCGGTCCGCTTGCCGACCTCGGAGAGGAACTTGGCACGCGTCCACCGCGACACGTCGCGGGTGAGCGTGAAGGTGCCGTACGCGCCGGCGCCGCGGGCGTGCACGATGCGCTCCGGAATGCGCTCGCGGTTGAAGTGGGCGAGCTTCTCAAGAAGAGCCTGATCCTGAACCAGAACGGGACCACCGGCGCCGGCCGTCTCGCTGTTCTGGTTGTCGGCCACCGGCGCGCCGGCCTCCGTAGTGAGCGGTCCCTGCGTCACGTGCGCCTCCCGGTCATCCTGCTGAACCTGTCCCTCGGCGGTTGCCTGCCACGATCCTACAATGGACTTTGTCTAAGTCAAGCAGGGGTCCAACTCCACACTCGTTCACGATCTGGGCGGCTTCACTGTTAAGCTGATCCTCATGAGTGACCTGTTGGAACGACTTCGCGAACGCGGCTGGCGGATGACCGCCCAGCGCCGCGTGGTGGCCGAGGTCCTCGACGGGGACCACGTACACCTCACGGCGGACGAGGTCCACGCGCGGGCCGTCGCACGGCTGCCCGAGATCTCCAGGGCGACCGTGTACAACACCCTGGGTGAGATGGTGACGCTCGGAGAGGTCATCGAGGTCTCCACGGACCGCCGCGCCAAGCGGTACGACCCGAACGCCCACCGGCCCCACCACCACCTGGTCTGCGCGCAGTGCGGCACGATCCGCGACGTGCACCCGTTGGGTGACCCGCTGGCCGACCTCCCCACGACGGAGCGCTTCGGTTTCGCGATCTCGGACGTGGAAGTGACCTACCGGGGCACCTGCCCCAACTGCGCGCGGGCCTGAGCCCGTTGGGGACCCGTCCCCGGGTCCGAGCGCCTCATCGGCACACGACGAAGGCCCGGATCCTGTATCGGATCCGGGCCTTCGTCCTTCTTCAGTAGCGGGGACAGGATTTGAACCTGCGACCTCTGGGTTATGAGCCCAGCGAGCTACCGAGCTGCTCCACCCCGCGTCGGTGAACACGACATTACGTCACCCCGTCGACCAGCGCAAATTCCCTTCCGGCGGCGGAAAGACGGCGGTCGCCCGACGGCGACCGCCGCTCACGCGGTCAGCTCCTGCTGCAGCGCCTCGCGCAGCCGCGCGGCCCGCTCCGTCACCTCGGACGGCCCCAACTCCACGGCGCGGGCGCACCAGCGCTGCCCCTCGGCCAGCTCCCCTCGCCGGGCCGCGAGCAGCGCGAGCCGCAGCGCCGCGCGCCCGTGGCCGGCCTGCGCCGCGCGCGACCACCACAGCGCCGCCTCCCGCTCGCTGCCCTCGCGGGCCAGCAACAGCCCCAGGTTGAAGGCGCCGTTGCGGCTGCCCGCCTCCGCCGCCTCCCGGTACCAGCGCGCCG
Source organism: Streptomyces sp. S4.7 (assembly GCF_010384365.1). Lineage (NCBI taxonomy): Bacteria > Bacillati > Actinomycetota > Actinomycetes > Kitasatosporales > Streptomycetaceae > Streptomyces > Streptomyces sp. S4.7. The sequence continues at coordinate 5,099,511 of NZ_CP048397.1, read as the reverse complement.
CGTCCGTCATGTCGCCGCGCCCGGCGGCCAGCATCCCGACCCGCACCTGGGCACGCCGGTGACCGTGCTCGGCCGCCCGCTCGTACCACTGCTCGCACTCGCTCTTCTCCGGCTGCGTCTCGCCGAGCGCGGGCGCGCCCGGCGGTGGCCGCCGCGCGTCCAGCACCGTCGCCAGCCGGAAGGCCGCCTCCGTGCTGCCGCCACCGGCCGCGCACCGCAGATGCCGCTCCGCCGCCTGCTCGTCGCCGTCCCTGAGGCACGCGATGCCGACCTGGAGGGCCGCCTCGGTGTGCCCGGCCGCCGCGGCCCGCTCGTACCAGACCAGGGCCGTACGGTCGTCGTCACGGCCCGCGTGGAGGATGCCGAGGTTGAACGCGGCGTCGACACTGCCCGCCTCGGCCGCCTTGGAGAACCACGGCTCGGCTCCTGTCGGGTCACCGGCCTGGAGGAGCAGTACGGCCAGCGCGTTGGCAGCCTCGCGGTGGCCCGCGTACGCGGCCCGCCGGTACCACTGCTCGGCCTGCGCCGTACGGTCCTGGGCGGCGCAGAGCAGCCCGAGGTTGTACGCCCCGTTGACGTCGCCCGCGTCCATCGCGGCGCGGTACCAGCGCTCGGCGGTCTGCTGTTCACCGCGCGCGGCGTGGAGCGCGCCGAGGGCGTTTGCGGCGTTGCCGTCGCCGTCCTGCGCGGCCCGCAGCCACCAGACGGCCGCGCTCTCCTCGTCGCCCGCGTCACGCAGCAGGAAGCCGAGGGCGCAGGCGGCCCGCGCCTCGCCGCCCTCGGCGGACGACAGATACCAGCGCCCGGCCTCCTTCAGCTCACCGCCGCTCTCCAGGATCGCGCCGAGGTGCAGCGCGGCGCGGCGGTGCCCGCGGGCCGCCGCCTGCCGGTACCACTGGGCGGCCTCGGCGAGGAGCGACTGCCCGGCGTCGGCCGCGGCCCCGGGGCCCGCGCCGTCGACACCGACGGGCGTCCGGGGGACGCTCTCACGGACGTCCGAGGCCGAACTGCCGCGGGCGCCGTCCCGTTTGCCCGTGATGACCGCGCGGACGGCGTTGCCGGTACGCGCGGCCTGGCGCGCCCGTCGCTCCAGGCCGCGCGCGAGGCGGTACGAGGCCTCCCGGTGCCCCTGCTCGGCGGCGGCCCGCAGCCAGCGCTCCGAACCGACGTCGCTGCGGTGCTCCAGCAGATCGGCGAGGGCGTACGCGCCCAGCGCGTGCCCCTGCTCGGCGGACAGCCGCAGCCAGTACTCGGCGGCGGGCTCGTCGCCCTGCTCGCGGTAGTGCCGGCCGAGCGCGTGCGCCGCGGCGGCCGATCCGGCGACGGCGGCGACCCGCCACCAGCCCGACGCCTCCTCGGTGTAACCGCGCTGGTGGAGGAGGACTCCCAGGTTGTTGGCGGCGGCGCGGTCGCCCGCGGCGGTGGCCGCGCGCAGGTACTTCTCGGCGGCGTCGAGATCGCCGCGGCGCAGCAGCAGCGCGCCGAGCACACTCATCGACGCGACGTCACCCGTGTCGGCGGCACGCCGGTGGCGCGCCTCCGTCTCGGCGTCGGCGCTCTCCGTGGGCCCACCGGCGGCCGTGGCGCCGGCCGCGCCCCTGGAGTTCTCGACGTCGGCGGGATCATCCACCTGTCGCGGCACAAACCGCCCTGTCTCCAACAGAGTTGCCCTGTCCCCCATAAAGTCCATCGTTGCACCACCTGTTACCCGCGTACGCCTGGTATATCGCGGCCAGCAAGGTCACTTCAGCGTTTTGTCGACATGCCCACAGAGAGACAACTCAAACTCCACTCCGGTCAACTCGCCACTCCCACCGCCCACTTCACCGAACACACGGTCACGGACCGGCCACGAACAGGTACGAAGACATCGCAACGCGCAGCAAAGGCCCGGATCCTTGTCGGATCCGGGCCTTTGACTGAGAAGTAGCGGGGACAGGATTTGAACCTGCGACCTCTGGGTTATGAGCCCAGCGAGCTACCGAGCTGCTCCACCCCGCGTCGTTGTGTTCCAAACCGTACCACGACGCGGGGTGACCGCTGATCAGCTCTTGTCGTCGCTCCCGCCAGCCGGTGGCTTGGCCGGCGTCTCGGCGGCCTTCTCCGCCTCGGCAGCGCGCGCCAGGGCGTCCTGAAGGGCCTCCTGGGCCTTTCCGTACGCCTCCCAGTCCTGCTCCGCCAGAGCCGCCTCACCGTCCGTGTACGCCTTCTGGGCGTCGGCGATGGCGTCCTTGAGCGCGGCGTCACCGGTGGCGGGCGGCGTCGTGGTGTCACCGTCGCCCGGTGGCGGCGTCGTCTCCGGCGGTGGCTCCTCGCCGTCGACACCGAACACCGCGTTCAGCGCCTCGGACAGGCTGTCCTTGAAGACCGGCTTGCCTCCGTAGGAGACGGCCACCTTCTTCAGCAGCGGATAGTTCGCGCTGCCGCCCCGGGCGTACACCGGCTCGATGTAGAGGAAGCCCTCGTCGAGCGGCACGGTCAGGAGATTGCCGTACTCGATGTCCGAGTCGGTGCCTCTCAGGTTCCTCACGAACTCGGCGACTTCGGGTACGCCGTTCAACTCGCTCTGCACCTGTTGTGGTCCCTGGACCGTGGAGGTCACTCTCAGGACCCTGATCGTGCCGTAGTCGTCACTGTTGGCATCGGCGTCGACCGCCATGAACGCCCCCAGGTTGGGACGTCCGTTGGGTGTGAAGGTCGTCGTCAGCGAGAACTTCTGGGACGTCTGTCCCGGCATCTTCAGACTCAGGTAGTACGGCGGGACAGCGCTGTTGTCCTTGTTCGTCGGGTCGTCGGGCACCTGCCACGCGTCGGAGCCGCTGTAGAACTGGGCGGCGTCCGTGACGTGGTAGCGGGTGAGCAGCTCGCGCTGGACCTTGAACATGTCCTGCGGATACCGCAGGTGGGCCAGCAGCTCCGGCTTGATGTCCGCCTTCGGCTTCACCGTGTTCGGGAAGGCCTTCATCCAGGTCTTGAGGACCGGGTCCTCGGTGTCCCACTGGTAGAGGCTGACCGAGCCGTCGTACGCGTCGACGGTGGCCTTCACCGAGTTGCGGATGTAGTTGACCTGGTTCTGCTGCGCGACGACCGCGCGCTGGTTGTTGGTCAGCGAGTCGGCCGTGGTGTCACCGAGCGTCGTACGCGAGGCGTACGGATAGCCGTTCGTCGTGGTGTAGGCGTCGACGATCCACTGGATCCTGCCGTCGACCACGGCCGGGTAGGCGTCGCCGTCGATGGTCAGCCACGGTGCGACCGCCTCGACGCGCTCCTTGGGCGTGCGGTTGTACAGGATCCGCGAACCCTCGCCGATGGCGCCCGAGTAGAGCATCTGCGGCTCGCTGAACGCCACGGCGTAGGCCGCGCGGTTCACCGGGCTGGAGAGGTCGACACCGCTCTTGCCCTTGTAGCTGGTGGTCCGCTCACCGTTCTTCTCGTAGTCGAGCTCCTTCTGCGGGCCGCCCACGATCGAGTACTGCTGGGTCTTCTCGCCGTAGTAGATCCGCTGCTCGTACTTGCCGAGCTGACCGGTGGTCGGCAGACCGGACTCCGTGAAGTCGGGCGCGCCGATCGTGCCGTCACTCTCCTCGGTGACCGTCCCGGTGCCCTTGGACGCGATCGCTCCGTACCCATGGGTGTAGGTGAAGTGGTCGTTGATCCAGTTGCGCTTGGGGATACCGGTGATGTTCAGCTCGCGCAGACCGATGACCGTGTCCTGCGGCTTCTTGTCCGGGCCGAGGTAGCGGTCGACGTCCAGCGTGTCCGGGAACTGGTAGTACTTGCGTTCCTGCTGGAGCTGCTGGAAGGCGGGCGAGACCACGTTGGGGTCGACGAGCCGGTAGCTGGCGGCGGAGTCGGCCGCCTTGCGCTGCTCGGCCTTCTTGTCGGGGTCGCCCTTGCCCGAGTAGTCCGTCACATCGGCGTCGTCGATGCCGTACGCGGAGCGCGTGGCATCGATGTTCTTCTCGATGTACGGGGCTTCCTTGGCCTGCTCGTTCGGCTGGACCTGGAACTTCTGCACGATCGCCGGGTACAGGCCGCCGATGAGGATGGCGGACAGGACCATCAGACCGAAGCCGATCACCGGCAGCTGCCAGGTGCGGCGCCAGAGCGTCGCGAAGAACAGCACGGCGCAGATGGCGGCGATGCAGAACAGGATCGTCTTCGCCGGGAGGTAGGCGTTGGCGTCGACGTACCGCAGACCCGTCCAGTTGCCGGTGGCCTTGAAGTCACTCGACTTGACCGCGAGCCCGTACCGGTCGAGCCAGTACGCCACGGCCTTGAGCGAGACGAACACACCGAGCAGCACCGAGAGATGGCCGGTGGCCGCGCCCGTCGCACGCGCGCCGGGGCTCGTGACGCGCAGCCCTCCGTACAGATAATGCGTCAGCGCGGCGGCGATCAGCGCCAGCACGACGGCGGCGAAGCCGAAGCCGAGCATGAAGCGGTACCAGGGCAGATCGAACGCGTAGAAGCTCACGTCCAGGTTGAACTGCGGGTCCTTCTGTCCGAAGGGCACCCCGTTGATCCACATCAGCCAGGTGCGCCACTGACCGGCCGCGGACGCTCCGGCGATCAGCCCGACCAGGGCGGTGATCCCGAGCAGCACCCACTTCTTGTACGGGGCGATGCCCATGCGGTACCGGTCGAGGCTCTGCTGCTCCAGCGACATCGCGCTGAGCGGCGGACGCAACCGGTGCGCCAGCCAGATGTTGACGCCGACGGCTGCCGCCATCAGCAGACCGAAGACCGCGAACAGGCCGATCTTGGTCCAGAGGGTGGTGGTGAAAACGGACGAGTATTTCACCGAGCGATACCAGAGCCAGTCGGTCCAGAACCCCGCGAACATGACGAACAGCATGGCCAGGACGGCCAGGATGCCCAGTGTCATGAGCAGGGTCCGGGCACGTCTGGACGGCCGGCCCACTCTGATCCGTGGCCCGGTCGGGCCTCCGCCGCGGTCCGGCATCTGGAAAGCCAACGTGCGCACCTCGAAGTTCGCGGTCGTGTGAAGCAGCTGAATCAGCGTCTGTCAGCGGGCCCAAGCGATCGTAGGGCCCACCCATGCAACTTACTGAGGCTTTACCTAGTTCCCGCACGGGGGTCCGAAGGAGGCAGGATGTTGGCCATGTCCAACCTTTCCTCCTCCTCTTCCTCGGCCTCCTCGTCCGATCAGCCGTCCTCGGCATCGGGTCCGGTCGCCTCGACCCCCATCACCCGGGCGGTGCTGGAGATCGACGAATACGCCTCCGGCCTGGGCTGGGACCAGCCGGCCAGACTGTTCGCGCTCGTCGACACGGCCCGGCTGCGGTCCGACGAGCCGGAGCTGGCCACCCAGCTCGGCCTCGACGACGGCTCGACACCCGCCCCGCTCACGCCCGTCGAGCAGGACGAGATCCCGGCGGGCACGCCGCTCGACGAGTTCCTCGCCACGATCGCCTGGCCGGGCGCGGTGGCGGGCTGCGCGATCACGGTGGAGCGTCTGATGCTGCCGCCGTCCGCCGAGGCGTCGGTGCCCGAAGACCTCGACGAGTCCGCGCTCGTGGACTGGGTCGCCGCGCACCCGGACCGTCAGGAGGTACGGATGACGGTCGCCGTCCTGCGTGACGGGACACGGGACTCGGCGCTGCGGCTGCGCGAGAAGGACTCACCGACCCAGGTCCTGACGGGCGCGGGGCTGGTACCGGGCCTCGCGGAGGCCCTGTCGGCGACGTTCGAGGCCTAGGAGCTTCTTGCCGGACGGGCCCCGCCGGGGGCCCGTCCGGCACCCACGACCAGCCCCCCGGCGCCCACTTCGACCCCGCCCGCACCACGCATCCCGCCCGGCAGGCACATCAAACCGGCCCGGCGATCGAGGACACCCCGCCCGCACGGGCGGAACCGTTTCAGCCCGTCCGGCGATCGAGGACAGGACCCGCCCACCAGGCGACCCGCGACGATCAGCGCGTCGAGCAGCTCGGCAGATCCCCCGTGTCCCCGCCCTTGATCTTCTCCAGAGACGCCGTCGCGTCCTTGATGTTCTTCACCCGCACCAGCGTCAAACCGTCCGGGATGTCCGAGGCCGCCGCCGCACAGTTCTCGTCCGGCGTCAGGAAGTACCGCGCACCCGCGTCCCGCGCACCGACCAGCTTCATCCCGATCCCTCCGATCGGGCCGACCTTCCCGTTGTCGTCGATCGTGCCGGTACCCGCGACGAACTTGCCGCCCGTCAGATCGCCCGGCGTGATCTTGTCCACGATCCCGAGCGCGAACATCAGTCCCGCGCTCGGGCCGCCCACATCGGCCAGCTTGATGTCGATCTCGAACGGGAACGTGTGGTCCGTCCCGGCCTGGATCCCGACGATGGCCCGGTCGTCGCCCTCGTCCGACTTCACCGTCCTGACCGTCACGTTCTCGCTGCCCTCGGGCTCCTTGCCGGCCTTCTCGGCCTTCTCGGCCACCTTCGCCGGGACGATCGTGAAGACGACGTCCTCACCCGGCTTGTGCTTGGTGACGATCTCGGCGACGTCCGGCGGCGCCTCGACGGTCTCGCCGTCCACCGCCTTGATCACGTCACCGGCGTGCAGAGCCCCTTCGGAGGGGCTGTCCTTGACGACCGCCGCGACGACGACCCGCGACGTGACGGGGATGTTCTCCTCCTTCAGGGCCGCGACCTTCGCGCTCTCCTGCGACTGGCTGAACTCCTCGGCGTTCTCCTGCGTCGACTGCTCCTCCGTCTTGCCGTCCGGATAGAGCGTGTTGTGCGGCACCACGATGTTGTCGTGCGACAGCCAGCCGTAGACCGCCTCGACCACATTCATCTTGTAATCCGCGCCGGTGACCCTGACGGTCGTCATATTGAGATGACCCGTCGTGGGATAGGTCTTGCGACCCTCGATGTGGAGCACCGGTTCGCCATTCGCGTCGCCGAGTGTGTTCACCGTGGGACCGGGACTCATCTCCGCGTACGGAACGGGGATGAACACTCCCGCACAGAGCAGCGCGATGAGGACGAGAGTGGAAGCGAGCATCGTCGCGGTGCGGCGTGGCATGGAACGACAGTACGGGAACGGTCTGTCGGCGCACCCCCGGGGCCGGTCCGTACGAGGCGGGTGTGACGGGGTGTCTCAGGCGGCGTCCGTCGTGCCGGGATCGGGCTTCGACATCGCGTCCCGGAAGCGCGCGTACCCGGCCAGTTCGGCCATGTCTCCGATGGTTCGGTTTCTTGAAACCCAGCTTCCCCATATCGCCGCGCCGACCGCGGCGAAGAGCGGAATCAGCAACCAGGCAAGCGCGGCCATTCCGACCTCCCTACCCAATGTGTGCGTGCAAACCGATGATCAGCAGATTAGCCATCCGCTGCTTCAACGCTCCGGGCAGGGATGCGGTTACGCAAATCGGGCCACACGGGAACAGAGGGCGACGGCGGAGTCCGGGAGGGGCGTCAGCAGGCTCCGACCCATTCCTCCGTACCGTCCGAGAATGTCTGGTGCTTCCAGATCGGCACCTCGTGCTTGAGGTCGTCGATCAGCCTGCGGCAGGCTTCGAAGGCCTCCGCGCGGTGCGGACAGGAGACCGCGACGACGACCGCCAGATCTCCCACGGCGAGGTCGCCCACACGGTGGACGGCCGCCAGCGCGCGTACGGGGAAGTCGGCGATCACCTTCTCGGCCACCCGGCGTAGTTCGGCCTCGGCGGAGGGATGGCAGGAGTATCCGAGGGCGTCCACGTCGGCGCCCCCGTCGTGGTTGCGGACCGTCCCGACGAACAGGGCGGTACCGCCCGCCGCGTCGTCCCCGACGGCCTGGAAGATCTCGTCGACGGACAGCGGGGTCTCTCGTATCGCCAGCAGCCGGACGGGGTCCTGTGCCGCGCTCTCGCCCGGATGCGCCTCGATGCGTGCCATGCGGCCCATCGTGCCGTACGGCACCGCCTTCACGTAATGGCGCGTTCGACCGGCCGCCGGGCCTGACGCTTGGAGCGTCCTACAGACCGGCCTCCTACGGAGAGCGACCGCCCCGGGCGGGCCCCGTTCCCGAAGATCCGCCGGACAGGCCCCAGGCCGAATCTTCAAAGTAGCGCCGTCCGCCCGCAGGGCGGGTCCGGCGGCGGCCGGTGCGGTGTGTCGCAAGGCGGAGGATCGGTCTCGTACCGGGCGTACTCGGCCGAGTCCGACAACGCGGCGAGGTGCCGTGCCGGGCGTCGCGGGCCAGGCGGGACTTTGAAGACACGGCCTAGAGGCGCCGGCGTGCCTTACGGGCGCGGCGTACCACCGCCGCCGCGCCGAGCAGGGCGACCGTCGCACCGGCGGCGCCGGCCGCCGTGGCGTCCTTGCGGCCGAGGCGCCGGCCCGCGACGGTGTGCCGGCCCTCCACCTCTTCGAGCAGCGCCCCGAGGACTTCCTCGTTCGTCCACCGGGGCCGCCAGCCCGCGTCGTGGAGACGGCTGACGCTGACCACCCAGGGATGCATCGTGTACGCGAGATCACCGGCCGGGGACGGTGTGAGGCCGATCCGGTGCAGCCGGGCGGCGGCGCCCAGGGCGACGGCGGACGGCAGCTCCATGCGGCGGATGCCGCTCAGCTCCTCGATCTCCTCCTGTTCGAGCCAGCCGTCGCAGCCGACCGCGAACTCTCCGTCGACCTTCTCCAGCGCCGCGTACTCCAGGGCGCTGACCAGGTCGTCCACGTGGCAGAACTGCCAGGTGGGCCGGGAGCCGGCCACGACCAGCAGCCGGGGTGACTCGAAGTAGCGGGTCAGGGCGGTGTCCGTGCCGCCGACGAGGACGGCGGGCCGTACGACCGTGACGTTCAGGCCGGGGTGCGCGCGCGGCGCCCGGCGTCCGAGCCGTTCGATCTCCAGCAGGTCGCCGACGCCCGTGGCCTCCGCGGTGGCGCGCAGCTCCGCGTCCTCCGACAGAGGGATGTCGTTGTCGGGCAGCGCCCCGTAGACCATGGCCGAGGTGCACAGGACGACCCGGTGCACCCCCGCGGCGGCGGCAGCGGTGAGCACGGTCTGGGTGCCCCGGACGTTGTACGCCGTACGGGCAGCCGCGTCCCGCTCCAGGTCCAGATCGAGGGCCAGGTGCACCACCACGTCCGCGCCGCGCAGCTTCTCGGCGATGACCGGATCCCGTACGTCGAGGATGTGCCACTGCGCCTCGCTCACCTCCCCGCGGCGCTCGTCGATCGCGACGACCTGCTTGATCTCCTCGGACGCCGCGAGGCGCCGGGTGAGCAGGTCTCCGACGCCGGAGGCGGCTCCGGTGACCGCGACGACGGGGCCGCGTGGCGGGGTGGGGGTTGAGCGGTTTCGCGCTGCGCGAACCTGTGGATCTGGGGAACTCACCGGGCGTCTCCAGCGGTTGTCTTCAGTACGGACGTGTATGACACGTACGTACCAGGTGGCGTCCATCCTGCCGCAGGCCAAGCGTTGGCGGAGCACCGAGCCCGGATGCGGGCTCGGATGTCTACGCTGGGTGGTGTTGTCGGGCAGTCGCTGTCGGCGGATAAGCCGGCGGCCCAACGAGCCGAGGAAACCCGTGAGTGACACCCCATTCGGATTCGGCCTTCCGCCGGAGGAGCCAGAGGACGGCGACGGCAAGAAGAACGGCCCTGCCGGAGGTGGTCAGGGTGCCGGCGGCCAGGGCGGAGGCAACCCCTTCTCGGGGTTCGGCTTCCCCGGTGGTCCGGGCGGTCCCGGCGGCGCGGGCGGGGACAACCCGTTCGCGGCGATGTTCGGATCGATGAATCCGAACGACCTGGGCGCGGCCTTCCAGCAGCTGGGCCAGATGCTGAGCTACGAGGGCGGTCCCGTGAACTGGGACATGGCCAAGCAGATCGCCCGCCGGCAGGTCTCGCAGGGCACGCCCGACGGCACGAGGGACGCCAGCGTGAGCCCCGGCGAGCGGACCGCTGTCGAGGAGGCCGTCCGCCTCGCCGATGTCTGGCTGGACGCCGTGACGTCCCTGCCGTCCGGTGCGGGCTCGACCGTGGCGTGGAGCCGCGCCGAGTGGGTCGAGGCGACTCTCCCCGCGTGGCAGCAGCTCGTCGACCCGGTGGCCGAGCGGGTGGGCGCCGCCATGAGCGACGTGCTGCCCGAGGAGATGCAGGCCATGGCGGGCCCGCTGATCGGCATGATGCGCTCCATGGGAGGCGCCATGTTCGGCCAGCAGATCGGGCAGGCCGTGGGCGTGCTCGCGGGCGAGGTGGTCGGTTCGACGGACATCGGGCTGCCGCTTGGCCCGGCCGGCAAGGCCGCGCTGCTCCCGCTGAACATCGCGACCTTCGGTAAGGACCTCGGTGTCCCGCAGGACGAGGTGCGGCTGTATCTGGCCCTGCGCGAGGCCGCCCACCAGCGGCTCTTCGCCCATGTGCCATGGCTGCGGTCGCATCTGTTCGGCGCCGTCGAGGGGTACGCGCGGGGCATCAAGGTCGACTCGTCCAAGCTGGAGGACGCCGTCAGCCAGCTCGACCCGTCGAACCCCGAGCAGCTTCAGGAAGCGCTTCAGCAGGGCATGTTCCAGCCGGAGGACACGGTCGAGCAGAAGGCCGCCCTGGCCCGTCTGGAGACGGCGCTGGCGCTGGTGGAGGGCTGGGTGGACGCGGTGGTGCACGAGGCCGCCAAGACCCGTCTGACGTCGGCGGACGCGCTGCGCGAGACGCTGCGCAGGCGGCGCGCTTCCGGCGGTCCGGCCGAACAGACCTTCGCCACCCTCATCGGCCTCCAGCTGCGCCCCAGGCGCCTTCGGGACGCCTCCCGGCTCTGGGCGTCGCTCACGGACGCGCGGGGCGTGGACGGCCGCGACGGGCTGTGGGAGCACCCCGACAACCTGCCGACGGCCTCCGACCTGGACGACCCGGACGGCTTCGTCCACCACGAGCACGCGGACTTCTCCGAGCTGGACAAGCTGCTCGGCGAGGCGGCGGGCGGCAAGCCCAAGCTGGAGAAGGACCCCGGCACCGACGGGCGTGACGCGGGCGACACGGACGGCAAGGACGGCAAGGGCACGGACGACGAGGGCAAGGACGACGGCGCCAAGTGAGCCTGCACGACGACGCCGTCGGCGTACTGGAGACGTACGACGGCCAGGACGAGCTGCGCCGGATCTATCTGGAGCATCTGGCGGCCCGTCCGGACGGGATGTGGAAGTCCTGCGAGGCGGGGCATGTCACGGCGAGCGCTCTGGTGATCGACCCGGAGCGGGAGAGTGTCCTGCTGACCCTTCACAAGAAGCTGGGCAGGTGGCTCCAGATGGGCGGGCACTGCGAGCCCGGGGACGCCTCGCTCGCCGCCGCGGCGCTGCGTGAAGCCACGGAGGAGTCCGGGATCCCGGGACTGACACTGCTGCCCGGCGGGCCCGTACAGCTCGACCGGCACGCGATTCCGGCGCCCTGCCACTGGCATCTGGATGTCCAGTACGCGGCGCTGGCGCCGGCCGGCGCGGTGGAGGAGATCAGCGAGGAGTCACTGGATCTGCGCTGGTTCGCCTACGACGAGGTGGCGGCGGTCGCCGACGGGTCGGTCGTACGGCTCTTGGAGCGCACGCGCGCGGTGCTCGCGGCAGGGGTGAGCGGCTGACGCGCCCGGCGGGACCGAGCAGGGGCGGCCTCCGAGGAGACCGCCCCTGAAGCCCGAGAGACGGACGAGGAGCCGGAAGGGCCTCGGTCAGCGGTTCCAGACGTTGTTCTGGTTCTGCGCGTGGGCACCCTGCTGGCCCACGCCGAACTGCGCACGCGCGCCCTGACCGATCTCCGCGTTCTGCGGCGGCATGACCTCACTGGGCTGCACGAGCGCGAAGCCCTGGCCGAGGAAGCTCAGCTCCCAACCCTCTCCGGTGTTGCCGCGCCTGCGCCGTACGCCCGACGAGTGCGTCTGTGCCTGCATCTGCACCCGCAGCGCGGAGGACCACGCCACGATCGCGTCGGCGTCCACGTTGACGTACTTTTCCGGCGTCACGTGCATCATCAGCGGCTGCCCGGACGTCATCAGGGCGACCTTGCCCCGGCCCGAGATGTTGAGCTGGTACTTGCCGGAGCCCGAGATGCCGTACTGGCTGTCCACCGCGATGACCTCGATGTGCAGCGTGGAGTCGAGCGCCAGGACATAGGCGCTGTCGACGGTCATGCCCTCCTGGTCGACGTCCACGACGTGCACGTGCTGCGCGAGGTTGGCGAAGTAGACAGTGCCCTGACCCGAGCAGCGCATCAGGTCCAGGCCCTCGCCGGTGTTGGCCCTGGCGCGCCGCTGCCCCGGCGACTGGTACTCCCCGTCGAAGTCGATGAGTCCCTGGTAGGCGACCATCGCGCCCTTACGGGCGAGGACGTCGTCGTGACCGGTGAGCGCGACCCGCAGCAGCTGCGGGTTCTGTACGGCGTAACGGTCCTGGGACTGCGTTTCCGCGAGTCCGAAAAGCGGGCTCTGCATGATGTTCCCCTCCCCCTCAGCCCCGGATCCGCAGGCGGTCGGTGCTGTCCTCGCTCGGTTGTACGACGACGAGGCCCTGGCCCGAGAAGGCCATCTGGTAGGCCTCCCCGCTGCCCCGCCCGACGAGCGACGAGGCCTTGAAGCTCCGCTTGCCCTTCACCTTGAGCCCGGGTGACCAGGCGACAAGCGCGTCGGGGTCGACGTACGTCTCGTCCTCACCACGGCCGCAGTCGACGACGATCGGCGTGCCGCGCGAGGTCAGCGCGACCCAGCCGGTGCCGCCGACCGTGACGTTCCACAGCCCCTGCCCGGCGAACTTGGCCAGCCCCTTCACCTTCTCGACGCCCCACTGGAGGTGCGCGTCGAAGGCCAGCAGGTTGGTGCCGTTGACGGAGATCGAGTCGTTGTCGAGATTGATGACGACGACGTCGGCGCCGTAGTCGGCGAGGTAGAGCAGGCCGTCTCCGGCGCACTTCATGATCGGTGTGCCCTCGCCCGTCACCCACTGGCCGGCGATCTGGCGCACGGCGGGCGGATTGGGCTCGTACTGCACGAAGCCCTCGTACGCGACCATCGAGCCGGTGCGCGCGTAGAGGTCCTGCCCACTGGCCATGGCGACCTTGAGCATCGTGCGGCCGTGGTTCTCCATCCGGGCCGTGACGGGGGTCGGGGCGAAGCCCGCGAGTTGCTGGTTCATGTGCCGGGCTCCCTCAGACCTCGTACGGCTGGACGACGATGAAGTTTCCGGGGGCTCCCCGGAACTGGAGGTTCACGGTCTCTCCGCTGTGCCCGGGATACGCGTTGCGGCGCAGCCGGACCTGGCTGGAGAGGATCACCTGGGACGCGGCGGACCAGGCGACGACGGCGTTGCTGTCGGCGAAGGTCGTGGGCGTGACCGGCAGGACGACGGGGACTCCGTGAGTCTTCACGACGACGGTCCCGGTGCCCTGGAACAGCATGGTGAACAGGGCTCCACCGGGGATGCCGTGGCCCTCGATACGACGGACCTCGTACTGAAGGGACTCGTCGAAGGCGAGGACGTTCTCCGCGGAGACACAGATTCCGTCGCCCTGGAGTTCGATCGGGTGCAGATGCGAGGTCTCCTCGGCGAGGAAGACCTGGCCCCGGCCGGAGCAGCGCATCAGCTGCATCTCCTGCCCGGTCGCGTTACCGACGATGCGGCCGGCGAAACCGGCGCCCTTGTAACCGAAGTCGACCTTGCCCTGGTACATGACCATGCTGCCCTGGCGGGCGAGTACGGACGCGCCGCCCATGGCCAGGTCGACCCGCATGAGCTGCTGGTTCTGCGGGGTCCAGCGCTGGCCGGTGGCCGCCTCGCGGTACGGCTGGAGCGCCGCCTGGAGACCGGCTCCGGCCTGCTGGCCAGGCTGCGGCATGCCGGGGGGCGGTGCCCCCTGGGGCTGACCTCCGTACGGAGGCGGAGTCGGCTGCCCGTACGGAGCGGGCGCGCCGGGCGGCTGGCCCTGACCGGGGAACTGGCCGGAAAGCTGACCGGGCGGCTGGCCCGGCGGCGCCTGCCCCGACGCCTGGCCGGGGAGCTGGCCGAACTGCGGCTGCTGCGGGGCCTGCGGCTGGCCGGGCTGCGCGTACGGCGACGGCGCGGGCGGCGGGGCCATGGGCGCGGCGACGGTCGGCGCACCGTGCATCGGGTGGGGAGCGGGTGGCGGGGCCGGGGCCTGCGGCGGTGCGCCGAACGACGGCGCGGGCTGCGGGGCCTGCGGCGCGGCCGGGGCTCCGAAGGCCGGAGCGGGCGCGGGACCACCGGGCGGCGGGGCGAACCCGGGCGCGGCTCCACCGGAGGGCTGCTGGGCGGCGGCCGGCTCCTCCTCGGCGACCTCGCCGCCGAAGTTCTTCAGCAGTGCGTCGAGACCGCCGTCGAAGCCCTGGCCGACCGCGGCGAACCGCCAGACGTCCTTCAGATAGAAGTCTCCGAGCATCACCGCGCGCTCGGTGGTGAACTCCGAGCCGGTGAACGCGTATCGGACGACTTCTTCGCCGCCCGCGACTATCCGGATGTATCCGGGGCCCACTTGGGACATCTGTCCGGCGCCGTCGATGGTGGCGGTGAAGGAGAGCCGCTGGATGTTCGCGGGAATGCGGTCGAGCGTTACCCGGAATGACTCGGTGTCCCCGGACTGGGCGCCCAGCAACTGGACTGATTCCTCGGGAGACTTCGGCTGATTGAAGAAGATGAAATACCGGTCGTCCGAGAGCTGTTCATTGGCGTCGAGGCCGAAACAGCTGATGTCGAACGTCAAGCCGGGTGCCGCGATCTGCACACCTACGTACAGATCCGTCCCCTGCGTGAGGTCACTGATCTTGGCCTTGTGGCCGCGTTGGAATTCCCTCGCCATGCGTAACGACCGTCCCCCATCCCGAGCTGAACACGTCGCGTCAGGCTAACGGCTGAGTACGAGTTTGGGCCAAGTCGGTACAGATTCGGTACACGATCGGCGAGGGGCGTCGTCACTCTCCGGGGGCGGAAGGCAGATGGGGCAGCCGCTCGCCGGCGACGACGCCCTCGAGGTAGCCGCGGGCCCTTTCGGTGCGCGGATACGCCTCCAGCAGCTTCCAGAAACTCGGGCCGTGTCCGGGCACGAGCAGGTGCGCGAGTTCGTGCACGAGCACGTAGTCGACGACGTACTCCGGCATGCCCTGGAGCCGGTGGGACAGGCGGATACTGCCCTCTGCCGGGGTACAGGAGCCCCAGCGGGTGTTCTGGTTGGTGACCCACCTGACGGACGCGGGGCGGGCCCGACCCTCGAAATACTGCTCGGACAGCCGCTTGGCCCGGTCGGTCAGATCGCCGTCGCCGAGGATGCGCTTGCTCTCCTGCGCGGCGAGCTTGTCGAGCATCACCGTCACCCAGCGCTGCTCCTCGGCCTCGGACATCCTGGCCGGAATGAGCACGATGGTGCGGTCGCCCTCGCGGTAGGCCGAGACCGTTCTGTTGCGCCGGGCGCTCCTGCGGACCTCGACAGCACTGGTCGCCGGGCCGCGCTGCGGACGGCCGGTCACGCTGCGCTCTTCACTTCCGGCGCTGTGCGGTGGGGATTCCCCCGCAACGCGAGGGGAAGGGTCGGCGGACACGTCTCGACGTTACCCGCTGTCAGTGGGGGACGTCCCGTCGTGGGAACCCTTTGATCTTGATCCACTCCATGCACCCGTCATTTGAACGGCTAATTCCCCATGCCTGTGGATAACTCTTCGCATCTCTCACCAGTTCCCTGCATTCTGGATTCCGATCACGGGACAGGCACACGGGGGGAGACGAATATGCATCCAATGGTGAAGCCCGCGTTGCGCCGGGCCTGGCGGGAGCGGCAGACGGTGCAGTTCGGAATCACGCCCGCGCACGCGGTGGTGGTGGGCCCTGTCGATACGGCGACGGGAAGTTTTCTCGATCTGCTCGACGGCACGAGAGGACTTCCGCTGCTGCGCGAGGAAGCGCGGACGATGGGATTGCCGGACGGCAAGGCGGACGCGCTCGTGGACCGGCTCGCCTCGGCCGGGCTGCTGGACGACAGCACGGCGGGCGGGCGGGCCGCCGAAGCGTTACGGAATCGAAAGGTCGAGCTGGACCGGTTGCGCGCGGATCTGGCGTCACTGTCCGTCACCCACCGTGAGCCGGGTGCGGCGATGGACCGGCTCGCGGCGCGGCGCACCATGCGCGTCCAGGTGCGCGGAGCGGGCCGCGTCGGCGCCGCCGTCGCCTCGGCGCTCTCGGCCGCCGGGGTGGGCCGGGTGGATGTGCTGGACAGCGGGATCGCCGAGGCATGGGACGTGGCGCCGGGCGGGCTGCCCGCGGAGTCGGTGGGTGAGCGCAGAGAAGTGGCGGCGCGGCATCTGGTGCGCCGCTCGGCACCGACCCGGGCCGGCAGAGCGGGGTCCGGTGCGGGCGGGGCGGAGAGCGAAGCCGTCGACGACTGGTCGGCGGGCGGGCGGGTGGCCGAGAAGCCCGAGCGCGCCGACGAGCGGGCGGCGCGGGCGAGCGTCGGCGGCGGGGCGGGGCTGTCGCTGGTGGTCGTCGCGCCACGGGACGGGCTCGCGGCCTACGCGCCGGATCCGGCGTCCGCCGAGCGCTGGATCGCCACCGGGACTCCCCATCTCTACGCGGGAGTTGTCGAGGCCACGGGTGTGGTGGGTCCACTGGTGCTCCCCGGCGGCACGGCGTGCGCGGGCTGTCTGACCGAGGAGCGGGTCGGCCGGGAGCCGGGATGGCCGCTCATGCTCGCCCAGTGGCGGTCGGGCCGCCGGGCGTCTGTCACCCCGGCCTGTGACCTGGGTCTCGCCACGACCGTGGCCGGTCTCACCACCGCCCACGCGCTGTCCTTCCTGGACGGCGAGCTGCCGGCGAGCACGGGTGCGCGCTGGGAGATCACCCAGCCCCTGCTCGACTGGCGTTCCGAGCGGATCGTGCCGCATCCGGCCTGCCCCTGTGGGGCCGCCGGAGAAGCTGAGGGAGAGGGCATGACCGCGCCCGGGGCGCCGCACGACACAATGGTGCGGTAACCGCCATAGGCGGCCCGGCTGTCTGGGAATTGGAGGGGCGTATGTCTGATCTTCCCCGGAAGGCGGTCACTCGAACTGCCAAGTTGGCCGCGCTGCCACTGGGGTTCGCCGGTCGTGCCACGTGGGGTCTCGGCAAGCGGATCGGCGGCAAGTCCGCGGAGATCGTCGGCCGCGAGCTCCAGCAGCGCACGGCGGACCAGCTCTTCAAGGTGCTCGGTGAGCTCAAGGGCGGGGCCATGAAGTTCGGCCAGGCGCTGTCCGTCTTCGAGTCCGCGCTGCCCGAGGAGGTGGCGGGGCCGTATCGGGCTGCGCTCACCAAGCTCCAGGAGGCGGCCCCTCCGATGCCGACGAGCACGGTGCACAAGGTGCTGGCGGAGCGGCTCGGCGAGGACTGGCGTGAGCTGTTCCTGGAGTTCGAGGAGAGGCCGTCGGCCGCCGCCTCGATCGGCCAGGTGCACCGGGCGGTGTGGCACGACGGGCGGGATGTGGCCGTCAAGGTCCAGTACCCGGGCGCCGGTGAGGCGCTGCTGTCCGACCTCGCGCAGCTGAGCCGGTTCGCTCGGCTGCTGGGTCCGCTGATCCCGGGCATGGATGTGAAGCCCCTGATCACGGAGTTGCGCGACCGGGTGTCGGAGGAGCTGGACTACGAGTTGGAGGCGCGGGCCCAGCGGGAGCACGCGGAGGAGTTCGCGGACGATCCCGATGTGGTGGTGCCCGGCGTGGTGCACCAGTGCGAGCAGGTGCTGGTCACGGAGTGGATCGACGGCATACCGATGGCGGATGTGATCGCCGACGGCACCGACGAGCAGCGCGACCGCGCGGGCCAGCTGCTGGCGCGTTTCCTCTTCTCGGGCCCGGCCCGTACGGGGCTGCTGCACGCGGATCCGCACCCGGGCAACTTCCGCCTGCTGCCGCCCGCCGACGCCGGGGACGACGGTATGGAGGCCGACGGTGAAATGCGGCTCGGTGTGCTGGACTTCGGCACCGTGGACCGGCTGCCGGGCGGACTGCCGGAGACGATCGGCGAGTCGCTGCGGCTGACGCTGGAGGGCGACGCCGAGGCGGTGTACGAACTGCTGTGCGCGGAGGGCTTCGTCAAGGAGTCGATCGATCTCGACCCCGACGCGGTGCTGGAGTATCTGGTGCCGATCATCGAGCCGGCGGAGGCGGAAGTGTTCACCTTCAGTCGCGGCTGGATGCGCACCCAGGCGGCTCGGATAGCCGATCCGCGCTCCCCTGCCCATCAATTGGGGAAGCAGTTGAATCTGCCGCCCGCCTATCTGCTGATCCACCGCGTCACGCTGAGCACGATCGGGGTGCTGTGCCAGCTCAACGCCACGGTGCGGCTGCGCGAGGAGCTGGAGGGGTGGCTGCCCGGCTTCCTGCCGGAGGAGTACGCGTACGAGGAGGAGCCCGAGGTCGAGGCGGGCGCCTGACACCCGGGGGCGCGGCGGCGGCGAACGCGCCGCGGGGGCCGGTCCTTGAGGACCGGCCCCCGCGTCAGAAGCGTTTGGAGCCTGTGGCGTTGTGGCGCCCGGCCGTGGCGGTCAGTGCATGACCGCCATGGCCAGCGCGCGGCGGGCGCGCATCGACACGCGCTCGGCGCGGCGCTGCATCCGCCGAGCGGCGACCAGGCGCACGGCCTGGCGTTCCGCGTCGGCTTCACGCAGGCGCTCGCTCATATGCGCGCGTGCCATGGCTTCTGGAATGAGTTGCATCTCGCGGGTCCTGTTCTGACGCGAGTCGCTCGCGCCGGTGGTACTGACAGCTGTGGTGGCGGAGCCGGACGGCTCGCGCAGGGAAGAGGTCATCGGGGCCTGCTTCTTGGGATCGTGCGTGAAAGGGCGGTCGATGGTGCCGGTGGCGTTCATGCCGCGACCGGGTTCTTGCGCGGACGGCCACGGGGCCGCTTGCGGGCAACCACCACGCCCTGGATGAAGAGTTCGCCGCCCCAGACACCCCACGGCTCACGCCGCTCCTTGGCGCCGGCGAGGCATGCCTCCATCAGCGGGCAGGTGCGGCAGAGGGACTTGGCGTACTCGACGTCGGCCGGGGACTCCGCGAAGAAGACCTCCGGGTCGTAGGCACGGCACGGCACGGGTACGCCCAGGTTCTCGATGGCGTCGTCGAGCGCGGTGAGCGCGGTGAGCGGGGTCAAGGCGGAGTCCTCCGTGAGGCCGGGCGGGGTGATCGTTTCGGAAGGCGGTACGGACGGGGCGTGCGCTTCGAGTTGCACGGTGGTGTCTTCCTCGTCTGTTCGGTCCGGCCTGTTGGCCAGGTGTCGGCTGGTACCGGGTGGTTCTCTTCCCGAGGCCCCTTCGCTCCGCCCGTCCCGTTCGGGACAAACAGAAGGGCCGCGGATCCCGGGTGGGGTTCCGCGGCCCTGAAGGCGCCGGCCTGATCGAATCAGGCTGGATCACTCCAGGGTTCAGGCCCACGGAAGGCCCACATCGTGTGGTGCTGCTGCGTCTGCTTCTTGGCTTCCGCACCGGCTGCGGCGACCGCACAGGCCTTGGCCTCTGCCGCTGCTACTTCTGCCGCCAGTGCCTTGGTCGGTCGCTCATTGCCGCCCGTGACAGGAAGAGCCACAGGGTTGATCCGGCCGGCGCGGGCGCCCGACAGACCGGTGGCGGCGAACGGAGCTCCCTCAGTGGCGAGCAGTCCGGACAGCGAAACGTCGAACGAGCAGGCGGAGACGACCGAGCGATCGGTCAATTTGGCGGTGCTGACGAAGCTGCTGGTGATGCTGATCACTGAAATCGCCTCCTCTCGGCGTATCGAAATCCGGATACCACTTCGGACAAGTAGAGCACGGGGACAGGGCTTCGAAGAAGCCCGCTGTTCCCGTGGTTAAGAACCTATGGTGATTCGCGGGGCGCGCGCAAACTATTTTCTCGACGAGTTTGTATCAGCTCTCCTCGTCCTCCCCGACAGGCTCCTCACCTGCGCAGATGGCGAGGACATCGGCTCCGAACCGCTCCAGCTTACGGCCGCCGACACCCGAGATCCGGGAGAGCTCGCCGTCGTCGCCCGGCACGGACTCGGCGATCGCCATCAGCGTCTTGTCGGTGAACACGCAGTAGGCGGGCTGCCCCAGTTGTTTCGCCTGGTCCGAGCGCCACTCGCGCAGCCGCTCGTACAGCCCCTCGTCCATGTCCGACGGGCAGCCCTCGCAGCGCATCAGCTTCATCTCGCCCGCGTCCGTCAGCGTCGTGCCGCAGACACGGCACAGCACCGGGCCGCGCCGCTTGCGCCGGCCGCCGCGCTCGGACGCGCCGCCCCCCGACGCGCCCGCGCCGCGTCCCGGGGCGGACGACCCCGGCCGCAGACCGCTCAGGAAGCGGGTGGGGCGCCGGGAGGCCCGGCCGCCGGGGGCCCTGGAGAGCGCCCACGACAGGGAGATGTGCAGCCGGGCGCGGGTGACCCCGACATAGAGGAGCCTGCGCTCCTCCTCGACCTGCTCGTCGGTCTTGGCGTACGTGATCGGCATCATGCCCTCGGTCAGGCCGACCAGGAACACGGCGTCCCACTCCAGACCCTTGGCCGCGTGGAGCGAGGCGAGGGTGACGCCCTGGACAGTCGGGGCGTGCTGGGCCGCGGCGCGCTCGTCCAGCTCGGTCACCAGATCGCCGAGGGTCGCCTCCGGCCTGGCCCGTACGAAGTCCTCGGCGAGGCGAACGAGGGCCGCCAGCGACTCCCAGCGGTCCCGCACGGCGCCCGAGCCCGTGGGCGGTTCGGTGGTCCAGCCCTTGGTGGAGAGCACGGCCCGCACCTGGGACGGCAGGTCGACCACGTCGTCGAGCAGGGAGTCGTTCCCGCCGAAGCGTGCCGCGCCGCGCAGCGCGGCTCCCGCCTCCCGTACCTCCTGGCGCTCGAAGAACCGCTCCGCGCCCCGGAGTTGGTAGGGCACCCCCGCGTCGGCGAGAGCCTGTTCGTAGACCTCCGACTGGGCGTTGATCCGGTACAGGACGGCGATCTCGCCGGCGGGAACGCCCGCCGCGACGAGGTCGCGGATCCGGCGCGCGGTGCCCTCGGCCTCGGCCGGTTCGTCCGCGTACTCCGTGTAGACGGGCTCGGGGCCCGCGTCGCGCTGGGAGATCAGTTCCAGCCGGTGTTCGGCGGCGCGTCCACTGGCTTGATTGAGCAGGCCGTTGGCCAGGTGCACGACCTGAGGGGTGGAGCGGTAGTCCCGGACCAGCTTCACCATCGTCGCGCTCGGGTGGCGGGTGCGGAAGTTCAGCAGGTGGTCCGGGGTGGCGCCGGTGAACGAGTAGATCGTCTGGCTGGCGTCGCCGACGACGCAGAGATTCTCCCGGTCACCCATCCACAGTTCGAGAAGCCGCTGCTGGAGCGGGCTCACGTCCTGGTACTCGTCCACCACGAAGTGCTGGTACTGGCCGCGGATCTGGTCGGCGATGTCGTGCCGGTCCTGGAGGATGCCGACGGTGAGCAGCAGGACGTCCTCGAAGTCGATCACCGACCTGTCCCGTTTCAGCTGTTCGTACATCGCGTAGATCTGGCCGATTTCCGCCGGGTCGCGCGGGGCGTCGCGGTGCGACTTGGCCACGGCGGCCGGATAGTCGGCGGGCACGGTCTGGGTGACCTTGGCCCACTCGATCTCGCCGGTGACGTCCCTCAACTCGTTGCGGTCGAGCCGGATCCGGCAGCGGGCCGCCGACTCCGCGACCAGCTGGACCTTGCGCTCCAGCAGGCGGGGCAGCTCACCGCCGACCACCTTGGGCCAGAAGTACTGGAGCTGGCGCAGTGCCGCCGAGTGGAACGTACGCGCCTGGACACCGCCGGCTCCGAGCTGGCGCAGCCGTCCGCGCATCTCCCCCGCCGCACGGTTGGTGAAGGTGACGGCGAGCACGCTGGTGGGCTGGAGGATCCCGGCCCGCACGCCGTACGCGATCCGGTGGGTGATCGCGCGCGTCTTGCCCGTGCCGGCACCGGCCAGCACGCACACCGGACCGTGCAGCGCCGTCGCGACCTCGCGCTGCTCGGGGTCGAGCCCGTCGAGCACCGCGTCGGCGTCGCGAGGCGGAGCCACGATCTGGCTGCCGTCGGAATCCTGCGGGAAGAGTGAGGAGTGCGTTGCTGCTGTCACCCCGCCATGCTGCCAGGTCCCGTGAGGCTGGTGCTGCACTTGTCCACAGGGGAGTCACGCTGGTCGTACAAGTACGGGAATGGTGACCAGGTCACGTACGTTCTCCTCTCAGCGAAGACATTTCGAGCCTGCCAGAGGAGCGCGAGAAGACATGCCGGGGACCGTGACGATGTACAGCACCACATGGTGCGGATACTGCCGTCGGCTCAAGGGCCAGATGGACCGCGAAGGCATCGCGTACACCGAGATCAACATCGAGCAGGACCCGGATTCGGCGGCGTTCGTCGAGAAGGCGAACGGTGGCAATCAGACGGTCCCGACCCTGCTCTTCGACGACGGATCGACGTTGACGAACCCGTCTCTCGCGCAGGTCAAGCAGAGGGTCGGCGCCTGAGCCCACGTGCGGTGCGCCGCACGACGGACGCGACAGCGTGTGAGCCCCCGCCGGCCGGCGGGGGCTCACACGTGTTCCGGTCAGTTCAGCGGCTTCGGCAGCGGCTTTCCGTACCAGAGCTCCGTCAGCCGTGCGGCGATCGAGATGCCCGACGGCGGCAGGACCTCGCCCGACTCGATCGCGGTCCGCAGGTCGTCGCGCGAGAACCAGCGCGCCTCCTGGATCTCGTCACCGTCCACGGTGATCTCGAAGGAGGTGGCGCGGGCCATGAAGCCCAGCATCAGGCTGGAGGGGAAGGGCCACGGCTGGCTCGCGACGTACTCGACGGCGCCGACGGTGATGCCCGCCTCCTCGAACACCTCACGGGCCACGGACTGTTCGATCGACTCCCCCGGCTCCACGAAGCCCGCCAGCGTCGAGAACCGCCCCTCCGGCCAGTGCACCTGACGGCCGAGGAGCGCGCGGTCCTGCTCGTCGGTGACGAGCATGATCACGGCGGGGTCGGTACGCGGGTAGTGCTCGGCACCGCACGCGGGGCAGCGGCGGATGTGGCCGGCCGCCGCGATCACCGTGCGCTCGCCGCAGCGGGAGCAGAAGCGGTGCAGCCGCTGCCAGTTCTCCAGCGCGACGGCGTGGACCATCAGACCCGCGTCGCGCGGGGACAGCAGCAGCGCGGCCTCGCGCAGCCCCGCGGGGCGTGCCGACTGGTCCATGCGGCCCGGCAGGGTGTCCTTCTGGAGCGCGAAGTAGCTGACTCCTTCCGCGTCCGTACCGAGGAAGTAGCGGTGGGTCTCGGTGAGGGGCGCCTCGAAGGACGGGGTCATGACGAGTTCGGTACGGCCGTCCGGGGTGTCGTCTATCAACACCTGGCCGGCGGAGACCACGAAGACCCGCGTCGTCGGGTGGCTCCACGCGGCGGCCAGCCACGCCTCGTCGAGGCGGTGGTGCGCGGCCCGGTCGATGCCACTGTCGGAGGTCAGGACGATCGGCCGGTGTGCGGCGGTTTCCCCGCCGCTGGTTGTGGTGCTCACTGGTACTTCCAACTCCCCCGGATGGATGGGTGTCTGTTCAGCGGAGAGCGGCGGCGAGATCGCTCCAGAGGTAGGCGGTCGTCTCCACGCCCTTCATGAGGAGGTCGATCTCGACCTTCTCGTCGGGCGCGTGCCAGCCGTCGGACGGTACGGAGATGCCCAGGAACAGCACGGGGACGCCGAGCACGTCCTGGAGGTCGGCGGCCGGTCCCGAGCCGCCTTCGCGGGTGAAGCGGATCTTCTGGTCGAAGGCGCGGCCCATGGCCCGTACGACCGACTGGAGCGCGGGATGGTCCAGCGGGGTCAGACAGGGGCGGGTGGCCGCGGCGAAGGTGGTCTTGTGGCGGACACCGGCCGGGATCCTGGCGTCGATCCAGTCACCGACAGCGCGCTCGATCCGGTCCGGGTCCTGACCGCCGACGAGCCGGAACGAGAGCTTCAGCCGCGCGGACGACGGGATGATCGTCTTGCCGCCGGGGCCCTGATAACCGCCGCCCATGCCGTTGACCTCGGCGGTGGGACGGGCCCAGACGCGCTCCAGCGTGGAGTAGCCCGCCTCGCCGAGCGTGCCGTGCGACTTGGCCGTACGCAGCCATGCCTCCTCGTCGAAGGGCAGTTCGGCGATGAGCGTGCGCT
Source organism: Streptomyces sp. S4.7 (assembly GCF_010384365.1). Lineage (NCBI taxonomy): Bacteria > Bacillati > Actinomycetota > Actinomycetes > Kitasatosporales > Streptomycetaceae > Streptomyces > Streptomyces sp. S4.7. The sequence goes on along the minus strand of NZ_CP048397.1, from coordinate 5,075,409 downwards.
CGGCGTCGGTGAGCGGCGCGACGCCGTCGTAGAAGCCGGGCACGGTGACCCGCTCGTTCTCGTCGTGCAGCGCGGCCACGAGGCGGGCGGCGACGGTGGCCGGGTTGGGCACGGCGCCGCCGAAGGAGCCGGAGTGGATGTCCTGGTCGGGCCCGTACAGCTCCACCTCGCACTCCGCGAGGCCGCGCATCCCGGTGCAGACGGTGGGGGTGTCCGCGGACCACATGCCGGTGTCGCAGACGATCACGGCGTCGGCGGCGAGGCGGGCGGCCCGCTGCTCGACGAGCGCGCGGAAGTGCGGGGAACCGGACTCCTCCTCGCCCTCGACGAGCAGTTTGAGATGTACGGCGGGGGTCTCGCGGCCGGTGGCCGCGAGATGCGCCCGGACGCCGAGTGTGTGGAAGAACACCTGCCCCTTGTCGTCGGCGGCGCCGCGCGCGTACAGCCGCCCGTCCCGGACGACCGGTTCGAAGGGGTCACTCCGCCAGCCGTCCTCACGGGCTGCGGGCTGGACGTCGTGGTGGCCGTAGACCAGGACGACCGGGGCCCCCGGGTCGTCGGAGGGCCACTCGGCGAAGACGGCGGGGGCGCCGGGGGTGTCCCAGATCTCCGCGACCGGGAAGCCGGTCTCGCGAAGTTTCGCCGCGAGCCAGTCGGCGCTGCGCCGTACGTCCGCGTCGTGGTCGGGCTGCGCCGATACGGACGGGATGCGCAGCCACTCGGAGAGGTCGTCGAGGAAGGCCGCGCGGTGGGACCGGATGTAGTCACGGGTGTGCGTACGGACGGCGCTGTCCGGGGTCTCGCTCATACGTCGAGCCTATCCGGCTCCGGGGGTGGTCTCGTCTGCCGTTGCCCGTTCGGGACGCTGTTGCGGCATGTGTTCGCCAGCGGCGGCGGAGGAGGTGTCGTCGGCCGCGTGCTCGGTGCCGTGGCCGGTCGTGTGCTCGCTGCCGTACAGGAGGATGCGCTCCAGTCCGGCGCGTCCGGGCAGCCCCTCGGGGCGTATGGCCTCACCGCTGCGTACGTAGAGGAAGGTGGCCGTGACCGCGTCCGGCGCGATGCCGTGCTGCTCGGCCCAGGCCAGGCGGTAGACCGCGAGCTGGAGCGGGTCGCCGGTACGGCCGCGGCTGGTCTTCCAGTCGACGATCTCGTAGGTGACGGTGTCGGTCAGCGGGTCGACGTCGCGGTACACCGCGTCGATACGGCCCCGGATCACCCGGCCGGCGAGGGTGAGCTGGAACGGCGCCTCGACGCGGTACGGCGTGCGCCGGGCGTACGGGGTGCGGTCGAAGGCGTCCTTGAGTGCCGCCAGATCACGCTCGTCGGCGATCTCCGGCTCGTCCGCCGCTCCGCCGGGCAGCTCGTCGGGGCCGAGCATCGGGAGCGACAGTTCGTCGAAGCGGGACTCCACCCAGGCGTGGAACCGGGTGCCGCGGCGCGCCGCGCGCTGCGGCGGGCGGGGCATGGGGCGGGCCAGCTCCTGGGCGAAGGCGTCGGGGTCGGCGGCGAGACGCAGCAGTTGGGAGGCGGAGAGGGAGGGCGGTACGGCGACGTCACGGACGCGCGCGCGGGCGCGCAGCAGCTCTCCGGAGAGGGCGTCGAGGTCACGGTCCCAGGAGGCGAGGGTGCGGCGTTCCTCTGGGGTCAGACGCGCCTCCTCGGCCGGCGGCCGGGGGCTGGGCAGGCGCGCGGGACCCGCGGGCGCCGGTGCTGCGTCCGGCGCGTCCGCCCGGTGCTCCGGGCTCTGCGGTGTCCGCCGGTGCTCGCCTCCACTCTCCCAGTCGTCCCAGTCCGCCAGATCGTCGTGCTCCCACTCGTCGGCGGGGCCGGGTCCGTCCTCCGCCGGGTCGTACGAGTCGTAGGGCCCCTCCAGGTCGTCGTTCACGTCGTCCGGGTACACGTCGTCCGGCGGCGGGGCGTCCTCTTCAGGAGGAGGCTCGTCGTGGAGCTGGTCCGCCATCCCCGCGGACGCCGTCAGCGCGTCCAGGTGCGCCAGGACCGTGTCCGCCGCCGCGCGGCGGCGGGCCAGGGAGTCCGGGTCCAGCGGCAGGGGCCACGCCCGCGCCGTGTCCGCCGCGAGCAGCGCGGGGTTCTCCTCGGACTCCGGGGGCTCGTCGGCCCACACCTCGATCTCACCGAAACCGGCCGCGCAGTGCTCGTACAGGGCGTTCAGGAAGTCCGAGGGGCCACGGGCGCGCTTCTGCGTCGGACCCCACCAGTGGCCCGACCCCAGCAGCAGTGAGCGTGGGCGGGTGAAGGTCACATAGCCGAGGCGCAGCTCCTCCGTGTGCTGGTGGGCGCGCATCTCGTCCTTGAACGCCTTCAGGCCCCTCGCGTCCCATTCGGGGACGTCCGGGAGCGTCGGGGCGTCGCCGCGCAGGGCGTGCGGCAGGACCTTCGACTGGGACGTCCAGGCCTCGCGCGCCCTGCTGTTGGGGAACTGTCCGGTGACCAGGCCGGGGACCGCCACGACATCCCACTCCAGGCCCTTGGACTTGTGCGCGGTGAGGACCTTCACCGTGTTCTCGCCGCCGGGCAGCGCGTTGTCCAGGCCCTTCTCGTACTGCGCCGCCGTCCTGAGGAAGGCGAGGAAGGCGAGGAGCGTGGCGTCCCCGTCGAGCGCGGCGAAGGAGGCCGCCGTGTCGAGGAAGTTGCCCAGGGTCTCGCGGCGCCGCGCGGCCAGGGCGTGTGGGGACGCCGAGAGTTCGACCTCCAGGCCGGTGGTGGCGAGGACCCGGTGCAGGACGTCCATCAGCGGATCGGCCAGCGAGCGGCGCAGGTCGCGCAGTTCGGCCGCGAGCCGGGCGAAGCGGACGCGCGCGGCGGCGGAGAAGGGCAGAGCGTCGTCCTTGCCGCCGGCCGACTCCAGGAACGTGTCGAGCGCGTCCGCGAGCGAAATCACCTCGGCGGGGTCGGTGCCCTCGACCGCCGCCGCCAGTCGTTCGTCGGCATCGGCTGATTCGTCGGTGGAGCCGCCCTTCGTACGGTGGACCAGCAGCCGGGCGCGGCGGCCGAGGAGCGCCAGGTCGCGGGGGCCGACGCGCCAGCGCGGGCCGGTGAGCAGCCGTACCAAGGAGGCGTTGGCGCCGGGGTCCTGAAGGACCTCGCACATCGCCACGAGGTCGGCGACCTCCGGAAGATGGAGCAGCCCGGCCAGGCCGACGACCTCCACGGGCACGTCGCGGGCGACGAGCGCGCTCTGGATCGCGGGGAAGTCGCCGGCGGTGCGGCACAGCACCGCGATCTCGGCGGGCTCATTGCCCGTGCGCACCAGGTGCGCGATGGAGTCGGCGAGCCAGTCCAACTCCTCGGCATGGGTGGTGAGGAGGGCGCACCGCACGATCCCGTCGCGTTCGGCGCCGGGCGCGGGCCGCAGCGCTTCCACACCTTCGTGCATGGCGCGCAGCGGCCCGGCGAGGTCGTTGGCGAGATCGAGCAGACGGCCGCCGCTGCGGCGGTTCTCGCTGAGCGAGAAGCGGGCGGCCGGGGTGCCGTCGCCGTACGGGAAGTGGGCGGGGAAGTCGTCCAGGTTGGCGACGGAGGCGCCGCGCCAGCCGTAGATCGCCTGGCAGGGGTCTCCGACGGCCGTCACCGCGTGGCCGGTGCCGGAGCCGAAGAGGCCCGACAGGAGCAGGCGTTGGGCGACCGACGTGTCCTGGTACTCGTCGAGCAGCACGACACGGAACTCGTCGCGCAGAATACGGCCGACCTCGGGCCGGGTGAGGGCCAGTTCGGCCGAGAGCGCGATCTGGTCGCCGAAGTCGAGCAGGTCGCGGGAGCTCTTGGCCGCGCGGTACCGCCCCACCAGATCGAGCAGTTCGCGGCGGGCGCCGGCGGTCTCGGGCACCTTGCGCAGGTCGGCGTTGCTGAGCCGGACGCCTTCGAGGGTGCGCAGCAGTTCGGTGTCGTACGCGGCGAGTTCACCGGTGGGGACGAGATGTTCGGCGAGTTCGGCGTCGAGCGCCAGCAGGTCGCCGACCAGGGCGGGGAACGACCTGGTCAGGGCGGGATACGGGCCGGGGGCCTCCTTCAGCACCCGCGCGGCGAGTTGGTAGCGGGTGGCGTCCGCCAGCAGGCGGGCGGTCGGCTCCAGCCCGATCCGCAGGCCGTGGTCGGTGAGGAGCTGTCCGGCGAACGCGTGGTAGGTGGAGATGCGTGGCTCGCCCGGAGGGTTCTCCTGGTCGAGCAGGTCGGGATCGGTCACCCCGGCCCGTACGAGCGCCTTGCGGACCCGCTCGGCCAGTTCACCCGCCGCCTTGTTGGTGAAGGTGAGGCCGAGGACCTGCTCGGGAGCCACCTGGCCGGTGCCCACGAGCCACACCACGCGCGCGGCCATCACCGTCGTCTTGCCGGAGCCCGCGCCGGCCACGATCACCTGCGGGGCGGGCGGTGCGGTGATGCACGCCGTCTGCTCCGGGGTGAACGGAATGCCGAGGAGTTCGTTGAGCTGCGCGGGGTCGGTGATACGAGCGGACACTTCAGAGAGGCTATCGGGGACCACTGACAGGAGAACGACGGACGTATCCGGCAGAACGGGACGTCACGGCTGTCGGGTGCCGGACGTCACCGTCGTCGGTGGTCCCCGCGCCCCCGGGGCCGGGGCCCTCCTACGGCTGGGTGTCTCGCAGGTCGACGACTTCGGCGGCGGGCGGTGCCGTCGCGCTGACGGGTACTCCGAAGTCCCGGAAGAGGACCGTGCCGGGGGCCGCGCCGCCCTCGCTGACCGACCTCAGCAGATACGGCGCGCCCTCGGCCGCGACGAACGTCGTGCTCGTCACACCGTCCTGCCGCTTCACCAGGGTCACCGCCTTTCGGCCGTCGACCTCGGCGGCGGCGCCCCTGGTCAGTCCCTTCGCCCCCGCGGTGTCCAGACGGTTGAGCATCGCGTCCAGATCGCAGGCGCCGCCCAGCGCGCGCCCGGCGACCTCCTCGCCGGCCGGGATCTTCAGCCACTTGCCGCGGAGCAGTTCGACCAGTTGGTCGACGCCGCCGGTTCCGGCACTCGCGCTCGGGTCGGTGCCCGGGCCGGGGTCGGCGCTGCGGCCGTCCGGATTCCCGCCTGCGCTGACGGCCCGCCAGAATTCGTCGTCCCCCTTGAGATACGTGACGCCGTCCAGCACGGTGAACTCGGCCTCGCTGTCGTCACGGCGCAGACCTCCCGTGCAGGTGCCGCGCTCGTCGAGGGAGAAGTCGACCTTGAGGAGGCGGCCGTCGTTCGTGCCCTCCGCCGTCAGCCGCAGGGACCTCGCGCCCCTGGTCGCCGCCAGGGCCTCCTGGGCGATCCGCGCGGCGTCGAGGCCCGCGAACGGACCGGCCGACGGCGCGCCCGTCGACGGCGCAGCCGCCTGCTTCGCGGCGGCCCCGGCGGCGTCCGTGGCGACCGCACCCTCCGTCACCTCGGTGGCACCGCCGGTGGAACAACTCGCCAGCGCGGCCGCCGTGATCGCGCTCATCAGCGCCGGCATCAGGAACTTCCGTTTGATCGCGGTCATCTGTTGTCTCTCCTCGCACATCTGGCACATCCGCCACGTCCGGCGCGTCCGGCACGTCTCGCGATCCGTGCCTGACGTGCCGTTCCCCTTCCGGTCGCACGAGGAGCCGTGAAGGGTGCATGTGCACGAGGGGATTCATACGGGAGGGGCACTCACTCCACGATCTGCCGGCCCTCCGGTCGCGCGCTGCAGGACGCGCGGAAGGAACAGTGCGCGCAGTGCTGGCCGGTGCTCGGTGTGAAGCGTTCGTCCAGTACACGCCCGGCCGCCGTCGCGAGCAGATCGCCGACCCACTCGCCCGCGAGCGGCTCCTGCGCCTGGATCCTGGGCAGGTTCTCGCCGCCCTCCTTCTTGGGCGCCGCCTGCCGAAGTTGTACGAGTTCGGCGCCGCCCGCCTCCGGCCGCCGCCCGTCGAAGACCTCGTCCACCGCGCCCTCCCCCACGGCGAGCTGGTACACGGCGAGCTGCGGGTGGTGCGCGACCTCCTCCTTGGTAGGAGTCGCTTTCCCGGTCTTGAAGTCGACGACGTAGGCGCGCCCCTGGGCGTCCTGCTCCACGCGGTCCATGGAGCCCCGGATGCGTACTTCGTAGGCACCGGCCTCAAGGGTGACGTCGAAGGCGTGCTCGGTGGCCGCCGGTGTGCGCCCGGCGCGGTCCATCACGTGCCAGCGCAGGAAGCGTTCCAGCGCCACGCGCGCGTGCTGCTTCTCCTGCTGGGACTTCCAGGGCGCGTCGAAGGCGAGCGAGTCCCAGACGGAGTCCAGGCGCTCCATGAGGACGGCGAGGTCGGCGGGGGTACGGCCGGAGGCCACCTCGTCGGCCAGGACATGGACGACGTTGCCGAACCCCTGGGCGGCGGTGGGCAGCTCGTCCGCCTTGACCTCCCGCCCGAGGAACCACTGGAGCGCACAGGTGTTGGCGAGCTGGTCCAGCGCACTGCCGGAGAGCGCGACGGGCTGGTCCCTGTCACGCAGGGGCACGGCGCTGTGCGTCGGCTCGTACAGGCCCCACCAGCGGTGCGGGTGGGCGGCGGGGACCAGCGGCTGGCCCTCCTCGTCGCTGAGCGCGGCGAGCCGGGCGAGCCGGCGGGCCGCCGCGTCGCGCAGCGCGGGCGCCGCCTGCGGGTCGACGGTCGTGGCGCGCAGCTCGGCGACGAGCGCGGCGACGGCGAGCGGACGGCGTGGCCGGCCGGTGACGTCCCTGGGATCGGCGCCCAGTTCGGTGAGGAAACGGGACGGCTGGTCGCCGTCGTCGGCGGGAGCCCTGACCGCCGTGACGACGAGCCGTTCGCGGGCGCGGGTCGCCGCCACGTAGAAGAGGCGTCGCTCCTCTGTGAGGAGGGCGCCGGGAGTGAGGGGTTCGGCCAGGCCGTCACGGCCGATCCTGTCCGCCTCCAGAAGAGAGCCGCGCCGCCGGAGGTCGGGCCACAGCCCCTCCTGGACTCCCGCGACGACGACGAGCCGCCACTCCAGGCCCTTGGAGCGGTGCGCGGTCATGAGGCGGACGGCGTCGGGCCGTACGGCCCTGCCGCTGAGCGTGTCGGCGGCGATGTCCTGCGCGTCGATCTCCTCAAGGAAGTTCAGGGCGCCGCGCCCGCCGGTACGTTCCTCGGCCCGGGCTGCGGCGTCGAACAGGGCGCACACCGCGTCCAGGTCGCGGTCCGCGTTACGGCCGGCGGCGCCGCCCCGCAGTGCGGAGCGCTCAAGCCGTGCCGGCCAGGGGGTGCCGTCCCACAGCTCCCACAGCGCCTCCTCGGCGGTACCGCCGCCCGCGAGCAGGTCACGCGCCTTCGCGAGGAGCGCGCCGAGCCGCTGCGCGCCGCGCGCGTGGGCGGGGTCGTGTGTGACGAGCCGCTGCGGTTCGGCGAGGGCGCGGGCCATCAGCTTGTCGGAGGGTGGTGGTACCCGGTTGCCGGCGGCCCGCTCCTCGTCGCGCAGCGCCCGGCCGAGACGGCGGAGGTCGGCGGTGTCCATACCGCCGAGGGGCGAGGTGAGCAGCGTGAGCGCGGTCTCGACGTCGAGCCAGTCGCTCTCGACCCCGCTGTCGCTCTCCGTGCCGGTCTCGTCGGTGCCGACGGTCTCCTCCAGGGCCCCGGCCCCGGGCTCGACCTCGCCCTCGGCCCCTGTCTCCGCCTCGCCGTGCGCCGGCCTCACCGCCGCCGTCGCGACCGCGCGCAGCGCCGTCAGCAGCGGCGACACCGCCGGTTCGTGGCGCAGCGGCACATCGTCGCCGTCGATCTCCAGCGGAACGCCCGCCGAGGTCAGGGCCCTGCGTACAGCGGGGATGGTCCGGCCCCCGGCCCGTACCAGCACCGCCATCTCGCGCCACGGCACGCCTTCCTCAAGATGCGCGCGCCGCAGGATGTCGGCGATGTTCTCCAGCTCGGTCGATGCGGTCGGGTAGGTGTACGTCTCGACGCGGCCGCCCTCGCGGACCGCCGCCAGCTCGCGGTGTGCCCGCACCTTCTCCGCCGGGAGCCGGTTGAGCGGCATCCGGCGGGTGAGCAGCCGGGTCGCGGCGAGCAGATCGGCTCCGGCGCGCCGGGAGGTCGTCAGGACCTCCACCGGGGCCGGACGGCCGTCGGCGCGCGGGAAGGCGTCGGGGAAGTCGAGGATGCCGTTCACGTCGGCGCCCCGGAAGGCGTAGATCGACTGGTCCGGGTCACCGAAGGCCACCAGCGTCCGGCCGTGCCCGGCGAGCGCCTTGAGCAGTCGGACCTGCGCCGGGTCCGTGTCCTGGTACTCGTCGACGAAGACCGCGTCGTACCGGTCGGCCAGCCGCTCGGCGACCTCCGGCCGTTCCGCGAGCAGCACGGCGCGGTGGACCAGTTCCGCGTAGTCGAGGACGCCCTGCATGTCCAGGACGTCGAGATACTGGGCGAGGAAGGACGCCGCCGCCGTCCAGTCGGGGCGCCCCGTCCGCCGCGCGAAGACGGACAGGGAGTCCGGGCCGAGTCCCAGCTCACGGCTGCGGGCGAGCACCGCACGCACCTCGTCGGCGAAGCCGCGCGTGGTGAGGCAGGCCCGCAGCTCGTCGGGCCAGCGGATGTGCGCCAGCCCCTCGCGCTCCAGGTCGAGCTGGCCGGAGAGCAGTTCCCGTACGGCGACGTCCTGCTCCGGTCCCGACAGCAGCCGCAGCGGCTCCGTGAAGAGGTCGGCCTCCTGATGGGCGCGGATCAGGGCGTAACAGAATGAGTGGAACGTGGTCGCCTGCGGCCCCTGCGCACCGCCCAGCCGGACCGCCGTACGGTCGCGCAGTTCGACCGCCGCCTTGCGGCTGAAGGTGAGGACGAGCATCCGTTCCGGATCGAGGCCGCGCGCGACCCGCGCGGCGACACTCTCGACCAGCGTCGTCGTTTTCCCCGTGCCGGGACCCGCCAGGACGAGCAGCGGTCCGCGGTCGTGGTCAACCACCGGACGTTGCGCTGCGTCCAGCACAGGAGGATCCGCCGGAGCGGGCGTCGTACGCACCAGTCGGTACGCACCGGAGGTCCGCTGCCGTACCCGACGGTGCGGGGTACGCCCGGTGAAAGAGGAGGAGCTCACGTGGATCGCCGGTCCTGGAGGGGGTGCTGGTGGTGACGGGGCTTTCTGGGGTGTGTGTGCCGCGAGCTGACGAGGCTACGCCGTGGGACGGCGCGGAGGCGGGGAGTCCGCCCGCCGGTCCGGCGGCCTTCACAGTCACCGCGGTCGCGGCAGTCTCCTCGATCGCCGTGTCGAGTCGTCATCCGTACGGTCCCCAGGGGACTCGCAGGACCTCCCGCGACGCGCCGGAATGTCACAAACTGTCAGATGTGAGCAGCATCGCCCGTATCAGCGCCCGTTTCCGGTGGTCGGCCGTCCCATCGCGCCCGTTTCATATCGAGGCGCGGCAGATGCCCCTCGCAGGCGCGCGACGCCTCCCGCAGCGGGGTGCCCTCCTCGCGGTAGTGGGCCAGGGCCCGCAGCTCGTGACCGGCCAGCAGCACACCGTCCGAGCGGACCACACGCCACCAGGGCACGGCCCCGCCGTACAGCGCCATCGCGCGGCCGACCTGGCGCGGGCCGCCCTCCCCCAGCCACTCGGCCACGTCGCCGTACGCCATGACCCGGCCCGGCGGGATCAGGTCGGCGACATCGAGCACCCGCTCCGCGTACTCGGGCAGTTCTCCGGACGCCTCGTCGGGCTCGTCGCTCTGCATCCGTCCCATCCTGCCGCACGGCACCGACAGTCGGTCCGACCGCTCGGCCCGGCCGGACGGCATGTCCCGCACACGCGGCGCGGTGTTCCTCAATGCACCCTGATACCCCCCTCTGTCACCCTGGCGTGCCACCATCGTGCGGGCGGTGACCGGTGATACGAGATCAAGAAGACACGGACTCGACGAAGGAGCAGGGCGTGCAGCCTCCGACGGTGGCGGGCAGCCCTGAGGCCGAGCCACGCCCCGATCCGGCCGCCGACGACAACGTGAAGCCCGAAGCCGACACGGACCCCGACGGCACGCCCCGCCGGGTCGTTCCCCCCGGCAGCCACGCCGACCCGCTCTCCGGAGACGAACCGCTGCTCGCCGCCCGCGTGCACCGCCCGTCCGACCTGCTGCGCCTGCTCATCGGCATCCTCGCCATCGCGATCGTCCTCGGCCTCTCCGCCTTCGCCCACGGCACGACGTCCGGTCTCGAACAGGACATCAGCAAGGGCACCGGCCAGGCCCCCGACCTGCTCGTCAAGGTCGCCGGCCTGATCTCCAGCATCGCCGTGCTGCTCGTCCCGGTCGCGTTCGCGATCGAGCGGCTGATCAAACGCGACGGCCTGCGCATCGCCGACGGCGTCCTCGCCGCCGTCCTCGCGCACGGTGTGACGCTCGCCACCGATCTCTGGGTCGCCCGCGCGGCACCCGGTTCCATCCAGGACGCGCTGACGCGCGCGCAGCCCGGCGAAGGGCTCACCGACCCCGTTCACGGCTATCTCGCGCCCGTCATCGCCTATATGACGGCCGTCGGGATGGCCCGCAGACCGCGCTGGCGCGTGGTCCTGTGGGTGGTGCTGCTGCTCGACGCGTTCGCGATGCTGGTCGCCGGCTACACCACACCGTTCTCGATCATCCTCACCGTGCTGATCGGATGGACCGTCGCGTACGGCACGCTCTACGCGGTCGGCTCCCCGAACGTACGGCCGACCGGCCAGACCCTGATGGCGGGTCTTCGCCATGTGGGATTCCGCCCCGTCGGCGCGATGCGCGCCGAGCCCGACGACACCGCCGACTCCACCGAGCAGGGTGAACGGGGCCGCCGCTATCTGGTGACGCTCGACGAGGGCCCACCGCTGGACGTCACCGTCGTCGACCGGGAACAGCAGGCACAGGGCTTCTTCTACCGGGTCTGGCGGCGCCTCACCCTGCGCTCGATCAGCACCCGCCGCTCGATCCCCTCCCTGCGCCAGGCCCTGGAGCAGGAGGCGCTCCTCGCGTACGCCGCCATCGCCGCCGGCGCCAACGCGCCCAAGCTGATCGCCACTTCGGAGCTCGGCCCCGACGCCGTCATCCTCGTGTACGAGCACATGGGCGGGCGCTCACTGGACTCGCTGGCGGACGACGAGATCACCGACGAGCTGGTGCGCGGTGCCTGGGAACAGGTCAAGGCGCTCCAGTCGCGCCGTATCGCCCATCGCAGGCTCACCGGCGACGCGCTGCTGGTCGACCGGGACGGCCAGGTGATCGTCACCGATCTGCGCGGCGGCGAGATCGCCGCGGGCGACGTGGTGCTGCGGATGGACATCGCGCAGCTCCTCACCACGGTCGGACTGCGGATCGGCGCCGAACGCGCGGTGGCCACCGCCGTGGACGTCCTCGGCCCCGACACCGTCGCCGACTGTCTGCCGCTGCTCCAGCCGATCGCGCTCAGCCGCTCCACGCGCGCGACGCTGCGCCGACTCGCCCGTGAGCGGTCCCAGCGCGAGCGCGAGGCGGTGCTCCAGGCGTCCCTGGCGGCCAAGCACTCCCGTACGTCGGAGGCGAAGGCACCGGTCACGGACGCCGAGCGCAGGGCGGCCCGCAAGTCGCTGCGCGCCGAGAAGCAGGCCGAGAAGAGGGCGCTGGACGACGCGCAGGAGGGCGCGCGCGAGGAGGACCTGCTCTCCCAGATCCGTGCGCAGGTACTGCTCATCAGGCCGCAGGCACCGGTCGAGCCGGTCCGTCTTGAGCGGATCAGACCACGCACCCTCTTCAGCTTCATCGCGGGCGCCGTCGCCGCGTACTTCCTGCTGTCGAGCCTCGCCGGTATCGACTTCGGCACGGTCGTCGCGGAGGCCCACTGGGGCTGGGTGGCCGCGGCCGCCCTGTTCTCCTCGCTCAGCTACTTCGCCGCCGCGATGAGCCTGCTCGGCTTCGTCCCGGAGCGGGTGGGCTTCCTGCGTACGGTCGTCGCGCAGGTCGCCGGGTCCTTCGTCAAGATCGTCGCCCCGGCGGCGATCGGCGGAGTGGCCCTCAACACCCGTTTCCTGCAGCGTGCGGGCGTACGACCGGGGCTCGCCGTGGCCAGCGTCGGCGCCTCGCAGCTGTTCGGCCTCGGCGCGCACATCCTGCTGCTGCTCCTCTTCGGCTATCTCACCGGTACGGAGAAGACCGCCTCCCTCACCCCGTCGAGGACGGTGATCGCGGGTCTGCTGACGGTCGCCGTACTGGTGCTGGTCGTCACCGCGATCCCGTTCCTGCGCAAGTTCCTGGTGACGCGGCTGCGTTCGCTGTTCGCCGGGGTCGTGCCGCGCATGCTCGACGTGCTCCAGCGGCCCATGAAACTCGCCACCGGCATCGGCGGCATGCTGCTGCTGACCGGTCTGTTCGTGATGTGTCTGGACGCCTCCGTGCGGGCCTTCGACAACGGCGATCACGGGCTGAGCTACGCGAGCGTCGCCGTCATCTTCCTGGCGGGCAACGCGCTCGGATCGGCCGCTCCGACACCGGGCGGGGTGGGAGCCGTCGAGACCGCGCTGACCGTCGGTCTGGTGGTGACCGGCGGCGTGCCCTCCGAGGTGGCGGTCCCGGCGGTGCTCCTGTACAGGACGCTGACGCTGTGGCTGCCGGTGCTGCCCGGGTGGATCTGCTTCAGCCACCTCACCCGCAAGGGAGCCCTCTGAGACCGGTCCCCGAGCGGGGCCACCACCCGGCTGGCCCCCGGGCCGCGCGCCGCTCCCCGCCACGACGCACCATGGGGGGATGCCGATGTCCTTCTTCTCCGCCTCCACCGCTCCCGCCCGGCGTCGCCGCCCGGCGCCGACCGCCGTCACCGCCGTCGCTGTCGCCACGCTGCTCGCCGCCGCCGGATGCTCCGGCTCCGACTCGGGCTCCGACAGCGGCGACCGGGGCGGGCAGAACAGCCGGAACGACCAGGACGGCCAGAACAGGGCCGACAAGAGCGCCGCGCCCGAGGACCTGACGTCCCAGAAGCCGGACTGGAAGACGTGCCCCACCCCGTCGGCGGCCGAGGGCGGCGGCACGGCCCCCTCTCCGCTGCCCGGCGGCACCAAGTGGGAGTGCGCCACCATGACCGCCCCGCTCGACTACGCGAAGCCCGAGGGCGCCACGATCCCGCTGGCCCTGATCCGGGCGAAGACGAGCGACCCGGACAAGCGCATCGGCTCGCTCGTCTTCAACTTCGGCGGGCCCGGCGGCTCCGGGGTGACCGGACTGCCCTCCTTCGGCAAGGACTACGAGAAGCTGCGCACCCGCTACGACCTGGTCAGTTTCGACCCGCGCGGTGTCGGCCGCAGCGAGCCCGTGGAGTGCAAGGACGACAAGCAGCTCGACGCGTACTACGCCCGCGACATGACCCCGGACGACAGCGCCGAGGAGAAGTCGTACGTCGACGGCCTCAAGTGGTACGCGGGCGGCTGCGAGCGGAAGTCCGGGAAGGAACTCCCGTACGTCGGCACCGTCAACGCCGCACGCGACATGGAGCTGATGCGCCAGGTCCTCGGCGACGACAAGCTGAACTACTTCGGCATCTCGTACGGCACCGAACTGGGCGGCGTGTACGCCCACTTGTATCCGAAGTCGGTGGGCCGCACCGTCTTCGACGCCGTCGTGGACCCGACCGAGAGCTCCGAACAGGGCTCGCTCGGCCAGGCCAAGGGCTTCCAGCTCGCCCTCACCAACTTCGCGAAGGACTGCGTGAGCCGCGGCGACGCGTGCACGCTGCCGGGCAGCACCCCGCAGGAGATCGAGAACTTCGTCGTCGGGCTGCTCGACCGGCTCGACAAGGAGCCGATCAACGGCTTCGGTGGCCGCAAGCTCACCGAGACGCAGGCCACCAACGGCATCGCCCAGGCGCTCTATTCGAAGGAGTACTGGCCGCTGCTCGAACAGGGGCTGGACGAGGCCGACGGGGGCAGCGGCGCGCTTCTGCTGGTCCTGTCGGACGCGATGAACGGCCGCAACGAGAAGGGCCGGTACAGCAACATCCAGGCGGCCAACGCGGCCGTCAACTGCGTGGACTCCAAACAGCGCTACACGCTCGCGCAGACGAAGGCCAAGCTCGCCGAATTCCGCGAGGTCTCGCCGGTCTTCGGCGAGTTCCTCGGCTGGGGCCTGCTGGGCTGCTCCGAGTGGCCGGTGCCGGGCGAGTGGGACAAGCCCGACGTCGGCGCGCCGGGCGCGGCCCCGATCCTGGTCATCGGCAACACCGGCGACCCGGCGACGCCGTACGAGGGTGCGCGGGCGATGGTGAAGGCGCTCGGCAAGGGCGTCGGCGTCGAGCTGACGTACAAGGGCCAGGGCCACGGCGCGTACAACGGGGGCAGTTCGTGCGTGCAGAACGCCGTCAACGGCTATCTGCTGGACGGCAGGGTGCCGAAGAACGGAACGGTCTGCAAGTGAGTTGGACGGGCCCCGGCGCCCCGCGTACGTAGGAGGCCGGTCCACGCGAGGTGTGGACCGGCCTCCTTACACAGAAGCGTCACTCAGTAGATCGGCTTCTCCGGCTCGATCTGGTTGACCCAGCCGACAACCCCGCCGCCGACGTGCACGGCGTCCGCGAACCCAGCCGACTTGAGCACCGCGAGCACCTCCGCACTGCGGACACCCGTCTTGCAGTTCAAGACGATTTTCTTGTCCTGCGGCAGATCCTGGAGCGCGTTCCCCATCAGGAACTCGTTCTTCGGGATCAGCTTGGCGCCCGGGATGGAGACGATCTCGAACTCGTTCGGCTCCCGCACATCGATGAGTTCGATGTTCTCGCCGTCGTCGAGCCACTCCTTGAGCTGCTTGGGAGTGATCGTCGAACCGGCCGCCGCCACCTGCGCCTCCTCGGACACGACGCCGCAGAAGGCCTCGTAGTCGATGAGTTCGGTGACGGTCGGGTTCTCGCCGCAGACCGCGCAGTCGGGGTCCTTGCGGACCTTGACCTGGCGGTACTGCATCTCCAGCGCGTCATAGATCATCAGACGGCCGAGCAGCGGCTCCCCGATGCCCGCGAGGAGCTTGATCGCCTCGTTGACCTGGATGGACCCGATCGACGCGCACAGGACGCCGAGAACGCCGCCCTCGGCGCAGCTCGGAACCATGCCGGGCGGCGGCGGCTCGGGGTAGAGGCAGCGGTAGCAGGGACCGTGCTCGGACCAGAAGACGCTCGCCTGACCGTCGAAACGGTAGATCGAGCCCCATACGTACGGCTTGCCCAGCAGCACACACGCGTCGTTGACCAGATAGCGGGTGGCGAAGTTGTCCGTGCCGTCCACGATCAGGTCGTACTGGGAGAAGATCTCCATGACGTTCTCGGACTCGAGCCGCTCCTCGTGAAGGACGACCTTCACCAGCGGGTTGATGCCGAGGACGGAGTCACGCGCGGAAGCGGCCTTGGAGCGGCCGATGTCCGCCTGGCTGTGGATGATCTGCCGCTGGAGATTCGACTCGTCGACCTCGTCGAACTCCACGATGCCGAGCGTTCCGACACCGGCCGCGGCCAGATACATCAGCGCGGGCGAGCCGAGCCCGCCGGCGCCGACGACGAGCACCTTCGCGTTCTTCAGCCGCTTCTGCCCGTCCATCCCGACGTCCGGGATGATCAGGTGACGGGAGTACCTGCGGACCTCGTCGACGGTGAGCTCGGCAGCGGGCTCGACCAGGGGTGGCAGCGACACAGGGACCTCAACAGGGGATTGGTCGGTTGGTCAGTACGTTTGTTCCTTCAGTAACACTGCCACGCGACTTCTCATTCCGAGACACCCGGTCCGATCTGCGAGACGATTTCGTCCCAGTAGCCGGGCAGGGCCGCGAATGGGCCGTTCTGTCCCGTCCGGTCGTCGTGATCGCTCCGGTCGGTGAAGAAGATCGTCCCCGCGCCCTGCCAGCGCGCGATCCTCATCGCCTCGTCGAGATGGCTGCGCGGCACCCCGTGGACGAGATGCGCGAACCGCTCGGGCGGATGGTCCGCCGTCCACTCGGCCGCCTGTGACCAGCGATAGTCGGTCCACGGCCCGCGGAAGGTGACCAACTGGTCGGCGATCTCGGCGTATCCGGGGTACGGATGCGTGCGGTGGCCGAGGACCAGATGCCCGCGGTGGACGACCGTGTCGAGCGTCGCCGCCGTACGCCTGACGTCGGGGAGGTACGACGCCTCCGCCGGACACCGGTCGAGGTAGAAGCCGTCGACGCGGTACCAGTCGTGGAAGTCGTGCGCGTCGGAGACGGTCTCGCCGAAGCTCCGCGCGCCGTACGCGAGATCGAGATGCCCGAGCACCCGCACGCCCGCGTTCCTGAGCCGGCCCGCGGCTTCCAGACAGTGCGGGTCCGGCATGGCGCCGGGCCCGTTGGCGACGTCGAGCACGGCCCAGTGCAACGGCGTGCCGGGGCGCGTCAGTTCCGCCCACTCGACCGGGGCGAGCAGCGGATGCGCGTAACCGGGGACACCGAAGCCCAGCCGGGCGGCCCCGGTGGCCGACAGGCTGCCTCCGGTGGTCGTCACATGCGACATGCCGCCTCCATCCAGATGTCGGCGAGCGACTCCTCCAGATTGATACGGGGCCGCCAGCCGAGCCGGTCGCGCGCGGTGCGGACGTCGGCCTGCTGCCAGCCGCCGCAGCCGTCGGGGTACGGGAACGGGCCGGCGCCCAGCTGCTCCGCCGGGTGCTCTGCGCGCGGCGGGCCGAGGGTGGCGTGCACGGGGCGCTGGGGGCCGGTGGGCGCGTCCAGTTCGTGCAGGGCGCCGCCGTATCCGGCGACCCTGGCGAGGACGGCGGCGGCGTCCCTGAGCCGGACCGCGCGCCCCGTCCCGATGTTGACGACGCCCTGCGCCGCCGAGAGCGAGGCGGCGTGCACCGCGCGGGCCACGTCCCGCACGTCGACGAAGTCACGCTGTACGCCGAGGCCGCCGAGCTTCAGCTCGCCGTCGCCGGACTGCATGGCGCGGCGCATGGCCTCGGCGAGCCTGCCGAGCGGGGAGCCCGCTGGCGTGCCGGGGCCGACGGGCGAGAAGACCCGGAGGACGACGGCGTCGAGCCCGGCGCCGAGCACCAGCTCGCTGGCGGCCAGCTTGCTCACGCCGTACGGGCCGCCGGGCCGGGGCACCGCGTCCTCGGCGGTGGACGAGCCGGGCTGGGAGGGCCCGTACTCGGAGGAGCAGCCGAGCTGGACCAGACGGGCGCCGCAGCCGCTGCGGCGCAGCGCCTCGCAGACGGTGGCGACGGCGACGGTGTTGTGCCGGGTCAGGTCACGGGCACCGCCCCGGGTGGCGCCCGCGCAGTTGATGACGACTCCGGGGTGGACGGCGTCCAGGAAGCGGGTGAGGGCTCCGGGACTGCCGCCGGCGAGGTCGAACCGTACGTCGGCGTCGTCGCCGCGCCCGAGTGCCGTCAGATGGACGGCGGGATCGGCGAGCAGCCGGTCGGCGACGAAGCGCCCGAGGAAACCGTTGGCACCGAGCAGGAGGACCCTCATCGCGCGGCCCCTTGGTTCCGACGTGTCGGTGCTGAGGGTTGACGGGTCATGTTCTGTCGTCTCCTTAGAGGGTGTTGCGGTGTGCTTCGGGTTACGCCCGCGGCGTCGGCTCCGCGGGAGGTCTGTGGGGTCCGGGGGTGTACGCCGGAGGTAGTGGTCCGCCGGTCAGGTGTGGGCCGAGGCCCGGGGCAGGACGACGGTGGCGTGGATCAGCAGGCCGAGCGCGGCTGCGCCGCAGGCGACGGCCGGTACGGCGCCGGCTCCCCCGGCGTCGACGACGGCCCGGACGGGGGCGGAGACGGATTCGAGGCCGGGGACGCGGCCCGCCGTCGCGAGGACGAGGACCGACGCCTCGACGGCGCAGGCGGTGACGAGACCGGTCGCCGCGGCCTTCGGGAAGCCGTGGACGGTGAGCAGCCGGGCGAGGAACAGCAGAGCGCCGACGGCGACCGTCGCGACGGGGCGACCGGCGCTCGCGCCCCGGTCGCCGCCGATGACGAGTTCGGCGAGGACGGCCAGGGCGGTCAGTGTGAGGACGTACAGCGCGAGCAGACCCAGCAGCGGTGGCCGGGTCCGGGCGGCGAACTCGGCCAGCCCGCGGCTGTCGGCGAGCCCGCGCCGCGCCTGTAGGGAGAGCAGATGGGCGCACCAGGCCGCGGGGGCCACGGCGAACGCCAGGGCCAGGAGCGGCGCCGCCGCGTCGGTGAGGGGCGGGGCCCCGAGCGGACCGCCGCCGGACAGGCGCGGCAGTCCGTCGCCGTACAGGACGTAGGCCAGCAGCCAGCACACCCACAGACGTGAGACGCGCGCGGTGTGGGCGGCGACGCGCAGCGGGCCGCGCCGGAGGGCGACGGTGAGCGCGGCGGCGAGGGCGACGGCCCCCGCCACGCCTATCGCGGATCGCACTCCCCCGCCGACGCCGCCTTCGGTGGGGCGCAGGGCGACCACGGCGACGGCGCACACGGCGCCCGGGAGCAGGGTGCGCAGCGCCCACCCGGCGCACGGACCGCCAAAACGAGCCGGATACGGCGTGGTGGCGTCGGCGGAGTCGGTGTCCGCGGCGCGCGGCACGCGCGCGTACAGCTCCTCGGCGAGGGAGAAGACGTCCCGGTGCCGGAAGCGCGCGGCGGCCCGGTCGGTGACGCCGTGCGCCTCCAGACCGGCGGCGATCTCCAGCGGGTCGACGGCACGCTCGCACAGTTCGCGATGGCTGTGCATCAGCGTCCTTACGGGGTCGGCCGGTCCCCGTCGCCGCGCGGGCCGGGCGGTTCCCGCGGGTGTGGTGCCCGCGTCAGCCATCGTTCTCCCCCAGTGCCTGTCCGGCGCCCACACCGACCGCCTCCGCGGGACGCGACGTCCGTGCCGTCGCCAAGAAGGGCGCGGGCCCGGTCGTGTGCGGGGGCAGCGGCATCGATACCGGGGGCACCATCGGTACGGGGGGCGGCATCGGTACGGTCCTGGCCTGCCCGGCGGTCCAGTGGCCGGGTACGTACGCCTCCGCCGGGTTGGCGAACGGCAGCGGCTCGCCGTGCGCGTCCACGGTCTCGGCCGGGCGCCGGACCGGGGCGTGCGAGATCAGCTCCAGGTAGATGGCGCGGAACGCCGCCAGATTCTGCTCGACGGTGAACAGTTCGAGCGCGCGGGCCCGCGCGGCGGCGCCCAGCCGTTCGCGCCGCTCCGGGTCGCGCAACAGCGCGAGACAGGCGTCGGCGAGCGCCCGCGGATTCCGCGGGGGCACCACGAGCCCGGTGCCTCCGATGACTTCGACGACCGCGCCGACATCGGTGGAGACCGTCGCGCGCCCGCAGAACATCGCTTCGACCAGGCTGACCGGGAAGCCCTCGACGATGCTGGACAGGACGACCACCCCGCCCGCCGCGTACGCGTCCACGAGTTCCGGCGCGGCGGGCCCGCCGACCTCCTCGAAGGAGACGCAGTTGTCTCCCACGGCGTGCGCGTCGGTGGCCTCGTCGGGGAACAACTGGGCGGCCAGCGCGCGGCAGTGGGCGAGATACGCCGTCGCCTCCGCGCCCTGTGCGGCGGCGCCGATGATCCTCAGACGCGCGTCGGGCTCCTCCTTACGGATGTCGGCGAAGGCGTGCAGCAGGGAGATCAGGTCCTTGGCGGGTTCGATCCGGCCGACCCAGACCAGCGCGTTCGGATCGCCGCCGTCACCGCCCGCGCCGGCCCCGCCGCTCTCGTGGCGTTCGCCCAGCGCCGCGAAGCGCTCCGTCTCCATGCCGGGGTAGACGGTGCGCAGTTTGGCGCGGTCGGCCCCGCAGCGCTCCTGCCAGCGTCTGGCGTGGGTGTTGCCGGGGGTGATGACGGCGGCCCGGCGGTAGACCTCGGCGGCGAGCCGGCCCTGGAAGGCCGCGAGCAGGGCGCGTACCGGCGCGCGCAGGGTCGCGTCACCGCCGGGTCCGGCGGCCAGGTAGTGGGCGCGGAGCTGGACGCCGTACTCGGTGACCAGCAGCGGCACACCGAAGAAGCGTTTGGCCACAAGCCCCGGCAGGGCGGCGGAGCCACCCGTCGTCGCGTGACAGAGGTCGACGCCGCCGAGGCCGTCGTCGTCGTACCAGTCGGGGGAGAGCGGGCGCAGGGCACGTTCCAACTGGTCGGCGAGGACCAGGTAGTCCGGGACGGTGGCGCCGCGCACGCTCCGGCGCGCGCCGGGGGCGTGGCAGGCGGTCTCCAGGATCCGTACGGCGGCCTCCGAGCGTAGGGCCGTGGAGAGCCCGCCGTGCTCGTGCGCCAGCTCGGCGAGCCCGTACAGCCCTTCGGCGAAGACGTCCGCGCGGTGCGCGTCGTCGCCGTCCGCGCCCTCCGCGGCTCCCGCGTCCGGTGCGCAGACGGCGGTGATCAGATCCCCGAAGTGCCCCACGAAGCGCCGTCGTTCGCGCCGACCGTACGCCCTCCCGTCGCCCTGCGCGGACCAGAGCGCCAAGGTACGCACCCGCCGCACGGAGGGCGGCAGCTGGATCCAGCCGGTGCCCTCCTGCTGGGCACTGCGACTGAGGGCGTAGATGTCGAACTCGTGCTGTGCGAGCCCGCGCACGAGCCGGTCGCACCACAGCCTGGACTCACCCGTCGCGTACGGGTAGCCACCGTCCGTAAGCAGTCCGATCCGCACGAGCACACCCCCGATCCGCCTTGTGGGAAGCCGCCGTTGGATCGACGACTCGCAGCGGGACGACCGTAAGCGGACATGACGGTGGAACGGCGGACGGTTGTCCGTCGCACCACCAGAAGGGGTGAATGCACGTAACTTTCCCACCGCGATAGCGTTCTGTCGCGATAAGGGATCATTCGGTCACGCTGCGTAAAGCTGCGGCCGATGCCTCAACTGCCGGGGAACACCCAGGGGTTGGGCTTGCACTTGACGCCGTCGAGCTCCAGCGTCTTGGTCTGCTGCTGCATCACCGGGGCGAGCGAGCCCGGCGTCCGGCAGCTCACGTGGTCGTGCCCGAGCCGGTGCCCGATCTCGTGGTTGATCAGCATCTGCCGGTAGGCGAGCATCGCCTTGGGGCCGTACGTCTTGGCCCCCTGCGCCCAGCGGAACGCGTTGATCATGACGCGGTCGGTCGCGGCGGAGTCGCAGGACACGTTGTCGACGGTGGTGTCCAGTCCGGACTTGGCGCACCACTCGGCCGTGGTCCCGGGACTGGCGAGGGTTATCACGAAGTCGGGCGAGCCACTGGCGATCCGCTCGAAGGTCATGGCCCCGTCGTGGGCCCAGCTCCGGTCGTCGTTGAGGGTCTTCTGCACGGCGTCGGCGAACAGGTTCCGGTCGAGGCCGAGGCCCTTCTCGACATCGATCCGGTAGCGGATCTTGCGGCCCTCGCCGGGCGCCTTCGCCAGTCCGGGCACCGCCTCGAACTCGCCCGAGCCCTTGAGGTCGGCGGCCAGCGGGAACTGCCTGGTCATCAACTGGTTGTAGGTGGGCGGCAGCGCCGGGGCGTCGGCGGCGGACTCCTTCGGTGTCGGCCTGCCGTCCGAGCGCGAGGCGGCGCCCTCGCCGTCGCGGGCGAGTCCGCCGGAGGGCTGCGCGCCGGCCCGTTGTTCCCCGCGGTCGGTGACCTGACCGGCCACCACGACGACGAGCACCGTGGTCACGGCCGCCGCGGCGATCCCGGTGAAGGTGCGGCCGAGAGCGCCCTTGGCGGGCCGCTCCCCGTCGCCGTCGGCGTCCGGAGCGGCCTCACCGTCGTCGTGGTCGAAGCCGCGGCCCGAGCCGTCGGCGGAGCCCACACGGGGCCGGCTGTTCTCGTCGTCCCAGTCGGTGACGGGAGCGTACGGATCGGGCCGCCAGCGCGCGGAGTCGACGTCCGTACCGTCGGCGGCGGATCCGTGACGAGAGGGCGGCGCGTCGAAGGCGTCGATGAACTCACGGCGTGGTCCCGGCACTTGGCGCTGTCCGGCCGGCGCCGGGCGCGGCTGCCGGCCCTGCGGCTGCTGTGGGTGCCGGGGCCCCGGCGATCCGCCGGCCTGCCCGTCCCCGTAGCGCTGCTGACCCCAGCCGCCGCCCGGCTCGCGGTGCTCGGGATGTCCGCCGCGCACCTGCGGCACGCCGTGCGCGGGGGTGCCGTACGGCGGTGGGGCGGCATGGTCCCGTCCGCCGGGAGACGGGGCGGCGGGCACGTCCCGCCGGCCGGCCGGTGGGCCGCTTCCGGTGGAGGCCCGCTTCTTGCTGTCGGATCCCTGCGGTGCGGGGCCTTTACGGCTGTGTCGTCCCACGCCCAGGATCAGCTCCCGCCACTGTCGTTGTCGCTGTCGTTGCCGCCGCCGTCGCCCGCACTCACGACCGCGCCGCCTCTACCGTAGCTACGGTCGGCACGGTCGTTCGTCTCACCCCGCGACCCACCCGTCGCCGCGTCGGACTCCCGGATGAGACCGCGCGCGGCCTCGGCGACCACCTCGGGGTACTCCATCATGGCAACATGACCGGCGTCCGGAAGCGTCAGGAGCCGCGAATCCCGGAAAACGGCGGACGCCTTTCGTGCCATTCGGTACGAAACAAGCTGATCCCGCCCTCCGTAGACGAGCAGCGTCGGCGCGAGGACCCGCTCGGCCTGCCGCCACAGCCCCTGCTGCCCCCCGAGGGTGTACGCGTCGACGATGCCCCGCGCGGAGCGGGTCATCGCTTCCCAGAAGTACGGAAGACCCTGCCGCCGCTCCATCTCCTCCACGGCGTGCCGCAGCCCTTCCTCCGAGACCCGGCCGGGGTCTCCGTAACAGAGCGCCATCACCCCGCGAGTGCGCTGCTCGGCCGTCCACTCGCGGGTCATCCGTCCGAACAGCGCGGCGACGCCGGGCACGGCCAGCAGGGCGGTCGGCAGGGCGTTGCGCTGCACGCGGATCTCGGGGAGCGCGGGTGAGACGAGGGTGAGGGTGCTCACCAGGTCGGGGCGGGCGGCGGCGATCCGGGTCGCGACGGCGCCGCCCAGGGAGTTGCCGAGGAGATGCACCGCGCCGCGGCCGCTCGCGTCGAGGAGCCGGATCACGGCCCGCGCGTGGGCGGTGAGCGAGTAGTTGCGGTCCTCCGGCGGCGGGGAGTCCCCGAAGCCGGGCAGGTCGACCGCCTCGCCGTCGACCACGTCGGCCAGCAGCGGCATCAGGTCGGACCAGTTCTGCGAGGAGCCGCCGAGGCCGTGCACGTACAGGGCGCGCGGCAGTCCGGCACGCGTCGGGGGCCGTGAGCGCACGTTCAGGGTCAGCCCCGGCAGGGCCACCGTACGCAGCCGCTCACCTTCGGCGACCCGGACGGTACTCACGCGCGGGACGGCGGCGGCGAGGGTTTCCGGCAGCTCGGTCGAAGACATGCGGGCAATGTTACGAGACGATCACGCGCCGGTTCGCGTGTTCACCGTCACAGGACGCGTAGCGCCACGGGTGCGGACCTCCTACCCTCGTAAGTAGGCGTTGCCATTCGTCTCATTTCGCGAATGGAAGACGGAAGACGACCGGAGAAGGAAAGGGCGCCCCATGCCGGCGGACCCGAACGGCCCGGACACATTCCCGAACGACACCGGCGAGGAAGATCGGACCGCCGGGACGGATTCCCGTGAACTCGATGAAATCGACGAGGAGACCCCGGAGGCCGACGCCGCCGAGCAGCATCGGGACGTGCGGCCGGAGGGCGACGATCCACCCGCCCCCCTCGATACGACCGAGGCCGACGAGGCGGACGCCGCCGAACAGGCGCGTATCGTCTCCCTCGACGAGGACGACTACCGCTGAGCGAGTACTCAGGACCGGGTTCGCCTTTTGTCAGCATTGGATACTTTTCTCCGTCGCCGCATACGAGGCCAGGCGGATATCCGGCCCCCGACCGTCCGGTCCGTGAAATTCTGCGACCTGACCACGCACAGCCGGGATACCCAAAAGTACGATGGCAAGGCGGCGCACAGCGCGCACGGAAACGATTCTGGGAGGCGGCGTGACAGCCATAGAGCAGACCGAGGCGGCGCGCCCGCGAGGCACGCGCCTGCCACGCCGCGCTCGACGCAATCAGCTTCTGGGCGCGGCTCAGGAAGTCTTCGTCGCACAGGGGTACCACGCCGCGGCGATGGACGACATCGCGGAGCGGGCCGGAGTCAGCAAGCCCGTCCTCTATCAGCACTTCCCCGGAAAGCTGGACCTCTACCTGGCGCTGCTCGACCAGCACTGCGAGGCCCTGCTGCACGCGGTGCGCACGGCACTGGCGTCGACGACGGACAACAAGCTCCGGGTCGCGGCCACGATGGACGCGTACTTCGCCTACGTCGAGGACGAGGGCGGCGCGTTCCGGCTGGTCTTCGAGTCCGACCTGACGAACGAGCCGGCCGTGCGCGAGCGCGTCGACCGGGTCGCGCTCCAGTGCGCGGAGGCGATCTCCGACGTGATCGCCTCGGACACGGGCCTGTCCAAGGAGGAGTCCATGATGCTGGCCGTCGGGCTCGGCGGTGTCTCCCAGGTGGTGGCCCGCTACTGGCTCTCCAGCGAATCGGTCATCCCCCGCGACAAGGCCGTGGAACTTCTCACGTCGCTTGCCTGGCGCGGCATCGCCGGATTCCCGCTGCACGGCAGCGAGCAGCACCCGGGCGCCTGACCCGGTCCGTGTTCGCTGCGGGCGTGCCCCGCCACCGTCCTGAGCATCGTCCCGCCGGGCTAATGTGTGCTGGGTACCGCGCGGTTGACCGCGCAACGCACCGACCGTTCGGAGGGACATAGCGGTGGAGGTCAAGATCGGCGTGCAGCACACGCCCCGCGAGATCGTTCTGGAGAGCGGGCAGTCCGCCGAGGAGGTCGAGAGCGCCGTCGGCGACGCACTCGCCGGCAAGGCGAAGCTGCTCAGCCTCACGGACGAGAAGGGGCGGAAGGTGCTCGTACCGGCCGAACGGATCGCGTACGTGGAGATCGGCGAGCCGACGACACGACGAGTGGGCTTCGGCACTCTCTAGGCGGCCAAGTCCGACCGAACAGCACCACGGCGACGAAGGAGTGGCCCGGCGGGATCTCCCGCCGGGCCACTCCTTCGTCGTCTCTTCGGATCGCGGAGGGTTGCTCCGCGCACACTCCGGGTAGACCGGGCTACGACCGAATTGCCCGCCGCGCCTCGTGAGGTGAACAGCAGTGATCTTGGAAGCTCTCGGTGCGATCCTGCTCGGACTCGGTGCCTCCTGGGCCGCTCTCCAGCGACTGCCCCACCGCCTCCCGTCCCGCCGCCTCGTGCTCGCCGCGGGATCCCTGGGCTCCCTGTTCGGCGCGGTGCTCACGCACGCGGCGCTCGGCCCCGGTCATGCGGTCGCGACGCTGATCGGCGCGGTGGCCGTCGGGGCGGTCCTGCTCTCACTGCTGCTCCGCCCCGCGGGCCACGGTCTGCGCCGGCCGATGCCTTCCTGACGCCCCGGCCGCGGGCGGACCGCCTCAGACAGAGAAGCCTCAGGCCGCCAGCCCCAGCGCCGCCATCCGCTTGGTGTGCGCCTCGGTGATGCGCGAGAACATCCGGCCGACCTCGGCCAGGTCGAACCCGTCCGCGACCCCGCCCACCAGCATCGTCGAGAGCGCGTCGCGGTCGGCCACCACACGCTGCGCCTGCGACAGCGCCTCGCCCATCAGCCGCCGCGCCCACAGCGCGAGGCGCCCGCCGACCCTCGGCTCGGCCTCGATCGCCGCCCGGACCTTCTCGACGGCGAAATTGCCGTGGCCTGTGTCATCGAGCACAGCGAGCACCAGACCGCGGGTGTCGGAGTCCAGCCGCGCGGCGACCTCGCGGTAGAAGTCACTGGCGATCGAGTCGCCCACATACGCCTTGACCAGGCCCTCCAGCCAGTCCGACGGCGCGGTCTGGCGGTGGAAGTCGTCCAGCGCGGCGGCGAAGGGGTCCATGGCGCCCGTGGGATCGGCGTCGATTTCGCCGAGCCGGTCGCGCAGCCTCTCGAAATGGTGGAATTCGGCGGAGGCCATCTTCGCGAGTTCCGCCTTGTCGTCCAGGGTCGGCGCGAGTTTGGCGTCCTCGGCGAGCCGCTCGAAAGCCGCCAGTTCGCCGTAGGCGAGCGCTCCCAGCAGATCCACGACCGCGGCCCGGTACTTCGGATCGGCGGAGGCCGCCGCCCAGTCCTGGGCGGCGATCCCGGTGAGTTCCGCGGGCGCGGATCCGGGTGAGGACTCAGGGGCAGTGGCGTTGTCAGACGTCTCCATGGAGCGCACAATAGCCCGCTCCGCGCACCGCGTAAGGGCCTGGTCAGAGACTGCTCTCATACCGTTCCGACGAATTCGTCCAACACACATGCGCGAATCCGGGGTACAGTGGTAATGCGCCTGCCGAGTATTCGGTGGGTCATCGCAGTGTTTGACCGGGAGATCTGTCCCGGACAGGCCTCATGAGGATGCCCGGTCGGTGGCCCGATCGGCTCCGACCCCGACCGCCCTCCGCGCGGACCGTACGCACAGCTGCGTATGACCGCAGATGAGGGGCCCCCTCAGCGGCACGAGCGCTCGAGCGACGGCAGTGGTCCCGCGCCATCCGGCCAATCCACGGCCGGCCGAGTACCCAGGTGCGGTACGACCCCCAGCGTTCGCCTCGCGTCGCGTCTCACAGAAGAGGCAGCACCCTGACTACGACTTTCCGAGACCTCGGAATCCTCCCCGAGACAGCCGAAGCGCTTGAAGCCGTCGGCATCGTGTCTCCGTTCCCCATCCAAGAGATGACCCTCCCGGTCGCGCTGTCCGGCAAGGACGTGATCGGCCAGGCCAAGACCGGCACCGGCAAGACGCTGGGCTTCGGCCTGCCGCTCCTGGAGCGCGTCACCGTCCCCGCCGACGTCGAGGCGGGCCGGGCCGTCCCCGAGCTGCTCACCAACGCCCCGCAGGCCCTCGTGGTCGTCCCCACCCGCGAGCTGTGCCAGCAGGTCACCAATGACCTCCAGACCGCCGGCAAGGTGCGCAACGTACGCGTGCTGGCGATCTACGGCGGCCGTGCCTACGAGCCGCAGGTCGAGGCCCTGAAGAAGGGCGTCGACGTCGTCGTCGGCACTCCCGGCCGGCTTCTCGACCTGGCGGGCCAGCGCAAGCTCGACCTGTCGCACGTGCGCGGACTCGTTCTCGACGAGGCCGACGAGATGCTCGACCTGGGCTTCCTGCCCGACGTCGAGCGGATCATCCAGCTGCTGCCGGCGAAGCGCCAGACGATGCTGTTCTCGGCCACCATGCCGGGCGCGGTCATCGGTCTCGCCCGCCGCTACATGTCGCAGCCGACGCACATCAGCGCGACGTCCCCGGACGACGCGGGCGCGACGGTCGCCAACACCACCCAGCGGGTCTACCGCGCCCACTCCATGGACAAGCCGGAGATGGTCGCGCGCATCCTCCAGGCCGAGGGCCGCGGCCTCGCGATGATCTTCTGCCGTACGAAGCGCACGGCCGCCGACATCGCCGACCAGCTCGCCCAGCGCGGCTTCGCCTCGGGCGCCGTTCACGGTGACCTGGGGCAGGGAGCGCGTGAGCAGGCGCTGCGCGCGTTCCGCAACGGCAAGGTGGACGTTCTGGTCTGCACCGACGTCGCCGCCCGCGGTATCGACGTCGAGGGCGTGACGCACGTCATCAACTACCAGTCGCCCGAGGAGGAGAAGACCTACCTCCACCGCATCGGCCGCACCGGCCGCGCGGGCGCGTCCGGCATCGCCGTGACGCTGGTCGACTGGGACGACATCCCGCGCTGGCAGCTGATCAACAAGGCGCTGGACCTGGGCTTCCCTGACCCGCCGGAGACGTACTCGACATCGCCGCACCTCTTCGAGGAGCTCAGCATCCCCGCGGGGACGAAGGGCATCCTGCCGCGTACGGACCGGACGCGTGCCGGTCTGTCCGCGGAGCAGGTCGAGGACCTGGGCGAGACGGGCGGCCGCGGCCGTAAGTCCGCCGGTCCGTCGTCGGCGCGGACGTCCACCTCCGTGCAGGAGGAGCGCCCGGCACGTACGCGTACGCCGCGGCAGCGCCGCCGTACGCGCGGCGGGACTCCCCTGGAGGCCGGTGAGGCGCAGACGGTGACGGCGACGGCTCCGGCGGCGACCGAAGCGGTCGACACCGCCGAGGGCACGGACGGTACGCAGCCGCGCGTCCCGCGTCGTCGCCGGCGTACGCGCGTGAGCGTGCCCGCCGAGGCGGCCGACGCGGTCGCCACGACCGTGGCGGTTCCCGCGGCCGACGTGTTCGTCGAGCCGCTCGCCGAGCCCGGGGCCGACGCCGACACCGAGGTCGCCACCAAGCCGCGCCGTCGTCGTACGCGCGCCGCCAAGCCCGCGGTCGAGGCCGTGGACACCGTCGAGACCCCGGTTGCGCCGGTGGTCACCGACGGCGACACCGGAACGAAGACCGAGACCAAGCCCCGGCGCCGCACGCGCGCCAAGGCAACGGTCGAGGCCGGGACGGCGAAGACCGCCGCGGCGGAGGCCGACGCCCCCGTCGCCGAGGCCAAGCCGCGCCGCCGCCGTACGCGCGCGGCGGTCGCCCAGCCCGAGAGCTGACACAGCGCACACCGATGGCCCGGTCCCCGCGAGGGGTGCCGGGCCATCGGCGTACGCGCGTGCCTCCGCGGGAGCGTGCTCCCGGTGCCCCGGCCGGGTGAGGCGGCGGCGGGCAAGGGGTCCTACTCTCGTCGCATGAGCCGGCCGCCCACGTTCACTCCCCCGCCCTGCGCCCGCGCGCTCCAGCTGTCGACCGGGCGCGGGCCCTTCGCCGTGCTCGACGCGCGCCCCGAGGGGGCGCCGCGGGGCACCGCACTCCTGCTGCCCGGATACACCGGCAGCAAGGAGGACTTCATCGCGATGCTGGAACCGCTCACCGCGGCCGGCTACCGCGTCGTCGCCGTGGACGGCCGCGGGCAGTACGAGTCCAAGGGCCCCGACTCCCAAGAGGCTTACGCGCAGAAGGAATTGGCGGCGGATGTGCTCGCGCAGGCGGCAGCGGCCGACACTCCGGTCCACCTCGTGGGGCACTCGCTGGGCGGGCAGATCGCCCGCGCCGCCGTCCTGGCGGACCCGGAGCCGTTCCTGACACTGACGCTGATCTCGTCGGGCCCCGCCCGCATCGCGCCCTCCCAGCAGGAGCGGGTGCGGCTGCTGAGCGAGGCCCTGGAACTCACGCACATGGACATGGAGCAGGTCTGGGCGGGCATCCGGGCGATGGACCCGCCGGAGGAGACCGATGTCGACGGCGCGGACCTGCGCCGTCGCTGGCTCGGTCACAACCCGGCCCAACTACTTGCCACGGGACGGCAGTTGACGGCGGAGGCGGACCGGGTGGCCGAGCTGGCGGCCGTACGGGACCTGCCCGTCCATGTGGTGTCCGGCGAGCGGGACGACACCTGGCCGGTGCCGTTGCTCGACGACATGGCGCGGCGGCTGGGCGCGCGCAGGACGGTGATCGAGGGCGCCGAACACTCGCCGAACACCGATCAGCCGCTGCGTACGGCCGCCGCGCTCAGCGCGTTCTGGGACGGGGCCGACCGGCCCCGGGGGTGAGTGACGGGGCGGATGGCGTCAGACGCTCAGAACTGCGCCTGCAGGTGCTGCCAGAAGCCGTCGCGCAGTGCCCGCCGCAGCACCGCGTGCCCCCGCAGCGACCGCTGGAGCAGCTTCTCCGCCTCGATCAGCAGGTCCTGGTCCACCGGCCCCGGCAGATACGGATGCCCCGGCAGCAACTCGGCCATCGCCACCCGCCCCCGCCCCACCAGCCAGGTCGCCGCGATCTGCGCGCCGATGAAGCGCACCTGTTCGCGCGAGGGCGGCGGATCGCCCTCGTTCTCGTACGTGGTGACCGGCCGCCGCGTCACGTACGGCTGCCAGAAGTCGAGGTCGAAGGTGCGCTGGCTGTCGACCTCCCACAGCAGCGGCTCGGCCTGGTTGCGCCCGTCACCGGCCTCGATGCCCCAGAGGTGGACGCGCGCGCCGTACCCCTGAGCGGCCTCGACGGCGGACACGAGGTCCTCGTCACCGCCCACGAGTGCGGCGTCGCTGATCGCGCGGTGTCTGGCGAGCGATTCGAGATCCGTGCGGATCAGTGAGTCGACGCCCTTCTGCTGGTTGTTCGCGTTGAGATTGCCGAGGCGGACCTTGACGTCGGGCAGCTCGGCGATGGACTGCTGCTCGGGGGTGTGGATGCGGCGCCGCGCGCCGTCGTACCAGTAGACGCGCAGCAGCCTGCTGTCCGCGAAGATCGTGCGCGCCTTGTCGATGAACGCCTCGATGAGCCCTTCGGCGTCGAGATCGAAGGCCCGGCGGTCCTCGGTTCCCGCGACCAGTAATCCCGCCGCAGCGTAGACGTAACCCGCGTCGACGAAAATGGCGTGAGTGGAAGGGGTCTTCGCGACCTCGGCCAGCATCCGCTGGAGCAGTTCATTGGTGCGCTCCAGGCGGGCGCCGACCTCGGCGATGTCGGGGTTGATCTCTGCCTCGCTCATACGGGGCCCATTGTCCGTGGGCGCGGCTGTACCCGCCAGTAGTTAGCCGGCTGAAAATTTTCCTTAGTGTAGGGAATGTTTGCAGAGGGCAAGGCGTTGTGGCCTTATGTAATCAACGACGGGCTTTCCGTCACACATAGTTCTCCTACGGAGGATCAGACGAAGGGAGAAGCGATATGCGCTTCGAGATCATGCGACTGAACGATGCTGACGGCACCGCCGTGGACAGCACCGTTGTGGACGCCGCCTCCGTCAATCAGATCGTGCAGCAGGCCGCCTCAACAGGGCAGCGCCTCTATATCCGACCGGCCGTCACCACGGCCTCGTAAATCCCGGATCCCCCGGATCCACCGATCGGCTCATGTCGAGACGCCCCCGTACGGAGCATCCGTACGGGGGCGCTTTGGTTTTCGGTCTCCGTGGCACCTCACGCGCCCTGGACGACCTGGGTGATGCCGTTGATGATCTGCTGCACGGCGATGGCCGAGAGCATCATTCCGGCGAGCCGGGTCACCAGCACCACACCGCCGTCCTTGATCAGCCGGATGATCACCAGCGAGTAGCGCATCGTCAGCCAGAGGACGGCGTGCATCGCCACGATCGCCGCCCACACCGACACCTGCGCCGCAGCGCCTCGCGCGTGCTGGACGGCGAGGATCACGGAGACGATCGCGCCGGGCCCCGCGAGGAGCGGCATCCCGAGCGGCACGAGGGCGACGTTGACGTCCTTCGTCTGCTTGGGCTCGTCGGTCTTGCCGGTGAGCAGATCGAGCGCGATGAGGAGCAGGAGCAGCCCGCCCGCGATCATCAGCGCGGGGACGGACACATGCAGATAGTCGAGGATCTGCTGGCCGAGGATGCCGAAGACGGTGATGACACCGAAGGCGACGGCCACCGCCTGCCAGGCCATCCGGCGCTGGACCTTGGCGGGGCGTCCGGAGGTGAGGGCGAGGAAGATCGGCGTGATCCCGGGTGGGTCCATGATCACGAAGAGGGTCAGGAAGAGGGAGCCGAAAACGGCGGCGTCGAACACGGTGTGGCCTTGCGAGGAGTGGGTGGATGAAGCGGCGGGGGCCGGGAGGCGGTGCGAGGCGCGTACGACGGCGTACGCGGTCCCGCTGCCGGAGCGTGGTGGGGCGGGCCGGGAGGTACGGGCGTGGCGAGGTGCCCAGATGCGAGGTGCGGAGGTGCTTACGCCGGTCCGCCCGTGCCGGGCACCGGGAACGCGCCCGAAGCGCGCCGGACGATCTCGCCGTAGATCTCCGGGTCGGTGCTGTGGTCCCCGAGCCCGACGGTCTTCCGGGTGCCGTGGTAGTCGCTGGAGCCGGTGGTGAGCAGGCCCAGCTCGGCGGCGAGTCCACGCAGCCGTGCGCGCGTGGGCTCGTCGTGGTTCATGTGGTCGACCTCGATGCCGTCGAGCCCCGCCTCGGCCAGCCGGGCGATCGCCGCCTCCGTCACGACCGCGCCCCGGGTCACGGCCAGCGGATGCGCGATGACGGTGACGCCGCCGGCGGCCTTGACCAGCCGGATCGCGTCGAAGGGGTCCAGTTCGTGCCGGGGCACGTGCACCCGGCCGTGGTCGGCGAGCCAGCGGGAGCTGAACGCCTCGTCGACCGAGCCCACGATGCCCAGTTCGACGAGCGCCGACGCGATGTGCGGGCGGCCGATCGAGCCGTCCCCGGCGATCCGCGCGACCTGCTCCCAGGTGATCGGCGCGCCGAGTTCCTGGAGCTTGGCCACCATCGCCCGCGCGCGCGGCACCCGGTCGTCGCGCACCAGCTCCCGCTCGCGCAGCAGTTGGGGCTCGTCGGCGTCGAAGAGGTACGCCAGCATGTGCAAGCTCACACCGTCGGTCCGGCAGGAGAGCTCCGCGCCGGTGACCAGGGTGAGTCCGCTGTCGAGATCGGCGAGGGTCTTGAGAGCCTCGGCGTGGCCCCGGGTGGTGTCGTGATCGGTGAGCGCGACGACGTCGAGGCCGGCGGCGGCGGCGTTGCGTACCAGCTGGGCCGGGGTGTCCGTGCCGTCCGACGCCGTGGAGTGGGTGTGCAGGTCGATGCGCACGACGCGTACTCCAGGGGCTCGGCCGGACAGGGGACGCTCCAGGATAACGGGCGTGCCGCGTGCTCCCGGCCGCCCGGCCCAGGCCCTCCCGGCCGCCCGACCGGCCCGCCGGTCAGCTCAGCAGCCGCTGCGAAAGGGCGCCGCACGGCAGCAGGTCCACCTCGGCGCCCGCGTCCCGCAGATCGGTCAGCACCAGCTCGTCGTACATCAGCAGCCCCGTCTGCTCCGGCCAGACGATCGCCCAGAGCCACAGCCCGAGCGCCTCGCCCGCGAAGACCGCGCGGTCGGGCGGCACACCGGGCACGTGCCAGAGCGGGGTGGGGCGGCCGGCGGCCAGCAGTTTGGCGTGCGGAGGTTTGTCGCCGCAGATGTGCGGCCCCGGGTCGGGTCCGTCGATCCCCGCGTAACGCGCCCCGAGTCCGACGCCCAGCTCCTCGGCGACCAGCAGCATCTCCCCCGTGCCACCGAGCGGACCGGGCCCGGAGCAGGCGACGGCGGTGGCCCGGCCGCCGCTGCGGTCGTCACCCGCGTACGCCACACCGGAGAAGAGCCAGCCGACAGGGAGCGGCCAGGGCATCCAGACGGGGACCCTGGCGCGGTTCACGACGACGCCCAGGGCTTCGACACTGGGCGGTATCACCGGCTGCATCGGATGGACCGTGCCGTGCAAGTCGCACTGCCAGGAGTCGGCGAAGAGACCGGGCGCCCTCACCCGGCCACCGCACTTCGGGCAACCTGGTTCGCCCCTCATATCGCCCAACGGTCCTCCGCGCCCGGCGCCCCGTCAAGGACGATCACCCGTCCGGCACAGAACCCTGGCAAATACCAGCGGCGTGTACGAGACGGGGAGTCATCTCGGCGGCGTACGAGGTTCAGCGAGCGGGCGTGCTCCGGCGTACGCCCCACGGGCCCGTCCTAGTCGAGCGGGACCGAGGAGCGCAGCGGATCGCGCAGATCGGTCCCGTGCGACAGCCACCGCTCCTGGAGCGCCTGCGCGCCCTTGACCCGCTTCCACGCGGCCTCGTTGGGCGTCATCGGGAGCAGCGGCAGGAACCGTACGGGGTCGAGCGGTGCGTCCAGCTCCAGATCGGCCACCAGTCCGCCGGACTCCGCGACCAGCACGGAGCTGAAGGGCGCGCCCGGCCACAGCGGCTCCCCGACCTCCAGGGCCGCGCCCGGCGCCACGACCAGGCCCTCGACCTGGGGCGACGCGGCCAGTACGGCGAGCGGGCGCAGCACCTTGTCGGTGTCGGCGAGCCCGGCGCGTACCGACAGGACCAGCTCGGCGCGCGGGCCCCGGTCCGGGTCGGCGACGACGACCGTGGGGTCGGCCATCGGCCGCGCGGACATCCCCAGCGTGGCGTACCGCACGACGGCGCCGCCGGGGCCCGGCGACTCCCCGGACTCCTCCCGGCCCCCCGCGTCGAGGAAGCGCAGCACCTCGACGCGGTCCGTGCCCACGAACGTCATCGCGGCGCGCGCGTCGGGCTCCCCGAGCACCGTACGCAACCGGGCCTCGACCAGAGAGAGAACTTCTGCCATCCCGTGAGCATAGAACGCCGTCTTAACGGGCAAGAGACAAAACTGGCCCGGATCGGCTGCTAGTCTGGGCCGCCGGTCGGGACAGCGCGCAAGGCGTCGCTCTCCGGTCCCGACACACGTCATCCCCTACGGGGGACCGGCCGGAGGAGGTGGGGCTGCGGTGGATCGAAGTCACCCGGCCAGTACCAGCCGCTCTTCCTCGCGCTGTACCGCCTCTCTCTGAGGCCCTGCCCCGTACAGGCCCGCGGCTCGTCGCACGACGGAAGAGCACTGCACCAGCTCTGTATTGCCTGTCTGTAGCGAACGCCGTCACCGCGTCCTCGCGGTGCCGCCCGCTTTGCGGACGTATGCGCGCCGCGTCGTGTCACGTCATGGCATGTCATCCCTTTTCGATGGTGTGCCGGCCCGTACGCGCGTCACGTCCCCGTTCCGGGCTGTGCCACGCCCCGCCGACGGCCTCTCCGTGAGGAGCCCAGCCATGTCGATGATCCGTGACCTGCGTGCGGCGGTCCGTCCGTCCCTGCGCAAGAGCAACACCGCCTACAACACGTACGACTTCACCCGCGACCCCTCGGCCTCCAGCGCCGTCGTCGA
This sequence comes from Streptomyces sp. S4.7, assembly GCF_010384365.1. Classification (NCBI taxonomy): domain Bacteria; kingdom Bacillati; phylum Actinomycetota; class Actinomycetes; order Kitasatosporales; family Streptomycetaceae; genus Streptomyces; species Streptomyces sp. S4.7. The sequence continues at coordinate 5,040,878 of NZ_CP048397.1, read as the reverse complement.
CTGCGCCGTCTACCGCGACGGCCGCCGGGTGAAGGACGAGCCGTGCCTCACCCCGCACGAGGCGATGCTGGAGGTGCGCAAGGGCGGCGGCTTCGCCTGGATCGGCCTCCACGAGCCGACCGAGGCCGAATTCGCCGGTATCGCGGCCGAGTTCGGGCTGCACCCGCTCGCCGTCGAGGACGCCGTGCACGCCCACCAGCGGCCCAAGCTGGAGCGGTACGACGACACCCTCTTCGCCGTCTTCAAGACCATCCACTACGTCGAGCACGCCGAACTCACCGCGACCAGCGAGGTCGTGGAGACCGGCGAGGTCATGTGCTTCACCGGCCAGAACTTCGTCATCACCGTGCGGCACGGCGGCAAGGGATCGCTGCGCGCGCTGCGGCACCGGCTGGAGGACGACAGCGAACTGCTCGCCAAGGGGCCGTCGTCCGTCCTGCACGCCATCGCCGACCATGTCGTCGACGGCTACATCGCGGTGGCCGCCGCCGTGCAGGACGACATCGACGAGGTCGAGATCGATGTGTTCTCGGCGCCCGCGAAGGGCGGCCCGCGCGGTTCGGACGCGGGGCGGATCTACCAACTCAAGCGCGAGGTGCTGGAGTTCAAGCGGGCCGTGGCGCCGCTGCTGCGACCGATGCAGTTGCTGAGCGAGCGTCCGATGCGGTTGGTCGAACCCGACGTGCAGAAGTACTTCCGGGACGTCGCGGACCATCTGGCCAGGGTGCACGAGGAGGTCGTCGGCTTCGACGAGCTGCTGAACTCGATCCTCCAGGCCAATCTGGCGCAGGCGACGGTCGCGCAGAACGAGGACATGCGCAAGATCACGTCCTGGGCTGCGATCATCGCCGTGCCGACGGCCGTCTGCGGCGTCTACGGCATGAACTTCGAGCACATGCCCGAGCTGGGATGGAAGTACGGCTACCCGATGGTGCTGGGCGGCATCGCGGTCGTCTGTCTCACGATCCACCGGATGCTGAAGCGCAACGGATGGCTGTAGGGCCGCCGAGGGACGCCTTAGGCTGCGGGACATGACAGAAACCGCCTCCGGCTCCCCGCTCCTCGGCAAGGCGCTCGTCGAGGAGGCCACCAAGAAGTCCGGCCTCATCTGGGTGCGGGCGGGCGGCCCCGCCCGTGCCCTGTGGCACGTGTGGCTCGACGGCGCCGCCCTGGTCGTCGGGGACGGCAGCGGCGAGCAGCCCCTGCCGGGGCTCGTGGACGGCTCCACCGCCGATGTCACCGTACGGAGCAAGGACAAGGGCGGGCGGCTGGTGGCCTGGACCGCCTCCGTCACCGAACTCGCGCCTCGTACGGAGGCGTGGGAGACGGCCGTCGCGGAGCTGAAGGGCAAGCGGCTGAACGCGCCGGACTTCGACGCGATGACGGAGCGCTGGGCGCGCGAGTCGCGGGTGCTGCGCCTGGAGCCGCGGGACGCGATCACCGGCATGCCGCGGGACTCGCAGGCGGCGGCGCCGCTGCCGACCTCGGCGACGACGCGCCGGCCGGCTCCGGCGGCCGTGCCGCGGCTGCTGTTCAAGCGCCGGAAGAAGCAGGGCTGAGGGCAGGACCGGCGAGCGGCCGGCCGGGACCGGGTCAGGTGCTCGGCAGCGTGCTGCCGTAGTCCACCGTCTCGTTCCTGGTGGGCGCCTTCAGGGGAAAGTCCTTGCCCCAGTCGCTGAGTGTGAGCGTCCCCGCGCCGCCCGCCCGCGCCAGTTGCAGCGGGTACGGCGTACCTTCCAGCGACACGTTCAGCGAGCCCCCGGCGCCCTCGCTGCCGTTGACCTCGATGGTGCGTACGCCGCCGATCTCCGCCCGGTCGCCCTTGCCGCGCTTGCCGTGCAGCCCCAGCAGCCCGTCGAGCAGCACGCTCTTGTCGGTGAAGCCCCGCAGCTGCTTGTACGCCGGATCGTCCTCGGGGACCTTCACGTACTTGTCGTCGAGCTTCTCCGCGGCCTCGGAGTCGGCCTTGCTGGGCGGGGTGCTCGTCCCGCCGTCGCCGCCCTTGTCGTCCGCGTGGCTCCAGAAACCGGCGTCCGCCTTCAGATACAGCTCGTCCTCGACGCGCAGCAGCTCGAACGTGCCGCCGGTCTTCGAGCTGACCGATCCGGTCCCGCCGGCCTCCTTGAGCGACATGTTGAGCTTGTACGTCTGCCCGTTGGTGACGACCGTGCCCGACAGGCGCACCGCGTCCGCGCTCTCGGCCGCGGCCTTGGCCTTCTTCTCGATCACGGCGGCCGACAGTTTGCCGACGCCGTTCGTGCCCGCGTCCGGATCCTCGTCGCTCCCGCACGCCGTGAGCGCCACTGTCATCCCGACACAGAGGGCGACCGGGACCGCGGCCCGGCGGAGTCGGACGGAGGACCGAAGAAGGGTCACGAACGCACTGCCTCTCATACGTGACGGGGGACGGCAGACCGCAGCGTACCTGTGCCGACCACGCCCCTCGACAACGAGCCCCGGCGACGGATCGCCCGTACCGTACGGACGGATCCGCCAGGGCCGCACGGAGCGGTACGGGCTAGCCTGAACCCGTTGTCGCGGTCGATACGGGGACAGTCACGGGCAAGGCGCGGACGGGGCCGGGGCACGAAGCAGGACACCTCAGGCAGTGCAGGGACAGTCGCGGGCGAGGAGGAGCGCATGATGGCGTCGGGCGCTTCCCGCGTATTCGTCTCGCATCTCGCCGGTGTGCCGGTCTTCGACCCCAACGGTGACCAGGTCGGGCGGGTACGCGACCTCGTGGCGATGCTGCGTGTCGGCGGTCGCCCGCCCCGGGTGCTCGGCATGGTCGTCGAGGTGCTCAGCCGGCGGCGGATCTTCCTGCCCATGACACGCATCACCGGGGTCGCCTCCGGCCAGGTGATCACGACGGGCGTGGTCAACATGCGGCGCTTCGAACAGCGCCCCACCGAGCGACTGGTCCTGGGCGAGCTGCTGGACCGCCGCGTACAGCTCGTGGAGAGCGGCGACGAGGTGACCGTCCTCGACGTCGCCGTCCAGCAGTTGCCCGCCCGCCGCGAGTGGGAGATCGGGAAGGTCTTCGTCCGGCGCGGCAGGGGCGGCGCGCTGCGGCGGCGCGGCGAGACGCTGACCGTCGACTGGTCCGCGGTCACCGGCTTCACGCTGGAGGAGGACAGCCAGGGCGCGGAGAGTCTCGTCGCGACCTTCGAGCGGCTGCGCCCCGCCGACCTGGCCAATGTGATGCACCATCTGACGCCCAAGCGGCGCGCCGAGGTGGCCGCCGCCCTCGACGACGACCGGCTGGCCGACGTCCTGGAGGAGCTGCCCGAGGACGACCAGGTGGAGATCCTGGGCAAGCTGGAGGACGACCGGGCGGCGGACGTGCTGGAGGCGATGGACCCGGACGACGCGGCCGACCTGCTCTCCGAACTGCCCGAGGAGGACAAGGAGCGGCTGCTGGCGCTGATGCGGCCCGGCGACGCCGCCGACGTGCGGCGGCTGCTGGCGTACGAGGAGCGGACGGCGGGCGGTCTGATGACGACCGAGCCGATCGTGCTGCGGCCCGACGCGACCGTCGCCGACGCGCTGGCGCGGGTGCGCCGGCAGGACCTCTCGCCCGCGCTGGCCGCGCAGGTCTATGTGTGCCGGGCGCCGGACGAGACGCCGACGGGCAAGTACCTGGGCACGGTGCACTTCCAACGGCTGTTGCGGGACCCGCCGTTCACGCTGGTCGGCTCGATCGTCGAGAGCGACCTGCCGCCCCTGGCGCCCGATACGCCGCTGCCCCAGATCACCGGCTATCTCGCCGCGTACAACATGGTGGCCGCGCCGGTCGTGGACGAGAGCGGGTCGCTGCTCGGCGCCGTGACCGTCGACGACGTCCTGGACCACCTGCTGCCCGACGACTGGCGGGAGACCGGCTACGGCCTGGCGGAGGCCGCGAGTGGGCGCTGAGCGGGCGGAGAAGGACGCGGCGAGGGAACGGGGCCTGGCGGCCACGGGAGCGAGCGCCGTGGCGCGTGGGCCGCGCGGACGGCTCGACCAGCCGCGCACGCCGAGGCGCAGACTGCTGCCGGACTACGACCCCGAGGCCTTCGCCCGGCTGTCGGAGCGCATCGCGCGGTTCCTCGGGACGGGGCGCTTCATCGTCCTGATGACACTGATCATCATCCTGTGGGTGCTGTGGAACATCTTCGCGCCGCCGGCGCTGCGTTTCGACGAGTACCCGTTCATCTTCCTGACGCTGGCGCTCTCCCTCCAGGCCTCTTACGCGGCCCCGTTGATCCTGCTGGCGCAGAACCGCCAGGACGACCGGGACCGGGTCACCCAGGAGCAGGAGCGCAAGCAGAACGAGCGATCCATCGCCGACACCGAGTATCTGACCCGCGAGATCGCCTCGCTGCGGATCGGGCTCGGTGAGGTCGCCACCCGCGACTGGATCCGCTCGGAGCTCCAGGATCTGGTGCGGGACCTCGCCGAGCAGCATGTCCTGCCGCCGACGGAAGCCCCGCGCGGACGTGACGAATCAGACCGTTCCGAGCACTGACGCGCTTTACGGGGCGTGCGCGCCGCGCCGTACCATCTCCCTATGGCTACCGACACGCACGGAACCGTCGCCCCCGCGGAGGACGCGGTGCGCGCAGCACTGGCGACGGTGAACGACCCCGAGATCCACCGTCCGATCACCGACCTCGGCATGGTCAAATCGGTCGATATCGGGGCGGACGGCGCGGTTGCTGTCACGGTCTATCTCACGGTGTCCGGCTGTCCCATGCGCGAGACGATCACCACGAACGTGACGGAGGCCGTCGCCGCCGTCGAGGGCGTCACCCGTGTCGAGGTCACGCTCGACGTGATGAGCGACGAGCAGCGCAAGGATCTCGCGGCGTCCCTGCGCGGCGGCACGGCCGAGCGCGAGGTGCCCTTCGCCAAGCCCGGCTCGCTGACCCGCGTGTACGCGGTCGCCTCGGGCAAGGGCGGCGTCGGCAAGTCGTCGGTGACGGTCAACCTGGCGGCGGCGATGGCCGCCGACGGTCTGAAGGTCGGCGTCGTCGACGCCGACATCTACGGGCACAGCGTGCCCCGCATGCTGGGCGCGGACGGCAAGCCCACCCAGGTCGAGAACATGATCATGCCGCCGGCCGCGCACGGCGTGAAGGTCATCTCGATCGGTATGTTCACCCCCGGCAACTCGCCGGTGGTCTGGCGCGGACCGATGCTGCACCGCGCGCTCCAGCAGTTCCTCGCCGATGTGTACTGGGGCGATCTGGACGTGCTGCTGCTGGACCTGCCGCCGGGGACGGGCGACATCGCGATCTCCGTGGCCCAGCTCGTGCCGAACGCCGAGATCCTGGTGGTCACCACACCGCAGCAGGCAGCCGCCGAGGTCGCGGAGCGGGCCGGCTCCATCGCCGTACAGACCCATCAGAAGATCGTCGGCGTGGTCGAGAACATGTCGGGCCTGCCCTGCCCGCACTGCGACGAGATGATCGACGTCTTCGGTACCGGCGGCGGCCAGCGGGTCGCCGACGGCCTGACGAAGACGACCGGCGCCTCGGTGCCGGTGCTCGGCTCGATCCCGATCGACGTACGGCTCCGCGAGGGCGGCGACGACGGCAAGCCGGTCGTGCTCTCCGACCCCGACTCCCCGGCGGGCGCGGCCCTGCGGTCGATCGCCGGCAAGCTGGGCGGGCGCCAGCGCGGTCTGGCGGGCATGACGCTGGGACTGACGCCGCGCAACAAGTTCTGACACGGACGGCGCCCGCGTTCGCCGGAGCGGCTCCTTGGGCCGCTCCGGCGAACGCGGGCGAAACCCTCCAGCGGGAAGCCCGGTGAACGCGGCTACTCGGCCACGTACGACCTGATGTCCTCGATCACCGAGAAGCCGAGGCCGTACGCGCTCATGCCCCGCCCGTACGCGCCGATGTGCACCCCGCCCTTGGCCGAGGCGGTCGGGCCCGTCGAGCCCGCGAGCACCCAGCCGAATTCGGATTCCCGATAGTGGAACGGTGTCGGCACACCGTCCACGGGCAGCGAGAGCACCGACCAGGCGGAGCCGTTCAGATCGTCGGCCAGTTCGAAGGCCGTCTCGGTCTGCTGGTCCAGCCAGTCGTCACGCAGCGAGTGGTCGAGCTGCGCGGGCCAGGTCGACACCAGCAGCCCCGAACCGGCCAGCCAGGCCGCCGAGGACACCGTCGTGGCGTCGAGCACTCCCGTACCGTCACCGCTGCCCCGTACGGGGCTCGCGGCGACCGTGACGACCGCCGCGAAGCGCTCCTTCTCCGCGCCTGACGCGTCCGGTCTTATCGACGGCTCGTCACCGTGTCCCGTGGAACCGTGCTGCACGGTGCCGTCCGCCGCCGTTCCCACCTGCATGAGCCACCGTGGGCCGGTGAACGCGTCGTCCAGTCCGTACCAGGGGAAGGCCGCCCGCAGATAGCCCTCGACCGCGCGCCTGCTTCCCGGCGCGCCGTCGGCCGTGCTCCGGGCCCCTGCCCGACTCGTCGTCTCCATCGGTCCGGACCGCCTCCTCCATCTCGGGGTCCGGAGCGGCCCGCCCTCACGGACGTCTCACTACCGGACAGATGGAGGATAGCCACCCGTTACCGGCTCGCCGGGCAGGGTGGGCCTCAGGTGGCGTCTGCGTCGAAAGGCGGACGATCGGCCTGCTGGGGCTTCTCCTGCTTCTTGAGCAGGTCAGAGGTGCCGGACGGGCTCTTCGTCAGGCTCGTCGGGGCGGCCGCGGTCCCGGCGGTGTCGGCGTCCCTGCCGTGGACCGAGTCGGCGACGTCGTTGATTTCCTTCTTGAGGTTGAAGCTGCTGCGGATGTCCTTCAGCCCCAGGTCGTCCTCGTGCTCCGACAACTGCTTGCGCACGAACTTCTTGGGGTTGAGGTCCTCGAAGTCGAAGTCCTTGAACTCCGGTCCCAGCTCGGAACGGATGTCCTCCTTCGCGTTGTCGGAGAACTCGCGCACCTTGCGGATGAAGCGGGACACGTCCTGAATGACCTTGGGCAGCTTGTCCGGGCCGAAGACGAGCACGGCGAGGATCACGAGCGTCACCAGCTCAAGCGCGCCTATGTCATTGAACACCTTGCTGCTCCTCGTGTTCTCCGTGCCCGCAGACGGGACCTCGCCGGCCCGGCCTGTGGTGGGTCAAGGCCCGGGCCGCTCCACGGTACCCGGCGGACCTGGCCGGACGGTACCTTCATTCGGCACTCACCTGCCCTCCGCGCTTCCGAGGACCAGAGTCATGGTCTGCTCTTTACCTCCGCGGGTCAGGGTGAGGTCCAGCTCGTCACCGGGGCGGTGCGAACGGATCTTCACGATCAGCTCCTCGCCGCTGTGCACCCGCTGGCCGTCGACCTCGGTGATGATGTCGCCGGTCCTGATGCCCGCCTTCGCTGCCGGTCCGCCTTCCTCCACCGCCGGTCCGCCCTCGGCGCTCTTGGCGCCGACCTTGGCACCGTCGCCCGTGTACTCCATGTCGAGCGTGACGCCGATCACGGGGTGTGACGCCTTGCCCGTGTTGATCAGCTCCTCGGCGACGCGCCTGCCCTGGTTGATCGGTATGGCGAAACCGAGCCCGATGGAACCGGCCTGGGCGCCGTCCGGCGTACCGCCGCCGTCCGCACCGCGGATCGCGCTGTTGATGCCGATGACCTGTGCCTTCGAATTCACCAGCGGGCCACCGGAGTTGCCGGGGTTGATCGGCGCGTCGGTCTGGAGGGCGTCGACGTAGCTGATGTCGCTGCCGTCGCCCTTCTCGCCGCCGGCCGTGATCGGGCGCTCCTTGGCGCTGATGATGCCCGCCGTGACGGTGTTCTGGAGGTCGAAGGGCGCGCCGATGGCCACGACCGGGTCGCCGACCTGGACGTTGTCGGAGTTGCCGAGCGGCAGCGGCTTGAGCCCGGAGACTCCGGTGACCTTCACCACGGCCAGGTCGTAGCCGCTGTCCTTGCCGACGAGCTTCGCCTTGGCCGTCTCGCCACCGCTGAAGGTGATCGAGATGTCGCCGTTCTCGCCGGCCGGGTCGACGACGTGGTTGTTCGTCAGGATGTGGCCCTTGCGGTCCAGGACGAATCCGGTGCCGGTGCCCTGCTCGCCGCCGCCGCTGACATGGAGGGTGACGACGCTCGGCAGGGCGCTGGAGGCGATCCCGGCGACGCTGTCGGCCGGGCGGCCGCCGCCGTCGGTGCCCGCCTGGGGCAGTTCGACGCTGCTGAGGCCGCCGTTGCGCTCGACGTACGCGCCGACGCCGCCGCCGATGACGGCGGCGCAGAGCGCGAGTGCCAGGGCGCCGACGAGCCCGACGCCCGCGCGCTTCTTCTTCCGGGCATCGCCGAGGTCGGGGTACGACAGCGGCTGCTGCCCGGGAGCGCTCCAGGGGTCGTACTGGAGCCACTGGGAGGGCTGCGGATGCCGGCCCTGGGGCGGCGGAAGCTGCTGGGACTGCGGCTGCGGGTGCGCGAGGGGCTGGGGGTGGGTCTGCGTCCCGGGCGTCGGCACGGGCCCCGGCATCGGCTGCTGGGCGCCCTGGGGCGGCACGCCGTACCCGGACGTGTGGTGGGGCTGCGGCTGACCGGGGGCTGCCGGGCCGGTCGGCCCGGTGTAGTGCTGCGGCGGGATGGGCGTGCCCTGCGCCGGGGTGGGCACCGGTCGCTGGACCGGCGGCGCGGGCGCCCACGGTCCGGGACCGCCGTAGGGCGGTGTGCTGTACGGGTCGGGCTCGTGCAGCGGCTGCGGCCGGGCCGGCGTCTCCGCTGGGGCGCTCACCGCGGCCGCGGGAGCGCGCTCGGGCGGGGCGAGCAGATGGTCCTCGGAATCCCGGTGCGGCTCGGACGCCCGCTCCGGGACGACGCCGTCGACCGGTTCACCGTGGGTCCGGTCGCCGCCGGCCGGTTCGGGGACGGACGCGCCGCCGGAACTCCGGGGGACCTCATCGGTGACCGGTGACAGTTCCGTCGTCTCCTCCGTGCTCCGGCGCTCCGGTACGTCGGGCTCCTGTGGTATCGCGCGTCCCGATGCCGGGCGGCTCCACCACTTCGCCTTGGGTCCGGTGGGCTTCCCGTCGTCCATGCTCTCCCCGCACCTGCCTCGTCCGTGCCCCGACAAGGGCACCCGTGCAGGGATTCAACCAGGTTTACGAATGGCCGCGCAGGGACCCCGTCACCGAGGCCGCGAAAGCGGCACGCCGGACTGCGTGGGCGCGGCGAGGTGGGTGGGGTCCGGCGTGGCCGTGGGTGTGGTCAGTCCGGGGTTCGCCGCCAGCTGGAACGCCGTGCCCGTGGGACGTATCAACGGCGCCGCCGGGAAGTGATTGAGAACCGCCGACTGGAACGGGTGGGGAGTGAACGGCGCCCGCATCGTGCCGGGAGCGAGCACGGGCGCGCTGTCGACCGACTGCGGGAGGATGGCCCCCTGCTCGCCGCCCTGCCTGCCCCGCGTACCGCTGCCGGGCGGTGTGGTGGCCCTGGTCAGCGGTGTGATGGTGTTGCCGCCGGGTCCGCGTGCTGCCGTGTCGGCCGTGGCGCCCATGGGCAGCGCGCCGCCCAGCGCCATCGCGGCGAACGACACCGCGCTCGCGGCGGCGAAGGCGAACCTCCGGCCGCGCCACGGTGAGCGCTCGGCCTCCGAGCGCCCCACCTCGTGGATCCTGAAACCCGCGCCGGAGCCGCCGCGCAGGGGGGACGCGTGGGCACCGGTCGGGTCGTAGCCGAAAGCGTCGCTCCGGCCGCCGAAGACACCGCCGCCGAGAGCCGATCCGTCGAAGGGGCCGGGGGCCCCGTCCTCGTCCCGCTCGGACGATCCGCCCGGCAGACCCTGGAGCCGGGCGAGGAACCCCTCGGACAGCGGCGGCGGCGCCGACTGCGCGAACGCGTTCTTCAGCCTGCGCTGGGCGTCGGCCTCCGCCTTGCACTTGGCGCAGGTCGCGAGGTGCGCCAGCACACGCTCCCGGGCGTCGTGACCGAGCTCCCCGTCCACCAGGGCGGCGAGCCGGTCCCCCAGGTGCTGCTCGGCGGGGGTCGGTCCTGTGCCACTCACGCGAGTCCGCCCTCCCCGGCCACACTCGCGAACGTCCGCTGCTCGGCCCGAGCCTCGGGAGAACGGTGCTGGAGGGCCTTGCGCAGGTGCGAGCGGCCGCGGTGGATCCGGCTGCGCACCGTGCCGAGCTTCACGCCGAGTGTCGCGGCGATCTCCTCGTACGACAGACCTTCGATGTCGCACAGGACGACCGCGGCACGGAATTCGGGAGCGAGGGTGTCCAGCGCCTGCTGCACATCCGCGTCGAAGTGGGTGTCGTGGAAGACCTGCTGCGGTGAGGGCTCACGGCTGGGCAGGCGCTCCGCCGCGTCGTCACCGAGCGCGTCGAAACGGATCCGCTGCTTGCGGCGGACCATGTCCAGGAACAGATTGGTGGTGATGCGGTGCAGCCAGCCCTCGAAGGTGCCGGGGGTGTACGTCGACAGAGATCTGAAGACCCGGACGAAGACTTCCTGGGTCAGATCCTCGGCGTCGTGCTGGTTGCCCGTGAGACGGTAGGCCAGGCGGTACACGCGGGCGCTGTGCGTGCTGACGATCTCCTCCCAGCTGGGAGGCGTCCACGCCTGCGATTCCGCATCCGATGCGAAGGTCGCCGTAACTGCGGAGTCGGTCGAGCGAGAACGGTCAGCGAAGTTGGTCACGGATTTCGGCTCACCGGCCGACCTGAGAAAGCGCTTGAACGCTCCTCCCCGATCCGCAGGCGCAGCCGCACCTCCCCTATCGACTCTGGTGGTGTCCAGCGGAGCACCTACCATAGCTACCTCGCCCGTTAGCTCCGGATAAGAATCTTTGCCTGAATTTGCGCCTGGTCCCAGGTCTTCATCCATGTGTTCCCCCGCCCCTTCATAACGCCCGGTCCCATCAGCGGGTTCCCGAGTCCAGCGGATACAGTCACCGGTGCGCCAACTACGGGGACAGGAGAGGGTCATTACCGCCAACCGGCAGACAAGCTGGGCGTTCGCCGACGCTTTTGTCGCCGAGGACGAGGCACTGCGCTGGGCCCGCGACAGGGCCCGGGACATGGGGCTCCGCTCGGTGTCACCGGGCACGGGTGCCGCGCTTCGTCTGCTTGCCGCCACGGCGGACGCCAAGGCGGTCGCGGAGATCGGCACGGGTACCGGGGTCTCCGGGATCTACCTCCTGAACGGAATGCGGCCCGACGGCGTACTGACCACGGTCGACACGGAGCCCGAGCGGCAGCAGTTCGCCCGTGAGGCGTTCCGCGCGGCCGGCTTCACTAACAATCGCGCGCGCTTCATTCCCGGCCGGGCCCGCGACGTGCTCCCCCGGCTCGCCGACGGCGGGTACGACCTCGTGTTCTGCGACGGGGACCGGCTCGAATGCCTCGACTATCTCGCTGAATCGTTGCGCCTGCTGCGACCCGGCGGGCTGGTGTGCTTCGAGGGCGTCTTCGCCGACGGCCGGACGGTCGATTCGGCGGCCCAGCCGCACGAGGTGCTGCGGCTGCGCGAGCTGCTGCGCACCGTGCGGGAGATGCAGGACGAGCTGCTGCCGTCACTGCTGCCGGTGGGCGACGGGCTGCTCTGCGCCGTACGGCGCTGAGGGGCCGGGGAACGACATCAACCGACGGCATGGACCGAGGCATGAAGCCGCCCCGTCACGGAGGTGGCTCCGTGACGGGGCGGCATGAGAATGCGCGTTCTGTCCGCGTCAGCCGACGACCTTCTTCAGGGCGTCGCCCAGCGCATCCGCCTCGTCGGGGGTCAGCTCGACGACCAGCCGACCGCCGCCTTCGAGCGGAACGCGCATGACGATGCCCCGCCCCTCCTTGGTCACCTCGAGCGGGCCGTCGCCCGTCCGCGGCTTCATGGCCGCCATGCTCGTTCCCCTTCCTGAAACCAGCTCATCGCAGCCGGCGGCCCCATGACAGGCGCTGTGTCACCGGCATCGAACACATTGCTTCCAGGCCATTATCCCGCATGGCGGGACCCGATGACCAACATCGGACGGCATCGCTTGCGCAACGCGCTCTCTCAAAACGACTCAATTCGGCGATCCGCCCGCGATACTTCGCCGCCGTTCACGGCTGCGCGGCTGTTGCATGTTTGACGCAGGTCACATGCCGGCCTGCGGCGATCTCCGCCATGCTGGGGCCGGACAGGACAGCGGACAGGCAGTCAGCTTCGCAGAGGAGATCCGATCATGGCCGACACGGTGCTGTACGAGGTGGGCGACGGGCTCGCGACCGTCACGATCAACCGGCCGGACGCCATGAACGCGTTGAACGTCGCGACCAAGGTCGCCCTGCGGGACGCGCTGCGTACCGCCGCCGACGACCCCGCCGTGCGGGCCGTCCTCCTCACCGCCACCGGGCGGGCCTTCTGCGTGGGACAGGACCTGAAGGAGCACGTCTCCCTGCTGGCGGCCGACGCGACCGACGGCAGCGGCGGGACCATGAGCACCGTGCGGGAGCACTACAACCCCATCGTGCGGGCACTGACCGAGATGCCGAAGCCGGTCGTCGCCGGGGTCAACGGCGTCGCGGCGGGGGCGGGGCTCGGCTTCGCGCTCGCCTGCGACTACCGGGTCGTCGCCGACACGGCCTCCTTCAACACCTCTTTCGCGGGTGTGGCACTGACGGCCGACTCCGGCGTGTCGTGGACGCTGCCCCGTCTGATCGGGCAGAGCAGGGCGGCCGATCTGCTGATGTTCCCGCGCTCGATAACGGCGGAGCGGGCGCTTGAGCTGGGGATCGTCAACAAGCTGGTGCCCGCGGCCGATCTCGCGGCCGAGGCGGCGGCGGTCGCGCGCACCCTCGCGGAGGGCCCCACGCTGGCGTACGCGGCGCTGAAGGAGTCCCTGGCGTACGGCGCCGGCCACTCGCTGGCCGAGACGCTGGAGAAGGAGGGCGAACTCCAGAACCGGGCGGGCGCGTCGCAGGACCACGGCATCGCGGTCCAGTCCTTCCTCGCCAAGGAGAAGCCCCGCTACGTGGGCCGCTGACGCGCCTGCCCCGCCTCAGCCCTCGTCGAGCTGCCGACGGACCAGGCATTCGGCCAGGTGGTCGTCGACCAGGCCGCATGCCTGCATCAGGGCGTACGCCGTCGTGGGGCCGACGAACCGGATGCCGCGCTTCTTGAGCGCCTTGGCCAGCGCGGTCGATTCGTCGGTGACCGCCGGGACGTCCCCGATCGTCTTCGGCACCGGGCGGGTGGCCGGATCGGGGGCGTGGGACCAGATGAGCGCGTCCAGCTCGCCGGCGGACCAGCCGGCGAGCTCGCGCGCGTTGGCGAGCGTGGCGTCGATCTTGGCGCGGTTGCGGATGATGCCCTCGTCGGTCAGCAGCCGGGCGGCGTCCTCGTCGGTGAACGCGGCGACCGCCGGGATGTGGAATCCGGCGAAGGCCCGGCGGAAGCCCTCGCGGCGGCGCAGGATCGTGATCCAGGAGAGGCCGGACTGGAACGCCTCCAGGCACAGCCGCTCGAAGAGGGCGTCGTCGCCGTGGACGGGGCGGCCCCACTCCTCGTCGTGGTAGGTGATGTAGTCCTCGGTCGACAGGCCCCAGGGACAGCGCAGCTCGCCGTCCGGTCCCGCCACCGCGCCGCCGTCGCTCACCGCTGGTCCTCCACGCCCGGGTTCTTGAAGAGGTCGGGCCGGGCCACCGCCGTCGCCTGGGCGCCCGCGAGGGTGGACTCCAGCTCGGCGATCCGGGAGTCGCGCTCGGCCAGCTCGGCGCCGAGCCGGGCCAGCACCTCGTCCACATCGGCCATCCGGTAGCCGCGGGGCGCGACGGGCAGCCGCAGGGCCTCGATGTCGGCCCGGCCCACCGGGCGTGTCGCGGGCAGCGGGTCCACGAGCTGTTCGGGCGCGGACTCGGGCAGCACCTCGCGGTCGCCGCCGCCGACGACCGCGAGGGTGACGGCGGTGACCACCACGACCATCGCGACGAGCAAGAACAAGAACACGTGCTTCTCCCCGGGGCAGGAAAACGTCCGGTGCCGATCGTGCCATGCGGCGGTGACAGTTAGGGTCGGCGGCGACGGGACGGGCGGCAGAGACGGGTGGTGACCAGGGGATGAGCAGCGGCACACTGCGGCTGGGACGGCGGGAGTTCGACGCGTACGAGCCGGTGATCATGGCCATCGTCAACCGGACGCCGGACTCCTTCTACGACCGGGGCGCGACGTTCCGCGACCAGCCCGCGCTCGACCGGGTGGAGCAGGCGGTGTCCGAGGGCGCCGCCATCATCGACATCGGCGGGGTCAAGGCGGGGCCGGGCGACGAGGTGACGGCGGAGGAGGAGGCGCGCCGCACGGTCGGTTTCGTCGCCGAGGTCCGCAGGCGGTACCCGGACGTGGTGATCAGCGTCGACACCTGGCGGCACGAGGTCGGCGAGGCCGTCTGCGAGGCGGGCGCCGATGTGCTCAACGACGCCTGGGGCGGGGTGGATCCGGCGCTGGCCGAGGTCGCGGCCCGGTACGGCGCGGGCCTGGTCTGCACGCACGCGGGCGGGGCCGAGCCCCGGACCCGGCCGCACCGGATCGCGTACGACGACGTGCTCGCGGACATTCTCCGGGTGACGCTCGGGCTGGCCGAGCGGGCCGTGGAGCTGGGCGTCCGCCGGGACGCGATCATGATCGATCCGGGGCACGACTTCGGGAAGAACACCCGGCACTCACTGGAGGCGACCCGCAGGCTGGGCGAGATGGCCGAGACCGGCTGGCCGGTGCTCGTCTCGCTGTCCAACAAGGACTTCGTCGGCGAGACCCTCGACAGGCCGGTGAAGGAGCGGGTGATCGGCACGCTCGCGACGACCGCCGTCTCGGCGTGGCTCGGCGCGCGGATCTACCGCGTGCACGAGGTGGCCGAGACGAAGCAGGTGCTGGACATGGTGGCGTCCATCGCGGGCCACCGGCCCCCGGCGGTTGCCCGCCGGGGACTCGCCTGACCCCGATGACCGCGCGGACGCCGCTAGTTGCCGGTCTCCTTGGTCACCAGCGCCACCGCCTCGTCCACGTCGTCCGTGACGTGGAACAGCAGCAGGTCCTTCTCGGACGCCTTGCCCTGCGCCACGACCGTGTTCCGCAGCCAGTCGATGAGCCCGGTCCAGTACGCCGTACCGAACAGGACGATCGGGAAGCGCGTCACCTTGCGCGTCTGGACCAGGGTGAGCGCCTCGAACAGCTCGTCCAGCGTGCCGAGGCCACCGGGCAGAACGACGAAACCTTGGGCATATTTAACAAACATCGTTTTTCGGACGAAGAAGTAACGGAAGTTCACACCGATGTCGACGTGCGGGTTGAGCCCCTGCTCGAAGGGCAGCTCGATACCGAGTCCTACGGAGATGCCCTTCGCATCCCGCGCGCCCTTGTTCGCCGCTTCCATCGCGCCGGGGCCGCCGCCGGTGATCACCGCGAAACCGGCCTCGACCAGCGCCCGGCCGATCCGGACGCCCGCGTCGTAGTCCGGTGAGTCGACGGGCGTACGTGCCGAGCCGAAGACGCTGATGGCGCCGGGCAGTTCGGCGAGCGCGCCGAAGCCCTCCACGAACTCCGACTGGATGCGCATGACCCGCCAGGGATCGGTGTGCACCCACTCGGAGTCGCCCTCGGTGTCCAGCAGCCGCTGGTCGGTGGTGCCCGCCTGAACCTGGTCCCGGCGACGCAGCACCGGCCCGAGTCGCTGCGTGTCCGGCTTCCGTGCTTCCTCAGGACTGCCCATGGACTGCTCCCTCCGCTGCTGTGCCAGTTCCCGGCCAGCGTAGATCCATGGAGGTGACAAACGGCGAAATTCCGGCGGTCGGTCCGACTCCCCCGCCCCGCCGACCGCGAACCGGCCGTGTGCCGGCGGTACCCCCACGCCTTCTTATGAGGTCAGCCACTCCCGCAGCCGGTTCTCGCAGTGCGTGATCCGCTCGACGGCCACGTGCTCGTCCCGCTTGTGGGCGAACAGCGCGTCCCCCGGGCCGTAGTTGACCGCGGGCACCCCGAGCGCGCCGAAGCGTGAGACGTCCGTCCAGCCGAACTTGGGCTGCGCGGTACCCCCCACGGCCTCCATGAAGGCGGCGGCGGCGGGGTGCGAGAGGCCGGGCAGGGCCGCGCCCGAGTGGTCGTCCACGACGAACTCCCCAACTCCGCAGTCGGCGAACACCGCGCGTACGTGCGCCACCGCCTCCTCCTCGCCGCGGTCGGGCGCGTAGCGGTAGTTGACCACCACGGTGCACGCGTCGGGGATGACGTTGCTCGCCACGCCTCCCTCGATCGCCACGGCGTTCAGTCCCTCCCGGTACTCCAGTCCGTCGATCACCGGGCGGCGCGGCTCGTACGCGGCGAGGCGGGCCAGGATCGGCGCGGCGGCGTGGATGGCGTTGGACCCCATCCAGCTGCGCGCCGAGTGCGCCCGCTCGCCCTCCGTACGGAGGTGGATCCGCAGTGTCCCCTGGCAGCCGCCCTCGACCTGCGCGTCGGAGGGTTCGAGCAGGACGGCGAAGTCCGCCTCCAGCAGGTCGGGGCGGGCGGCGGCCACATGTCCCAGACCGTTGAGGTCGGCGGCGACCTCCTCGTTGTCGTAGAAGACGAAGGTGAGGTCGCGGTTGGGCGCGGGAACGGTCGCGGCGATACGCAGCTGGACGGCGACGCCCGACTTCATGTCGGTGGTGCCGCAGCCCCAGAGGATGCCGTTCTCGTCGAGCCTGGAGGGCACGTTGTCCGCGATCGGGACGGTGTCGATGTGTCCGGCCAGGATGACGCGCTCGGCCCGCCCGAGGTCCGTGCGCGCCACGACGTTGTTGCCGTAGCGCTCGACGGTGAGATGCGGCAGGGTGCGCAGCGCCTCCTCGACGGCGTCGGCGAAGGGCTCCTCGTCGCCGCTGACGGACGGGATGTCGACGAGCCGGGCGGTGAGCTCCGGGGCGTCCAGCGTGAGGTCCAGCGTGGTTCCAGGCTTCGTTTCGGGCATGGCCAGACCCTACGACGTGGCCCGTGTCCGCCGGGTGCGGGAGGGGACGGGCGGACGGGTCCTGCTCCGCCGGTGGTGCCGGTACGGTGTCTGCGTGTCCGAGACCGCCTCCCCTCCCCGCCGCGGGCGACTCTTCCGCCTCGCCGCCGCGTTCACCGTGCTCCTCGCGCTGGCCGGCTACGTCGCGGTGCGGTACGTCTCCGGCGACAGCGGCCCGCCGCGCTGCACGGCGCGGGCCGCCGAGTCGTCCGACGGCGACGTCCCCACGTACGAGATGAGCCCGGAGCAGGCCGCGAACGCCGCCACGATCTCGGCGGTCGGCACCACGCGGGGCATGCCCGAGCGCGCCGTCACGATCGCCCTGGCGACCGCTCTCCAGGAGTCGGCGCTGCGCAACATCGACTACGGCGACCGGGACTCCGTCGGCCTCTTCCAGCAGCGTCCGTCGAAGGGCTGGGGCACGGTCGAGCAGATCCTCGACCCGGTGTACTCGGCGGGGAAGTTCTACGCGGAGCTGGCCGAGGTCCCCGGCTATTCGCGGCTGCCCCTCACAGAGGCGGCGCAGCGCGTCCAGCGCAGCGGTTTCCCACAGGCGTACGCGAAGCACGAGCCGGACGCCACCCTGCTGTCCGCCGCGCTCACGGGCCGCTCGGCCGCGACGCTCACGTGTACGGGCTCGGGCGACGGCGAACCGGGCGATCCGGCGAAGGTCCGGGCCGCCCTGTCGCGCGCCTTCGGGCCCGAGGTGCTGCCGAGCGCCACGGGCGCGGACCGGGCCGCCGGGGGCGGCGAGGCGGGCGGACAGACGGACCGGCAGGCGGACGGACAGGCGGAGGCGAAAGCGCCGGTCGAGGTCGAGGTGCCGGTCGGCGCCTCGGACCGGGCACGGGGCTGGGAATTCGCCCACTGGGCGGTCGCGCACTCCGCCGACCTGCGGATCGCCGAGGTCTCGATCGGGAACCGGGTATGGAGCGCGGCGAAGTCCGGCCAGGGCTGGCGGAAGACCGAGGGCCAATCGGGTCCGGAGAAATCCGCCGCCAACGACGTTCGAATGCGTATCGCGCAGTAGTACGGCGAGGTCGCCCGGACGGGGTAGTCGCAGCGGATCGGGGCGGCATTTCGGGGCCGTAGCGGGCGATTCCCTTGTCGGACACCAAATCCCTTGCCACAAAAGCGAAGTGACGGTTCGCCAGGTTTCCGGACCGAGGATCCTTTGACCGTTTTTATCCGTAGCCGATAATGCGACGCATTAACAATTCTTTACTCTTGTACACCGCAACCTCCGGTGCCCTTGGAGGGGTTGTCTGTGCGTCCGCTCACTGGACACGACAATTTCCTCACCCGTCGAAGGAGCATCATGTCCCTCCCCCTGGCCCGTCGGATCGCCCGCGCCGCGCTGCTTGTCGCCGCGGGCGCAGCCCCCGTGGTCGGTGCGGCCGGCTCCGCCGGCGCAGTAGCCCTCCCGCAGGCCGCCGACCTCGGCGGCGTCTCCCAGCTGGACGGCGCCGCGCTCGGCAGCACCCTCGACAGCGGCGCGCAGAAGGCGACCGGCCTGGCGGGAGAGGCCGGCGGCGAGGCCGTCGCCTCGTCCGTCCCGGCGGCCGGCAAAACCCTCGGCGGCGTCGCCGAGAAGGCGACCCCCGTCGCCCAGCGGGCGGCCGGTGAGGCCGCCGGCGGCGCCGGTGAGACCCTCGGCGACGCGGCGACGTCCGTCTCCGAGAACGGTCTGCCGACCGACTCCCTCGGCGGCGGTCTGCCCACCGACAAGCTCCCGGTCAACACCCTGCCCCTCGGCTGATCCGAGCCGGTCGGGAAGCACGCGCATGTGAAGGGGCCCGGCGAGTGCGCACTCCCCGGGCCCCTTCGCGTATTCCACGTATGCGGCCGGCGCGCGCCGGCCTCTTGACAGAGGTCTCAGCCGAGCCGCTTGACCGCGGCCTCCACGCGCTCGTCGGTCGCCGTGAGCGCCACCCGTACGAAGCTGTCGCCGGCGGGTCCGTAGAAGTCCCCCGGCGCCACCAGGATCCCCAGCTCCGCCAGGTGTGCCACCGTCCGCCAGCACGGCTCGTCGCGCGTCGCCCACAGATACAGGCTCGCCTCGCTGTGCTCGATCCGGAAGCCGTGGCCCTCCAGGGCCCCGCGCAGGGCGGTGCGCCGGGCCGCGTACCGCGCGCGCTGCTCCGCGACGTGCGTGTCGTCGGCCAGCGCGGCGACGGTCGCCGCCTGCACGGGCGCGGGCGTCATCATGCCGCCGTGCTTGCGGATCTGGAGCAGTTCGCCCAGGACGGCCGCGTCGCCCGCGAGGAAGGCCGCGCGGTAGCCGGCCAGGTTGGAGCGCTTGGAGAGCGAGTGGACGGCCACGACGCCCTCGTACGAGCCGCCGCAGACGTCCGGGTGGAGCACGGAGACGGGCTCGGCCTCCCAGCCGAGTTCCAGATAGCACTCGTCACTGAACAGCAGCACACCGTGCTCACGGGCCCAGGCGACGATCCGGGTCAGCTCCGCCTTGTCCAGGACCCGTCCCGTCGGGTTCGACGGCGAGTTGAGCCAGAGCAGTTTCAGGCCCGCCGGGTCGAGTTCGGTCGGGTCTTCGTAGGAGACGGGCTCCGCGCCGCACAGCCGCGCGCCCACCTCGTACGTCGGGTAGGCGAGCTTGGGATACGCGACCCGGTCACCGGCACCGAGACCGAGCTGGGTCGGCAGCCAGGCCACCAGTTCCTTGGAGCCGACCACCGGAAGGACGTTGGTGTGCGCGACGTCGCGCGCCCCGAGGCGCCGTTCGACCCAGCCAGTCAGCGCGTCGCGCAGCTCGGCCGTTCCCCACACCGTGGGGTAGCCGGGCGAGTTCGCCGCGGCGACCAGGGCGCGCCGGATCACCTCCGGGACCGGATCGACCGGGGTCCCGACGGACAGGTCCACGATGCCGTCCGGATGGGCCGCCGCTGTCGCCTTGTAGGGCTCGAGCTTGTCCCAGGGGAAGACCGGAAGTCGCGAAGAGACTGCGGACACGGTGCTCACTTTCTCGACACTGCTCACTTTTCGGTACGCCGGGGAAAACACCGCGGTCCCGTACGGCGGCGTGCCGTACGGGACCGGGAGCCGCGCCCGTCAGTCGTTCTGGGGCTGCGGCGGCAGTGCGGCGATGACGGGGTGGTCACGCTCGATCAGTCCGAGCTTGGAGGCGCCACCGGGGGAACCGAGCTCGTCGAAGAACTCCACGTTCGCCTTGTAGTAGTCCTTCCACTCCTCCGGGGTGTCGTCCTCGTAGAAGATCGCCTCGACCGGGCAGACCGGCTCACAGGCGCCACAGTCGACGCATTCGTCCGGATGGATGTACAAGGACCGGGAGCCCTCGTAGATGCAGTCGACCGGGCACTCTTCGATGCACGCCTTGTCCTTGAGATCCACACAAGGCTGCGCGATGACGTAGGTCACGCTGTCGTTCCTCCTCGATAGGGCGCGGCGGGCCATCTGCGGCTCCGTCCACGGGCGCGCGGGAGCGCGGCGTCGTCGATGCCCGGACCTAGTATCTCCGTTCCTGGGCACGATCCGCACAGGAGGGGCGCACAGAGCTGTGGAATTCACAACCGGGGCACGGCTGGAGGTCCGTATCACCCCCGCTGACGTGGGCAAACGTGTATCGGTCCGCCGTTTGACCGACGCCGACGACGGCGCGGAGAAGTTCACCGACACGGTCGGTGTTCTCACATCCTGGGACGAAGGTGTGGTCCTCGTCACACGCCGCACCGGTGAGACCGTCCGGATTCAGGAGTCCTCGCTCGTCGCGGGCAAGGTCGTACCGGCCGCTCCGGCCAGGCGGCGGGGGCCCGCCGCGTCGTTCCGGGAGCTGACCCGGGTGGCGGCGCGGGCGTGGCAGCCCGTCGAGCGGGAGGCGCTCGGCGAGTGGGAACTGCGGGCGTCCGCCGGATTCACCCGGCGCGCCAACTCGGCGCTGCCGCTGGGTGAGCCGGGAATGCCCCTGGACGAGGCCCTGGGGCACGTACGGCGCTGGTACGGCCGCCGGGACCTGCCGGCGTACATCCAGACCGCCACGGGCGCCGAGGGGACGCAGGAGCTGCTCTGCGCCGAACTGGAGGCGCGGGGCTGGCTGCGGGAGGTGACGGCCGAGATGCGGATCGGCGCGCTCGCGCCGCTGGCGGACGCGGAGCCGGGGGCCGGCTCCGCGTCCGCCCCGCCCGTACGGCTGGAGCGCGCCTGCGACGAGGCGTGGCTCCGCCGCTACCAGCGCTTCGAGGAGCCGGGCCCG
Source organism: Streptomyces sp. S4.7 (assembly GCF_010384365.1). NCBI lineage: Bacteria > Bacillati > Actinomycetota > Actinomycetes > Kitasatosporales > Streptomycetaceae > Streptomyces > Streptomyces sp. S4.7. Next base: position 5,019,689 of record NZ_CP048397.1, on the reverse strand, counting down.
CACGTGCTGCGCGTCCTCGGCAGCGGTCCGTCCGTGTGGTTCGCGGCCGTGGACGGCGACGACGGCGTACCGGCGGCGATCGGCCGGTGTGTGATCGACGGGCGCTGGGCCGGCTTCATGGCCGTCGAGGTCGACCCCGCGCGGCGGCGGCAGGGGCTGGCGAGCGCGGTGATGCGCGCGCTCGCCCGGCGCGCGCTGGACGAGGGCGCGTCCGCCGCTTGGCTCCAGGTCGAGTCGGACAACGACGCGGCCCGCGCGCTGTACGACGGCATGGGATTCACCACGCACCACCTGTACCACCACTTCCGAGCCGCGTGAGGAGCGACGGACCGGCCCATGGGACCTGAACCGTCATCGACCGACCGGCGGACCATGTTCGCCGCCGAGGCCCGCGCCGAGCGGCCCGATGTCGCGCTGCTCTGCCTCCTCATCGGTACGGAGGCGGACTCCGCGCTCGACGAGGCCGGACTGGACGCGGCGCAGATCGAACTCGACCGGCTGGCCGGGATGCTGCCGTTCGGTCTGGAGGGACCGCGCGCCTGGGCCACCGCGCTGGCGGACCTGCTGGGCACCCGCCTCGGGTTCCGGGGCACCCCGGGCGAGTACCGGCGCCTGGAGGCCTCGCTGCTGCACGAGGTGCTGCGCCGCAGGCGCGGTCTGCCGATCCTGCTGTCCGTGCTGTGGACCGAGGTCGCGCGCCGCGCGGGAGCGCCGGTGTACGGGGTGGCGCTGCCCGGTCACTTCGTCGTCGGCCTCGGCGTGCCCGAGGAACCCGACCAGCAGGTCCTGGTCGACCCGTACGCGGGCGGCAGGCTCCTGACGCGGCAGGACACCGAGACACTGGTCACGGGGGCGACAGGGGCCCCTCTGGAGCCCTCGATGCTGAGTCCGGCCGAACCGCTGCACGTCGTGGTGCGCATCCTGAACAACATCCGCGCGTGGGCGTCGACGCGCCCGGAACGCGGCGACGTCGCGCTGTGGGGTGTCGAGTTGAGCCTGCTGCTCCCGTCCCACCCGGCCCGGCTCCGTTACGAGCGCGCCCAACTGCTGGTGCGGCGCGGGGAGTTCTTGGCGGGGGCCGCCGAGATGGAGGAGTACGCCGAGGTGGTGGCGGCGGTGGAACCGTCGACGGCGGACATGATCCGCCACAAGGCGCGGGCGGCCCGCGCGATGCTGAACTGACGGCGGACCGGGCGGCGGGCCGGCCGGTCGACGCCGAAGCGCCGGACGGGCCGTGCGGCCCGTCCGGCGCCCGGGGACGTGAGGTCGGCCCCGAGGCCTCAGCCCTGCGGGTCGAGATCGATCTCCGCGGTGCGTTCCGCCGGGGTCTTGCCCAGCAGCGGCTTCTGCATCGCCTGCGCCACGTCCGCCGCCGACAGCGGGTGCTCCTTGCCGTCGGCCTTGGTGATCGTGAGGCCCTCGAAGACGCCGTCCAGCAGCTCCTCGATCGCCCCCCGGTCGTAGACCTCGACCAGCCTGCCGTCGATCGCCTTCATGGAGAGGATCTGCGGCAGCGAGCGGTCGGGGCCGAACTGGATCTGCCTGCCGCCCGCCTTTATCGTGATCAGACCGGACATCGCGGGCTCCGCGAAGTCCTTCATCGCACGGTCGAGTTCGGCCTGGTCGATCGTCGGCTCGCGGGAGCCGATGGGCAGTTCGACGCTGTTGGGCTCGCCCGTCTCGACCTGGGCGCGGTAGGCGTCCTTCACCGAGATCATCGAGCGCTCGACGTCAAGCGCCTTGCCCGTCTTGCCCGGTACGGGGACGGCCTTGCCCGGCTCGAACTTGATCGTGCCGTCCGACGCCGAGCCCGAGTCGCCCGCGAGATCGGTCAGCGCGACGCGCAGCTTCTCCTCGTCGACCGGGATCACCGGCTCGGTGACCCGTTCGCCACCGAAGAGCGAGCCGATCACGGAGACCGGGTTGTAGTCGCTGCCCGCGGCGCTGCGGACCGTCGCCTGGCTGTCGAGGCTGAGCCCCGCCTTGTCGGGCCCGAGCTCCTCCTTCTTGCCGCCGACGGAGAGCTGGAGCGGTGTGGTCGAGCGCTTGCCGAGGGCCGCGTCGAGCTTGTCCACCGCGTCGTCACGGGTGCCGCCGCCGATGTCCACACCGAGGACGGTGGTGCCCTTCGGCACGTCGGAGTGGTTCAGGAGAAGTCCGGCGCCGTAGGCGATCGCGACCAGCGTGACGATGCCCACGCCGGCCCCCATCAGCTTGGAGCGGCCCTTCTTCTTGGGAGGCGGGCTCGTCGTCCGCGCCGGCGCCGGGCCGGAGGGGCCCGCGGGCGCGCCGGCCGACGGTCCCGGCGGGCCGGGGAAGTCGGGCGACGAGAAGTCGGGGTTGCCGCTGCCGTGGGACGAGGGCCCCGCCGACATGGGGCCGCCGGCCGACGGACCGGGCGGCGCGGGCAGTTGCCCGTCCTGGAGCCGCCCCCCGGACAGGTCGGCGCGCGGCACCGGGCCCGTCTGGGAACCGGCGGGCGGGAACGGCGAGCGGCTCTCCGAGGGCACCACCGGGATACCGCTGGTGAGCGTGTCGCCGGAGACGTGCGGGCCGGGCCCGGCGGGCTCGGGGGCCGGTTGCTGCGGGGTCAGTATGGCGGTGTCGTCGGACATGCGCGGCCGTCCGCCGCGGTCGTCCCGGTCGTCCCGGTCGTCACGGCCCGCCGGTCCCGCGGAGGCGCCCAGATCGGCGCCCGGCGGCAGGTCCAGGAAGGCGAGCGACGACGTGCCGCTCGCGGGCCCCGAGGTCGGCCCGTCGGGCGCTCCGGTGCCGAACGCCGGGGTGCCGCCGCTGCCCGGCGGCATGAAGGCGTTGCCGCCCGGGGCCGGCGGAGGCGGTGTGCCCGCACCGCCACGGGTGTCCGGTCCGGAGTCGGAGCCGTACGGAAGATCGGACCGCCCGCCGGTGCCGGTGGCGGGTCCGGGGGCCGTCGCGGCGGCGCCCGCGCCCATCGCGCCACCGGGCGTGCCCCCGCTCGGGGGCTTGCGCGGCGCGAACCAGTCGCTCGTCGCGGGTTTGTCCGCCGCCGGCGCCTCCGTGTCGGGCGCGCCGGTGTCGGGTCCGGCGCCGGAAAGCGGCGCGCCGCCCGTGTCGTCCGTCCCCCGGCCCGGCCGCTCCGGCGGACCGGCGGGGCCGCCCTGTCCGGACGGACCACTGTCGGTGTCGCTCATGGGCGTACGCATGACGACGGGCGGAATCGGCCGCGAACCCGGGATGTTGATCCGGATGCGCGTGGTCAGCGTGGTCTCGGTCTTCGGCCCGTCCGGCTGGGCCGGGGCCTCGGCTGTCTCCTCCGGAGCGTCCTGCTCAGGGTGCAGCGACGGATACTGGCGGGATCCGTACGGCGGTGTCCCCGAGGGGTACGCGGCTCCGCCGCGCCCCTGGGGCCCGGAGGACGAACTGTCAGTTTCACGACTCAAAGCAAGTTCTCCCGGGTTGGCTCCGCCGCCCGTTCTTACTGGTACTCAACTGTGTGGGTCCCTCAAGCCGGAGGCCAGGGGACGGCCCGGAGCGCGCACCACCATACTGTCCTGCGCCGGACCACACCCGACGACCGGGGGAAGCGTTTATTCCACCGACCGTACGGAGGGGGTCAATTCGGGCCGACGGGTACTGGACGGGCTCGTCACTTTCCAAGTCGGCCGGACTCGGCGACCGGCTGCGGTGACCGCGACATGGTGGCACACATCACAGCCACCAGCGCACCGCCCAGCAGATAGACGACCGGTCCCAGGCCCGCGGCGAAAACACCGTCGCCCTCCGGGCGGCCGAGACTCAGACCGATGACGGCGATCAGCCAGCCCGCGGCGGGGGCGCCGACGCCGAGCGAGGTGCCGGTGGCGGTCCGGCCTCCGTAGAAGAGGCCCGCGGAGCCGAGCAGCGCGAGGATCAGACCGCCGGGGAACAGGCCGCCCTGGACCAGGGCGCCCGCCGTGCCGACCACCGCTCCGAGGATCAGCAGACCGACGTACGCGGCGATGCGGCCGGGTCTCGGTGGGGCCGCGAGCCATGCGCCGGGCTCGCCGCGCCCCGCCGCTCCCGCGCCGGTGGCACCGCCCGTCACACCACCCGCACGAGTCACCGCGCCCGCGCGGGTCGCACCCGCACGGGAGCCACCTTTCGCACCGGACGCCGCAGTCGCACCTGCCGTCTCGTTCGCACCGGACGAAGCCTTCGGGCGGCGCGCGCGGCCCGCGCCTCCACGCCCGCCCTCACGCCCGCTCACACGCCCACCCCGGCGAAGAGATCCGTCTCACGCACTCCGGCGTCCGCGCCGGAGCCGCCCGACACCAACTGGTAGTACTCCGTGGTGAAAAGCGGCTGTCCGAGACCGTTGGAGAGCGCGAAGAAGGCGCCGTCCACCACGATCTGGGTCTCGTGGGCGCGCATCGCCGCCGCCTTGTGCGCCGCGTACGCCGTCCCGTCGATCTCCGCCGTGATCTCACCGTCGTCCACCACACCGGGGGTGTCCTCGATGTCCGCGACACCGTCGAACTTTGGCCCAAAGGCGCGCAGTCGGGCGAAGCCCTCCTCGGCGGCCGAGCGCGCCACCCGGTTCCAGTAGATCTTCGCGATCGTGTGCGGGTCGCCCAGCGCGGGCCAAAAGCCGGCGTCGGCGGCCAGTTCGGCGGCGCGCGTGGCCACGCGGTGGGCCTGGATGTGGTCGGGGTGTCCGTAGCCACCGCGCGGGTCGTAGGTGACCAGCACCTGCGGCCGTACGGCGCGGACCACCTCGACCAGGTACGCGGCGGCGGCGTCCACGTCCGCGCCCCAGAACGCGTCCGCGCGGCCGTTCTGCGGGAGGCCCATCATCCCGGAGTCCCGGAACCGCCCGCGGCCGCCGAGCAGCCGGTGGTCGGTGACGCCGAGTTCCCGCATGGCGGCGGCGAGTTCGCCCTCGCGGTGGACCCCGAGCGCGCTGAGGGCGCCCGTCGGCTCACCGCCGGGCGCCAGATGGGCGAGCGAGGGCGGGACGACCTCGCCCTCCTCACCGAGTGTGCAGGTCACCAGGGTGACCCGGGCGCCCTCGGCCGCGTACCTGGCCATCGTGGCGCCGTTGTTGATCGACTCGTCGTCGGGGTGCGCGTGGACCAGGAGCAGACGACGCTCGGGAAGATCGGTCATGCGCACAGCGTACGAGGCGAGCCCTCGTGCGGACGCCCGCGGGACGGGCGCGCGTGGGCACGGGCGGGGCCGGGAAGACACCCCCTAGAACTGGATGTCGCCGATCATCCCCGCCACGTTGCTGGTCAGTTCGGTGATGGTGGGAGCCACCGAGGAGCTGGCCAGATAGAAGCCGAGTAAGACGCAGACCAACGCGTGTCCGCCTTTCAGTCCGGATTTCCGGACCAACAGGAAGACAACGATCGCCAGCAGCACCACCGCCGAAATCGAGAGTGCCACGGCGGTTCACCTCCACAGATGTTCGGCGGATATTCGATCGGGACGAGCAACACGCATGTGCCGGCGGGTACATACCCACTTGGCGCTATGGATCATAACTATCCGGCGGAACGCATCGATCGGTGCACGGCAGCACACGGGGGCGCACGAACGGCTGGGACGGACGCTAGGTTCGGTCGTATGACCTCAGGGCAACAACTCTCGTTTCCTCGCCAGTACGCAAGGACCCAGCGGTTCACGCTCGGTGCTCCGCGCGCTTTCACGGTGTCCCCCGACGGTTCGCGGGTGGTCTTCCTCCGGTCCGCCTCGGGAACGGACCGCACGAACCGTCTGTGGGTGCTCGATCTCGACGACGGATCGGGTACGGCGCGCGAGCGGATCGCCGCCGACCCGGAAGCCCTGATGGCGGGCACTCCCGAGGAACTCTCGGCCGAGGAGCGCGCCCGCCGGGAGCGCAGCCGTGAGGGATCCGGGGGCATCGTGGGCTACGCGACCGACGCCGCCGCCGAGTTGGCGGCCTTCGCCCTGTCCGGGCGGCTGTTCACCGCGGAGCTGCGCGCCGGGACGGCGCGTGAACTGCCCGTACCGGGGCCGGTGATCGACCCGCGGCCGTCGCCGGACGGGCGGCACATCGCGTACGTGGCCGAGGGCACGCTGCGGGTGACGGGCGCCGAGGGGGACGGCGACCGCGTGCTGGCGGCTCCGGAGGACGGACAGACCGCCTACGGTCTGGCTGAATTCATCGCAGCCGAGGAGATGGCCCGCTCACGCGGATTCTGGTGGTCGCCGGAGTCGGACCGGCTGCTGGTGGCGCGGGTCGACGGGGCGGACGTCCAGCGCTGGTGGATCGCCGACCCCGCGCACCCGGACCGCGAACCGTCGACGATCGCCTATCCCTCGGCGGGCACACCCAACGCTGACGTGCGGCTTTTCCTGATCGGTCTCGACGGTTCGCGTACCGAGGTGGTCTGGGACCGGGCCCGGTCGCCGTATCTCGCGGCCGTCCACTGGTCGTCGGCGGGCGAGCCGCTGCTGCTCGTCCAGGCGCGGGACCAGCGCGGTCAGCGCTGTCTGTCGGTCGACACGGCGAGCGGCGAGACGCGGCTCCTGCGGGAGGAGACGGACCCGGCTTGGCTTGAACTGGTCTCCGGCGTACCGGCCTTGGCGCCCGGCGGCAAGCTGGTACGGGTGGTGGACATCCCAGACGGCGAGGACGGCGAGGACGGCCGGGACAGTCGCAGCGGCGTGGACGGTACGGGCGCGGACGGCGGCGCGCGGGTGCTGTTCGTCGGCGACCGGGCCCTGACCGGACCGGAGTTGCAACTGCGCGCGGTGCTCGACATCGGCGAACGGGACGTGCTGGTGTCTGCGGCGGCGGGCGCCGCCGCCGAGTCGCCCGAGACCGGCGAGATCCACGTCTACCGGGTCCCCTACGGGGACAGCGGCGGCGGCGAGGCCCACGAGGCCGGGGAACCCGCCCCCTGGGGGCCGGAACGCCTCTCGGAGGGCGTGGGAGTGCACACGGCCGTCCGCGCGGGCGGCGTCATGGTGATGGCGTCGGCACGGCCCGACGTCAGCGGAACGGTGGTACGCGTGATGCGGGAGGGCAAGCAACTCGCCGTCGTCACCTCGTACGCGCAGCAGCCGCACCTCACCCCGCGTGTGCAACTCACGGAGGGGGGCGCACACCGAATTCCGTGCGCCGTTCTGTTCCCCACCGAGTACCGGGAGGCGGACGGTCCGCTTCCGGTGCTGCTGGATCCCTACGGCGGACCCCATGGCCAGCGCGTGCTGGCCGCGCACAATCCGTACCTCACGTCACAGTGGTTCGCCGATCAGGGCTTCGCCGTGGTCGTCGCGGACGGCCGGGGCAGTCCGGGCCGCTCACCCGGCTGGGAGAAGGCGGTGAAGGACAATCTGGCGCTCACCCTGGACGACCAGATCGAGGCGCTGGAGGCGCTCGCCGAGCGGTTCCCGCTGGACCGGTCGCGCGTGGCCATCCGCGGCTGGTCGTACGGCGGATACCTCGCCGGGCTCGCCGCGCTGCGGCGTCCCGACGTCTTCCACGCGGCGATCGCGGGCGCGCCCGTCACCGACTGGCGGCTCTACGACACCCACTACACGGAGCGCTATCTGGGCGATCCGGCGACGGCGGCCGAGGTCTACGCGGCCAACTCGCTGGTCACCGACGACGGGCTGTCGCAACCGGCGAGCCCCGCGCGGCCGATGATGGTCATCCACGGTCTGGCGGACGACAACGTCGTGATGACGCACACGCTGCGGCTGTCGTCGGCGCTGCTGTCCGCGGGGCGGCCCCACGAGGTGCTGCCGCTCACCGGGGTGACGCACATGACGCCACAGGAGCAGATCGCGGAGAATCTGCTGCTGCTCCAGGTGGACTTCCTGAAGCGTTCGCTCGGGATGACGTAGGGGCGACGCCCTGCACGGTCACCCGCCGCGCCGTCCGACGGCCCTCACCAGCCGGGCGGCGGCGACGAGGGCGGTGGCGGCCCGAAACCGCCGCCGCCCTGCCCGTACCTCTCCGGCTCGCTCCGCCCCCACGCCGGTCCGTACGGGCCCGCCCCCGGCATGTCCCGCTCGCCCCTGCGGGCGAGCGCGAACAGCGCCAGGGTGCCCGCCCCCAGCCCGAACAGGAGGCTGGCGAGGGAGAGTTGTTCGACCGTGGTCAACTCGCCGAAGCGGTCGAGCTGTTCGTACCGCAGAGCCGTGGCGAGAGCAGTCCCGCCGACCCCCGCCAGCAGCGCCGAGACCACCATGCCGAGCGGCCGTGAGAACGGTGTGCCGAAGAGTGCCCCCACGGCCGCCGCGAGACAGAGCAGCACGATCACCGCGTTCAGCCAGCCGGGCGGCGTGCCGAGGAGCGGCATCAGGACCGACTCCCCGGTCACACGGTCGAGATACGCGCCGGGACCGAGCCGCTGCCCCCAGTAGACCTCCCAGGCCGTCCAGATGCCCGCCGCGGCGCCCAGCAGCAGGAAAGACGTCACGGCGACGCCCTGCGCGGGCCGGGTCGGCGTCAGCGCGTACGCGGAGTCCGGCGCTCCGCGCCCGGCCAGGGCCGTGACGATCAGCACGACGGCCACCGCGAGGACGCCGAAGGCGCAGAGCAGGGCGCGGGTGCGGAGTTCGTCCGGGGCCCGCCCGTCCATCCACGACGAGCCGAGCACCCACAGGCCCGGCAGCCGGACGGCGAACGTGAGGACGCCGGTGGCGAACAGAGCGGACGCGGCGACGGCCGAGCGCATGACGGTGACGGTCACGGCCGCGTAGACGGCCAGCAGCACGGGGTCGAGCAGCGAGGTCACCGGTGGGGCCGTCGCCCCGACATCGCCCTGGCCGGCCCAGAACCACCAGAGGTCGACGGGCCGGTCCGTCCGCGTCAGGTCCCGCACGATCCACGCGGCGGTGACGACGGCGAGCGCGGTGCACAGCACAGCGCCGGTGATCCGGGCCCCGCGGGTGAATATCACACTGCGATGGTCCCGGCTGAACGCCGTGGGAACAAGAGCACCAGAGGTACCCCGGAGCCCGCGGCCCGCCCGGCGGGCGACCGGCCGGGACCTCAGGATCCCGGCCGGTCCAACGGCACCCGCACGGCCGTACGTCGACCAATGTGACCCGTCCGTATATCGGCGAAGCGTCGGTGAAGTTTCCTGCGTGTCAACGGAACTGACGTCTCAATCACATCTCCTTGTCCGGATCCTGCCCCTGCTCCCCGCCCTCGCCACCCGCCCCGGGTGCCCCTCCGGCCCCGGCCGTGGTCGGCACCACCTGCCGCTCCTCGGCGAAGTGGCACGCCGAGTCGTGTTCCGCGGGCCCCTCCGTTCCCCGGAAGACGGCGGGCACGGCGAGCAGCGGTACCTCCAGCGCGCACCTCTCCTGCGCCTTCCAGCAGCGGGTACGGAACCGGCAGCCGGACGGCGGATGCGCCGGCGAGGGCACCTCGCCGGTGAGGATGATCCGCTCGCGGCCGGTGCGGGCCGCCGGGTCGGGCACCGGCACCGCGGAGAGCAGCGCCTGTGTGTAGGGATGGGTGGGGTGGTCGTAGATCTGGGTGTCCGTGCCGATCTCGATGATCCGCCCGAGGTACATGACCCCGACGCGGTCGGAGATGTGCCGGACGATCGACAGGTCGTGCGCGATGAAGATGTAGGAGAGGTTGAACTCGTCCTGGAGCTTCTCCATCAGGTTGATGACCTGCGCCTGCACGGACACGTCGAGCGCCGAGACCGGCTCGTCGGCGACGATGACCTCGGGGTTGAGCGCGAGACCGCGGGCGATGCCGATGCGCTGGCGCTGACCGCCGGAGAACTGGTGCGGGTAGCGGTTGATGTACTCCGGGTTGAGGCCGACGACGTCGAGCAGGTCCTGGACCTTGCGCCGCCGGTCGCCCTTCGGTGCCACCTCGGGGTGGATGTCGAAGGGCTCGCCGATGATGTCACCGACGGTCATACGCGGGTTCAGCGAGGTGTACGGGTCCTGGAAGACCATCTGGATGTTCCGGCGCACCGCCTTCAGCGCCCGCCCGGACAGCCGGGTGATGTCCTCGCCCCTGTACCGGATCTCGCCCGCCGTCGGCCGCTCCAGGTTGACCAGCATCCGCGCCACGGTGGACTTCCCGCAGCCGGACTCGCCCACGACACCCAGCGTCTCGCCGGCCGCCAGGTCGAAGGAGACGCCGTCGACCGCCTTGACCGCGCCGATCTGCCTCTTGAAGAGGATTCCCCGGGTGAGCGGGAAGTGTTTGACCAGGTCGCGCACCCGCAGAATGGGTTCGGCGGGTTCAGCCGTCGACGTCATCGAGGGTCTCCCTCCAGAAGAAGCAGGCGCTGCGCCGGTTCTCGTCGACCTCGAAGAGCGGCGGCACGTCCGTACGGCAGATGTCCCGCGCCCTCGGGCAGCGCGGGTTGAAGGCGCAGCCGGCCGGGATGCGCTGGAGGTTGGGTGGCAGGCCCTTGATCGCGTACAGCTCCCGGCCCTTCTGGTCGAGCCGTGGGATGGAGTCGAGCAGACCGCGGGTGTAGGGGTGGGCGGGCGCCTTGTAGATGTCGTGGACGGGGGCGGACTCGACGATCCGGCCCGCGTACATGACCGCGATCTTGTCCGCGACGTCGGCGACGACCCCGAGGTCGTGGGTGATCAGGATCAGCCCCATGCCGAGTTCGCGGCGCAACTCACCCAGCAGCTCCATCACCTGGGCCTGCACGGTCACATCGAGCGCGGTCGTCGGTTCGTCGGCGATGATCAGCGAGGGTTCGAGCGCCATCGCCATGGCGATCATGATGCGCTGGCGCATACCGCCGGAGAACTGGTGGGGGTAGTCGTTCACGCGGTCCTTGGCCGCCGGGATCCGTACCCGGTCCATGAGTTCGACCGACTTCGCCCGCGCGTCCTTGCGGGACGTCCCCTGGTGGACGATGAACATCTCGCCGAGCTGCGCGCCCACGCTGAGCACCGGGTTGAGCGAGGAGAGCGCGTCCTGGAAGATCATCGCCATGTCGGCGCCGCGGATCTTCCGCCGTCGGTCCTCCTTGAGCTTCAGCAGGTCCTGCTCCTTGAAGAGGACTTCGCCGCCCGTGATCCGGCCGGGCGGCATGTCGAGGATGCCCATGATCGCCTGGGCGGTGACGGACTTGCCGGAGCCGGACTCGCCGAGCACCGCGAGTGTCTCGCCCGCGTCGACCGAGTAACTGACTCCGTTGACCGCCTTCACGACGCCGTCGCGGGTGTGGAACTCCACCTGCAGATCGCGCACTTCGAGCAACATGGACGGGCTCCTCAGCGCAGCTTGGGGTCGAGGGCGTCGCGCACCGCGTCGCCGAGCATGATGAAGGCGAGCACGGTGACGGCCAGGGCACCGGCGGGCCACAGCAGCATGTGCGGGGCGTTGCGGATGAACTTCGACGCGTCGGAGATGTCGATGCCCCAGGACACGGAGGGCGGTTTGAGGCCCACGCCGAGGTAGGACAGGGTCGCCTCCAGCGCGATGTACGTGCCGAGCGCGATGGTCGCCACCACGATGACCGGGGCGACGGCGTTGGGCAGGACGTGACGCAGCATCATCCGGGAGTTAGAGGCGCCGAGGGCGCGCGCCGCCTGGACGAAGTCGTTCTGTTTGATGGTGATGACGGAGCCGCGGGCGATCCGGGAGATCTGCGGCCAGCCGAGCAGCACCATGAATCCGATGACGGGCCAGACGGTGGAGCTGGTGACGACGGAGAGCAGGACGAGGCCGCCGAGCACCACGGGGATGCCGAAGAAGATGTCGGTGACGCGGGAGAGGATCGCGTCCCAGAAGCCGCCGAAGAAGCCGGCCAGCCCGCCGAGGGCGGTCCCGACGAGCGCGACGCCGAGGGTGGCGCAGACGCCGACGGTGACCGAGGCACGGGCGCCGTAGACGGTACGGGTGTAGACGTCGCAGCCCTGTGCGGTGAACCCGAAGGGGTGGCCGGGCTGGGACCCCTCCTGCGCCTTGGCGAGGTCGCAGGAGAGCGGGTTGCCGGAGGCGATCAGCTGGGGCCAGATCGCGATGACGACCAGGAAGACGATGACGAGGCCCGAGATGATGAAGACCGGGTTGCGGCGCAGATCGCGCCAGGCGTCGGACCAGAGGCTGCGGGGCTTCTCCCCGGGCCCCTTGCCGTCGCCCTGGTCGAGCCCTTCGAGCTCGGCGCCGTCGCTCGTGGCGAGGTCCATCGAGCCGCCGAAGCCGGTCGGCGCGATGGCTCCCTCGTCCTCGGGGGGAGTTGTCTCAGGCATAGCGGATCCTCGGGTCGAGTACGGCGTAGAGAAGGTCGACCAGCAGGTTCGCGAGGAGGAAGACGATGACGAGGATCGTCACGAAGCCGACGACGGTCTGGGTGTTCTGGCGGAGGATGCCCTGGTAGAGCTGGTAGCCGACGCCGTGGATGTTGAAGATCCGCTCGGTGACGATCGCGCCGCCCATCAGTGCGCCGACGTCGGTGCCGATGAAGGTGATCACGGGGATCAGTGAGTTGCGCAGCAGATGCCGGGTGATCACCCGGTGCCTCGGCAGGCCCTTGGCGACGGCGGTGCGCACGTAGTCGGAGCGGGTGTTCTCGGCGATGGACGTGCGGCTGAGCCGGGTGACGTAGGCCAGTGACACGGAGGCCAGTACGAGGCCCGGCACGATGAGTTCGCCGAGCGGGGCGGCGGAGGACACCGACGGGGAGATGACGTTCCACTTCACCCCTAGGAGGAGCTGAACGATCAGGCCGGTCACGAAGGTCGGTACGGAGATGACGACCAGGGTCAGGAGCAGGACGCCGCTGTCGACCGGCCGCCCGCGCCGCAGTCCGGTCAGCACGCCGAGCGTGATGCCGATGATGATCTCGAAGACGATCGCGACGATCGTCAGTCTGATGGTGATCGGGAAGGCGGTGGCCATCAGCTCGGTGACCTTCTGGCCGTTGAAGGCCGTCCCGAAGTCACCGGTGAAGACGTTGCCCATGTAGGTGAGGTATTGCTGCCACACCGGCTTGTCGAGACCGAACTCGGAGCGCAGCTGGGCGGCGGTCGCCGGGTCGCACTGCCGCTCGCCGCACAGGCCCGCGATGGGGTCGCCCATCACGTTGACCATGAGGAAGATCAGCAGAGTGGCGCCGATGAAGACCGGGATCATCTGGAGCAGACGCCGGATCACATAACGTCCCATGAAGGGCTCCGGGGGTCGTGGTCGGGCCTGGGGCCCGGCGGAAAATGCCGTACGGCCCGGCGGGGGAAATGGACCGCGGCCCGGCGCGGGAGGGGTGCGCCGGGCCTGACGACTCCGGCGTCAGCTGACCTTGATCTCGTTGTAGACGGGGACGCTGAACGGGTTCAGCTCCACGTTGCTCAGCCGCTCCGAGTAGCCGGCGCTGCCGTTCTGGTACCAGAGCGGGATGGCGGCCATGTTGTCCCGTACGACACCCTCGGCCTGCTGGAACTTCTTGATCGCGGTCTGGGTGTCGCTCTCGGCGTTGGCCTCGTTGACGAGCTTGTCGAACTCGGCGTTGGTCCACTTGCCGTCGTTGGACGAGGCGTTGGTGAAGTAGAGCGGCTGGAGGAAGTTCTGGATCAGCGGGTAGTCCATCTGCCAGCCGGCCCGGAAGGGGCCGGGCATCTTCTGCTGGGTGATCTGGCTGCGGAAGTCGGCGAAGGTGCCGATGGGCCGGCCGACGCACGCCCGGTCGTTGCCGAGCGTGTTGTTGATGCTGTTGCAGACGGCGTCGATCCAGTCCTTGTGCGAGCCGGTGTCCGCGTTGTACGTGAGCTGGATCCGGCCGCCGGGGAGGCCGCCGCCGTCTGCGATCATCTTCTTCGCGGCGGCGGGGTCGTATTCGCACGCCTTGCCGCAGAGTCCGGCCTGGTAGCCGCCGTCCTTGCCGAGCACCGGGGAGGTCCAGTCGGTGGCCGGGGTGCGGGTCTTCTGGAAGATCGTTTCGGTGATCTGCTTGCGGTTGATCGCCATCGAGAGGCCGGTGCGGACCTTCTGCGCGTCCGGGGTGTTCCACGCCTTGTCGTAGTACGGGAAGGCGAGGGTCTGGATGATGCCCGCGGGGGTGTTGATGTAGCGGGATCCGAGGTCGGCGGGCGCGTTCTTGAGCTGGGAGGCCGGGACGTCGTCGACGAGGTCCAGGTTGCCCGCCGTCAGGTCGGTGTAGGCGGTGTTGTTGTCGGTGTAGACCTTGAGGTCCACGCCGCCGTTCTGCGCCTTGTCCGGCCCCGGGTACTTGTCCCACTTGCGCAGGGACATCTGGGAGCCCTTGGTGTACGAGTCGATGGTGTACGGACCGTTGCCGACCGGCTTGGAGAGCCAGCCCGCGTGGTCCTTGAAGAACGCGGAGGGCAGCGGCGCGAACGCGGCGTACCCGAGGGTGTCCGGCCAGGTGGAGAACTTCTGGGAGAGCTTGACGGTGAAGGTCTGGGGGCCGGTGACCTTGAGTCCGGAGAGCGCGGTGGCGGTGGGCTTGCCCGAGTCGGGGTGGACGGCCGTATAGCCGTCGATCTGGCCGAAGAAGTAGGCGTTGCGCTGGTTGTTCGTCAGGTTCGCGCCGTAGTTCCAGGCGTCCACGAAGGACTTCGCGGTGACCTTCTCGCCGTTGCTGAAGGTCCAGCCGTCCTTCACCGTGATCTTGAAGTTCGTCGAGTCGGTCGTCTCGATCTTCTCGGCGAGCATGTTCTCGGCCTTGGCGTTCTCCGGGTTGTACCGTTTCAGTCCCCTGAAGACCATGTCGAGGACCTTGCCGCCCTGGACCTCGTTCGTGTTGGCGGGCTCCAGCGGGTTCTGCGGATCGCCCCAGGACGAGCTCAGCACCCCGTCCGCGCCACCCCCGCTGCCGCTCCCACCGCCGCCACCGCAGGCTGTCGCCGTGAGGGCGACGGCGAGCGCACCGGCGGCCAACCTGGCGTGTGTGGCTCGGCGCATGGAGTTCCTCCTGAGTCCCGAATGTCACTTAGGCCCAAATATCACTCCCTTTCAGATTCCGCGCATTTATTGGGCGCCCGTGCGTGGACACGACGGAGGCCCGGACCGTGTACGGTCCGGGCCTCTCGTCGTTCACCGACGGCGTCTCAGGGGCGTCTCACACGGCGTGGACGACGTCCTTCTCCTCGGCGAAGTGGCAGGCCGATTCGTGCGCCGCCGGAGTGGTCGAGGCGACGAAGCGCTCGGGGATCGCCAGCAGCGGGACCTCCTTGGCGCACTTGTCCTCGGCCTTCCAGCAGCGGGTGCGGAAGCGGCAGCCGGACGGCGGGTTCGCCGGGGACGGCACGTCGCCGGTGAGGATGATCCGCTCGCGGCCGGTACGGGCCTCCGGGTCGGGCACCGGCACCGCGGAGAGCAGCGCCTGCGTGTAGGGGTGCGTCGGGTGGTCGTAGATCTGGGTGTCCGTACCGATCTCGGCCATCTTGCCGAGGTACATGACACCGACGCGGTCCGAGATGTGCCGGACGATCGACAGGTCGTGCGCGATGAAGATGTAGGAGAGGTTGAACTCGTCCTGGAGCTTCTCCATCAGGTTGATGACCTGCGCCTGCACGGACACGTCGAGCGCCGAGACCGGCTCGTCGCAGATGATGACCTCGGGGTTGAGCGCGAGACCGCGGGCGATGCCGATGCGCTGGCGCTGACCGCCGGAGAACTGGTGCGGGTAGCGGTTGATGTACTCCGGGTTGAGGCCGACGACGTCGAGCAGGTCCTGGACCTTGCGCCGCCGGTCGCCCTTCGGTGCCACCTCGGGGTGGATGTCGAAGGGCTCGCCGATGATGTCACCGACGGTCATACGCGGGTTCAGCGAGGTGTACGGGTCCTGGAAGACCATCTGGATGTTCCGGCGCACCGCCTTCAGCGCCCGCCCGGACAGCCGGGTGATGTCCTGGCCCTTGAAGAAGACCTCGCCCGCGGTGGCCGTCTCCAGCGTCATCAGCAGCCGGGCGACCGTGGACTTGCCACAGCCCGACTCGCCCACGATGCCCAGCGTCTCGCCCTGGTAGAGGTCGAACGAGATGCCGTCGACGGCCTTGACCGCGCCGATCTGCTTCTTGAACAGGATGCCCTGGGTCAGCGGGAAGTGCTTGACCAGGTTGCGCACCTGGAGGATCGGCTCCCCGCGCTCGGCCGGCGCCTCGATGGCGGCGACGGACTCCTCGACCGTGGCGGCGTCGGCCGTCTCGATCCCGGTGACGTTCGGGGTCGCGTCCATGGAGTCGTCTTTCCTGGTCGACTCAGCCATGGATCGTCTCCTTCCAGAAGTGGCACGCGCTGCCGCGGCCCGGCAGCTCGCCGCCGTCCCGCTCGGTGACGGGAAGCAGCGCCGGGATGTCCGTACGGCAGATGTCCTGCGCCGACGGGCAGCGCGGGTTGAAGGCGCAACCGGACGGAATCCGCGTGAGGTTGGGCGGCAGGCCCTTGATCGCGTAGAGCTCCTGGCCCTTCTGGTCCAGGCGCGGGATCGAGTCCAGCAGACCGCGGGCGTACGGGTGCGCGGGGCGCTTGTACAGCTCGTGCACGGGGGCGGTCTCCACGATCCGTCCCGCGTACATGACCGCGATCTTGTCCGCGACGTCGGCGACCACGCCGAGGTCGTGGGTGATCAGGATCAGGCCCATGTTGTACTCGCGCTGCAGCTCCGCCAGCAGGTCCATGACCTGCGCCTGGACCGTCACGTCCAGCGCGGTGGTCGGCTCGTCCGCGATGATCAGATCGGGCTCCAGGGCGAGCGCCATCGCGATCATGATGCGCTGGCGCATACCGCCGGAGAACTGGTGCGGGTAGTCGTTGACCCGCTCCTTCGACGCCGGGATGCGCACGCGGTCCATCAGCTCGACGGACTTGGCCTTGGCCTCCTTCTTGGAGAGGCCCTGGTGCACGCGGAACATCTCGCCGAGCTGGTAGCCGACGGAGAGCACCGGGTTGAGCGAGGACAGCGCGTCCTGGAAGATCATCGCGATCTTCCGGCCGCGGATGAGCCGCCGCTCCTCGCTGCCCATCTTGAGCATGTCCTCGCCGCGGAAGAGGATCTCCCCGCGGGGAATGCTCCCCGGCGGCATGTCCAGGATGCCCATGATCGCCTGCGCGGTCACGGACTTGCCGGAGCCGGACTCGCCGAGCACGGCGAGGGTCTCACCGGCGCTGACGCTGTAGTTGACTCCGTTGACCGCCTTGGCCACACCGTCACGGGTGTGGAACTCCACGTGCAGGTCACGGACTTCGAGCAGCGGGGTGCCACTGGCACCCGAACCGCGGGGAGAAGGAACGTCCGCCGTCTTGTCGATGATGGTCATGTACGCCTCCCTCAGCGCAGTTTCGGGTCGAGGGCGTTGCGTACCGCATCGCCGAGCATGATGAACGCCAGGACGGTGATCGACACCATGACCGACGGGATGATCAGGACGAACGCGGCGTTGCGCAGCTGCTCCTGGCCCGACGAGATGTCGACGCCCCACGAGACGGTGGGCTCGGCGAGGCCGATTCCCAGGAACGACAGCGTGGCCTCGGCCGAGATGTAACCGCCGAGGGCGATGGTCGCCACCACGATCACCGGGGCGATCGCGTTGGGCATGATGTGCCGGAGCAGGATGCGGGTGGTCGAGGCGCCGAGCGCCTTGGCCGCCATCACGTAGTCGGCCTGCTTGATGGTGAGCACCGATCCGCGGGCGACACGGGCTATCTGTGTCCAGCCCAGGAAGGCCAGCGCCAGGATCACGACCCAGACGTGACGGTCCTCGAACGAGGTCAGGACGACCATCGCGCCGAGGATGAAGGGGACACCGAAGAAGATGTCGGTGATCCGGGACAGCAGGGAGTCGATCCAGCCGCCGAAGTAGCCGGCGAGCATGCCGACGACGGTGCCGAGCACCGTGACCAGCAGGGTGACGACCAGCGCGACGGTGATCGAGGCGCGGGCGCCGTAGACGATGCGCGCGTAGATCGACCGGCCCTGGATGTCGTACCCGAACCAGTCCTCCGCGAAGAAGTTGCCCCACTTGGGCTTCTGCAGATAGTGGTTGGCCAGGTCGGCGTAGCGCGGGTCGGCACTGGTGAACCACCCCGGGAAGACCGCCATGGTCAGCAGGAAGACGATCAGCAGGCCGGAGACGACGAACAGCGGGTTGCGCCGCAGGTCGTGCCAGGCGTCCGACCAGAGGCTGCGGGGCTTGCCCACCTTGCCGTCGGCGGGTTCTGTCGTCGGAGCGTCCATCGGTTCGCCCATGCCGGGCTCGGTGACGGTGTCCTTGAGTGCCTCAGGCATAACGGATCCTCGGGTCCAGGACCGCGTAGAGCAGGTCGACGAGCAGACTGGCGACGAGATAGACGACCACGATGAGGGTCACGATGCCCACGACCGTGGCGCCCTCGCGGTGCTTCAGCGCGTCGAAGACGTTCCAGCCGACACCCTTGACGTTGAAGATGCCTTCGGTGACGACCGCGCCGCCCAGCAGGGCGCCGAGGTCGGTGCCGAGGAACGTCACCACCGGGATCATGGAATTGCGCATCAGGTGCACACCGATGACGCGGCGGCGGGGCAGGCCCTTGGCCACGGCGGTGCGCATGTAGTCGGCGCGCAGGTTCTCGGCGACCGAGGTACGGGTGAGGCGGGCCACGTAGGCCAGCGACAGCGAGCCGAGCACGACGGCGGGCAGGAACAACTCGTCCCAGTTCGCCTCGGCGCTCACGTTCGGGTCCACCCAGCCGAGTTGGAAGGCGAAGAAGTACTGGCCGAGGAAGCCGAGTACGAAGGAGGGAACAGAGATCAGCAGGAGCGTCAGGACGAGCAGTCCCCGGTCACGGAGCTGGTCGGCCTTGAGTCCGGCGAAGACGCCCATGGAGATGCCCACGAGCACGGTGAAGGTGAAGGCGAACAGGGTCAGTCTGACCGTGATCGGGAACGCCTCCGAGATGATGTCGGCGACGGGTCTGCCGCTGGCGATCTGGGTGCCGAAGTCACCCTGGAACAGGCCGATGAGGTAGTTCCAGTACTGGTGCCAGAGCGGCAGATCGAGACCGAGATTCTTCTTCATGGCCGCGATCTGGGCGGGATCGACCGTCTGCTCTCCGGCGAGCGCGCGCACGGGGTCACCGGGCAGGGCGTACATCATGGAGAAGACCAGCAAGGTTGACCCGAGGAAGACCGGGATCATCTGGAGCAGTCGCCGCGCGACATAACGCCCCATGTTTGCCTCCGAATGGATAACGACAGCCCCGGGGGCCGCTCCCGATTGCTCGTGGAACGGCCCCGGGGACTCACCGCCAGTTAGCGGCTGATGGCCGAGTGGGGGGGTTGGCCCTCGGGCTGGTTACTTGGCAACCGTGACTTCGGTGATGTTGTAGTCACCGTGGAAGTCGACCGTCACGTTGTCCACAGCCTTGGAGTAACCACCGTTGGTCTTGTACTCCCACAGCGGGATCGCCGGCATCTTGGTCAGAAGCAGCTTCTCGGCCTCCTGGTAAGCCGCGATCGACTCGTCCAGGGTGGCGGCGTTGTCGCCCTTCTTGAACGCGGCGTCGACCGCCTTGTCGGAGAACCGGCCGTTGTTCGCCTCGGCGGTGGTGCCGTACAGCTCCCGCATGAAGTTGACGTTCAGCGGGTAGTCGGCCACCCAGCCACCGCGGTACATCGACTTGACCTGGTCGTTGTCACGCGCTTCCAGGTCGGTCTGGAAGTCGGGCTTGGCGTCCGGGACGCAGTCCACGCCGGTGGAGTTGCGGATGGACTCGCAGACCGCGGTCACCCACTCCTTGTGGCCGCCGTCGGCGTTGTACTGGATCCAGATCTTGTTGCCCGGAACGCCGCCGCCCTCGGTCACGAGGGACTTGGCCTTCGCGGCGTCGAACGAGAAGACGTCCGTGCCCAGGTCCTGGTTGCCGACCACGCCGGGGGGCGTGAAGCTGGTGGCGGGCTTGCGGGTGCCGTTGAGGACGGTCTTGGTGATCGTGTCGCGGTCGATCCCCATGGACAGACCCTGGAGGACCTTCGGGTCGATGTCCTTGAACGTCTTCGAGTAGAAGGTCGGCACGAGGCTCTGGACGGCCGCGTACGGCTGGTCGATCGCGCGGTCGCCGAGGTCCTGCTTGTACTTCGGCAGGTCCTTCGGGCCGACCTGGCGGATCATGTCCAGGTTGCCGGAGAGGAGGTCCTGGTACGCGGCCTCGATGGTCGCGTAGTTCTTGAAGAGGACACCCTTGTTCTTGGCCTTGTTCGGGCCCTGGTAGTCAGGGTTGGCCTTGACCCGGATGAGCTTCTTGTGGTCCCACTTCTCGAAGATGTAGGGACCGTTGCCGACCGGCGCCTGGCCGAACGCCTTGGTGTCCTTGTAGAACACCTCGGGCAGCGGCGCGAAGGTCGCGTAGCCGAGCTTGTACTCGAAGTACGGCACCGGGCCGCTCAGCTCGATGGTGAAGGTGTTGTCGTCGACGACCTTCAGGCCCGACATCTCCTCGGACTTCGGGTCACCCTTCTCCGGGTGGACGTCCGCGTAGCCGGCGATGTCCTCGAACCAGAAGGCGTTCTGCTGGTTGTTCTTGATGTTGGCGTACCAGTTCCACGCCTTGACGTACGACTCAGCGGTGACGGGGGTGCCGTCGTGGAACTTCCAGCCCTGCTTGAGCTTGACCGTCCAGGTCTTGGAGTCCGTCGTCTTCACCGACTCGGCGTTCGTGTAGACGATCTTGCCCTGCGCGTCGAAGTCCAGCAGCTGGGTGAAGACCGACTGGATCACGTAGCTGCCGAGCGACTCGTTGGTGTCGGCCGGGATCAGCGGCTTCTGCGGCTCGCCGACGTCGATGGAGACATAGCCCGCGGGCTTGCCCTTCTCCTTCGATGCCGCCTCGCCGTTGCCGTCGTCGTCTCCGCCGCCACCACAGGCCGTCGCCGCAAGAGCCACGACTATCGCGCCGACTACCCACTTGGCGCTCTTGGCACCGCGCATGGGTTCCTCCTCATGAGTCCGTTAGTCACAAACAAGAGGGGCTTGTCTACGCGCGCTGACACCCCTGGCAGCGGGCTCGACAGATACCCCGAGTGCGCTCGTGAGTCGGCGCTCCCCATCGCGCATGACCCATTGACCCGAGCTCAATGGAGCCAACTATTAAGTACGGCTCGGCTGTAAACCACACTTAGAGCGTCTCGGTTTGACAACATCGAAGTGCCCCCACAGCCCGAAATCCGGACAAACTGAGCACAGACAGACACCCGCGAAACGGACCGTTAACCCATGTTCCGGATAGCGGAGGCCGATATCCGGACACTCGGCCGGGGAAAACGGTTTGACGAACGGCCCGGCCCGCCGCATCTTTCACGGTGGGCCGGGCCGTCGGATCACTCCCGCCGACAGCGGGTCAGCGCTTGGCGCGCGAGGCCGCGCGGCCTCGCTCCTTCTGGTCCAGGACGACCTTACGGATCCGGACCGTCTCCGGGGTCACTTCGATGCACTCGTCGTCGCGGCAGAACTCCAGGGACTGCTCCAGCGACAGCCTGCGCGGCGGCACCACGTTCTCCGTCGTGTCGGCGGAGGCCGCGCGCATGTTGGTGAGCTTCTTCTCCTTGGTGATGTTCACGTCCATGTCGTCGGCGCGCGAGTTCTCACCGATGATCATGCCCTCGTACACCTCGGTGCCGGGCTCGGTGAAGATGACACCGCGCTCCTGGAGGTTGACCATCGCGAACGGTGTCACCGAACCGGACCGGTCGGCGACGAGCGAGCCGTTGTTACGGGTCCGCAGCTCGCCGAACCACGGCTCGTGGCCCTCGAAGATCGAGTGCGCGATACCGGTGCCCCGGGTCTGGGTGAGGAACTCCGTACGGAAGCCGATGAGTCCGCGGGACGGCACGATCCACTCCATCCGGATCCAGCCCGACCCGTGGTTGGTCATGGTCTCCATCCGGCCCTTGCGGGTCGCCATCAGCTGCGTGATCGCGCCCAGGTGCTCCTCGGGGCAGTCGATCGTCATGCGCTCGATCGGCTCGTGCAGCTTGCCGTCGACGTCCTTGGTGACCACCTCGGGCTTGCCGACGGTCAGTTCGAAGCCCTCGCGGCGCATCTGCTCGACCAGGATGGCCAGCGCCAGCTCACCGCGGCCCTGCACCTCCCAGGCGTCGGGGCGCTCGGTGTCCAGGACGCGCAGCGAGACGTTACCGATCAGCTCACGGTCCAGCCGGTCCTTCACCTGACGGGCGGTGACCTTGTGGCCCTTGCCGCCCTTGCCGACGAGCGGCGAGGTGTTCGTACCGATGGTCATCGAGATGGCCGGCTCGTCCACCGTGATCAGCGGCAGCGCAATCGGGTTCTCCAGGTCGGCCAGGGTCTCGCCGATCATGATGTCCGGGATACCGGCGATGGCGCAGATGTCGCCGGGGCCCGCCTTCTCGGCCGGCTTGCGGGTGAGCGCCTCGGTCATCAGCAGCTCGGTGATGCGGACGTTGGACATCGTGCCGTCGCGCTTGATCCACGTGACGGTCTGCCCCTTCTTCAGCTCGCCCTGCTCGACGCGGCACAGCGCGATACGGCCGAGGAAGTTGTCGGCGTCCAGGTTGGTGACATGGGCCTGGAGCGGCGCTTCCTCGTCGTACACCGGAGCGGGGACGCTGCCCAGGATCGTGCTGAAGAAAGGCTCCAGGTTGGTGCTGTCCGCCGGGACCGTGCCGTCCTCGGGCTTGGTCAGCGAGGCGACGCCGTCACGTGCGCAGGCGTAGACGATCGGGAACTCGATCTGGTCCTCGTCCGCGTCCAGGTCGAGGAAGAGGTCGTACGTCTCGTCCACGACCTCGGCGATACGGGCGTCGGGCCGGTCGGTCTTGTTGATGCACAGGATCACGGGGAGCCGGGCCGACAGCGCCTTGCGCAGCACGAAACGGGTCTGCGGCAGCGGGCCCTCGGAGGCGTCGACGAGCAGGACGACCGCGTCGACCATCGACAGGCCTCGCTCGACCTCGCCGCCGAAGTCGGCGTGGCCCGGGGTGTCGATGATGTTGATCGTGACCAGGTTCGGGATGTCACCTGTACCGCCCTCCTTGGGGTGGTACTTCACCGCCGTGTTCTTGGCGAGGATCGTGATGCCCTTCTCACGCTCCAGGTCGTTCGAGTCCATCATCCGGTCGTCGAGGTGCTCGGCGGCGTGCGCGGCGAAGGCGCCGGCCTGCTTCAGCATGGCGTCGACCAGAGTGGTCTTGCCATGGTCGACGTGGGCGACGATGGCGACGTTACGGATGTCGTGGCGCGTGGGCATGCTGGCTGGCGCTTCTCTCGATCGTGGGATGCGGCGTTTCTTCCTCGTACGCCTGCCGGGCGGACACGCCACGGCCGTACCCATCGTACGGGGCTGGCGCGTCCGGGGCTTCCGGGGCCGATCCGGCAAGGGGCGGGGGCGCTCGCGAGCACGGGCGGAGGGTGCTGGTGGGGCGGCCGGTGGCGGGTACTGCGGGGTGTGGAATCGCCCGGGTCAGGGGGTCCACACGATCTTGCCCGCCGGGAGGCCCGGCGGGCAAGTAAATCGTCTGGCTTTCTGGGTCTGACCTGCTGGTTCTCTCCGATTCTTCTTCTGTGCTACCGCTGTCCTTCTACTACTCGTCGCTTTCGGACTCCGCCGCTTCGGGCTTCCCGGTCTGCTCCGCCCGCTCCGTCTGCCCCGACTTCTCGGGCCCCGCCGACTTCTCGGTCTTCTCCGGGCCGCTCTTGGCGCTGCCCTTGAAGCCGATGTCCTCGTAGCGCGGGGAGGCGAAGGCGAAGGCGCCGGCGTTGGCCACGGAAGGCTTGGCCGCGACGAGCTGCGGGCGCTGGTAGAGGGGGATGGACCCGGCCGCCGCCCAGATGCGTGCGTCGGCCTGCCTCAGCAGATCGCGGGCCGCCTTCTCGTCCAGCTCGGAGGCGGCCTGGTCGAAGAGCTGGTTGATGTGGTCCGTACCGACGCGGGTGTAGTTCTGCTCGACCAGCAGTGAGCCGTCGGAGGCCGGGACGGGCTTGGCGTAGATCGGCCGGCCGTCGGTCGCGGGGTAGGCCGTCGCGGGCCACGAGTACAGGGCGAGGTCGTAGTCGCCCGAGGCGATGTGGTCCTTGAAGTAGTTGGCGTCGGCGACCTTGGTGATCTCCGTACGGATGCCGATGCGGTCGAGCATGCGCGCGATCTTCTCGCCGACGGTACGCAGCTGCTCGGAGCCGGAGCCCGAGGGGAGGACGAAGCGCAGGGTGAGCGGCTTGCCGTCCTTGGCGAGCGGGCCGGGCAGGGCGGAGGCCGACGCGGACGTGGAAGCGGACGTGGAAGCGGACGTGGAAGCAGAAGCGGACGCCGAGGTCGACGCGGACGCCGAGGGGGAGGCCGAGGCGGAGGAGGACGGGGCCGCGGTGCCGCTCGGGGCGTACGCGCCGGCCATCCCACCGCCCGGCTGCCGGTCCTGGGCGTTGACGTCCGAGTCCGCCAGGGACTCGATGTGGCGCGTCAGGACCGCGCGCTGGAACGCGGTGCCGAGGGCCGGGGCGATGACGCCCGTACCGGTCCCGGAGACGAGGGTGCCCCGTGCGGGCTTGTTGTCTCCGACGATGTACGCGCCTTCGTCAAAGGCGCTGTCCGAATCACTCTCGGAGCCGCTCTCGGAGGCACTGTCCGAGGGGCTGTCCGAGGGGCTGTCCGAGGCACTCTCGGAGCCCGAACCGGATCCGGGTTCCGGCGCGTCGGTTACCGTCTCCTCTGCCGTGTCCTTCTTCGTGGCCTCCCCGTTCCCGTCCTTGTCCTTGTCCTTGTCCTTCTCCTTCTCCTTCTCCTTGTCCTTCTCCTTGTCGGCGTCGGCCTCGCTCCCGGCCTTCGTCCCGTCGTCCTTCTTCAGCGGGCCGCCGGGCACCCAGCCCGCGTCGGCGAGCAGCCCCTGCGCCTCCTGTGTGTTCTGCTCCCCGAGCGCGTCACTGCTGTCGGCGTACGCGTGCTGTCCTGCCAGCGCCAGATGGCTGCCGGGCGGGTTCGCCGGCAGGCCGAGCGGCTTCAGTACGGCGTCGGCCAGCTTCTGCCGGTCGAGCGCGCGGGCGACGGCACGCCGTACGCGCTCGTCGGCGAGCGGTCCGGTCTCCCCGTTGAGCGCGAGCTGGGTGAAGGCGGGCTCCAGGGACTTCCGTACGACGTAGGCCCGCAACCCCTTCTGCTCCTTGGTGTACTTCGCGAGCGCCTCGTTGGCCTTCTTGCGCGTCGCCCGCGCGGCCTCGGCCTTCTCGTCGTCGGAGTCGCCCCCGGCGGACGGCGACGCGGCTCCGGGCCCCGGCCCGGTGCCGGACTGCGGTCCCGCTCCGCCCTTCTTGTCGTGGGCGGCCTTCTTGATCCGCTCCGCCACGGGGCTGTCGATCTCGGCGAGGTCGAGGGTGCCTTCGGCGAGGGCGGCGGCGCGCTTGTCACGCGACACGGCGCTCAGCACGATCGAGTCGAGCTTCGGCCGCGCGCCCCACCAGCGGGGGTTGCGGACGAGCGTCACCTGGCGGTCCTCCCGGTCCAGCTTTTTGAGCTGGAAGGGCCCCGCCGTCGCCTTGAGCTTGTTGCGCGCGCCGTCGTTGAACGCGTTCGGCGCCCCCATCACGTCCTTCGGGTACAGCGGGCTGAAGAGGCCCCTCCAGTCGGCGTACGGCTTGTTGAAAGTGACCCTGACCTCAAGGTCGTTCGCGCCGCGCTCGATCTTCTGGATCCGCTCGTACCCGGCGTTGCGCGCGGTCCAGTACGCGGAGTCCTTGCCGCTCAGCGCGCGCCACTGGGCCACGAAGTCCGGTGCGCCGAGCTCGCGTCCGTCGCTCCACACCGCCTGCTGGTTCAGCTTGTAGAGCACGACCTGCTTGGGCTCGCGCTCGACGATCTTCGCCGACTCCAGATAGTCCGGGTTGCGCTGCGGACGGCCGGTCTTGTCCAGGGTGAAGAGGGAGGGCAGTACGGCTCCGGCGACGCGCGACGTCGTGGCATCGGCGTCCGCCTGGAAGGTGTTGAGGGTCGTGGGCACCGTATCGACGGCCCAGCGCAGCGTGCCCCCGTCCGCGATCCGGTCCCGTGCCGCCGGCCCGACGTCCTGAGCGGCGGCCGGGACCTCGCTCCGCTCGTCACCCGAGCTGCACGAGGCGAGCGCGGGCAGAGCGAGCACACCGGTGGTGATTAGTGCGACGGAACGGGTGGTCCGGGAGCATGTCCTCCCGCGTGGGGCGCCGACCTTGGACATCGCCTCTACCTCTTCGTCCTGTTTGTGGAATTTATAGATGATCACACCTATTGCCCACCCACTGAAGAGGACCGATTCCCGCCAATCGCGGCGACACGGCGGCCGCGTGCCCGAAACCCACCCGTACGGCGCAACGCGAAGCGCCACACAGCCCTGTCGAAAGAGCGAAAATGGAGAGGCGCGACATCAACGACGCGGAGCGCACGGCTGAGGTATGCGCCGGGAATCCCTGCACGTCCCTTCACAAGCGGGGATGTGACAAGCGACACTCGCAGGCGCGTTACCGATGGCATCGCTCCCCTGCGGAAGTGAGGGCAAGTCATGTCCCAGCCGGAAGATCTGACAGCAGTCCACCGTCGTATCGATGAGCTCGTCCAACGCGTGGCGGACCTGGAGCGGACGGTCGTCCGGCTGAACGAAGCCGTACCGGCCGCGCCTTCGAGGCCCGCCCCCAAGGACCGTCCTGAAGTCGTCACCATCCCCGACGCGCCGTACAACGCGGCGCTGTGGACGGACTCCGACGACGAGGGCCTGGGGCTGCGGGACCGGCGCGCGCCCTAGCCGGGCGCCCCACCACGACCGCACCCGAGCGCCGACGCGCACCGCACGGAACCACCTGTCATCACTCGCCATCATCCGCCCGGCCCTTCGACCCCCCACCCGATCCCACTCCATCTCCATACGGAGTTTTCGTTGGCAACAGGCACGGAACGACCCCAACTGAGTACGGGCGTGCACGACAAGTCGCGTGCCGCCATCCCCGCCCGCCACCTGCGGACCGACCGCTGGTGGCTGGCGCCCGCCGCCACGGCGGCCGGGCTTCTCGCCTTCGTCGTCTACTCGACCTGGCGGGCGTTCGGCAACGCCCACTACTACGCGGCGCCGTACGTCTCACCGTTCTACTCGCCCTGCCTCGCGGAGAATTGCGAGCCGATGAAGAGCGGCCCCAACCTGGAGATCTTCGGCAGCTGGTGGGGTCTCTCCCCCGCGCTGATCATCCTGATCTTCCCGCTCGGCTTCCGCATGACCTGCTACTACTACCGCAAGGCGTACTACCGGGGCTTCTGGGCATCGCCGCCCGCCTGCGCCGTGGCGGAACCGCACAAGAAGTACTCCGGCGAGACCCGCTTCCCGCTGCTCCTGCAGAACCTCCACCGGTACTTCTTCTACGCGGCCGTCCCGGTGGCGGTCATCCTCACGTACGACACGGTGCTCGCCTTCCGGAACTCGGACTACGAGTGGGGCCACATGGGCCTCGGCACGATCATCATGATCGTCAACATCGTGCTGATCTGGGCGTACACCCTCTCCTGCCACTCCTGCCGTCATGTCATCGGCGGCAAGCTGAAGCACTTCTCCAAGCATCCGGTGCGCTACCGGCTCTGGGGCTGGGTCGGGAAGCTGAATCACCGTCATATGCAGCTCGCCTGGGCCTCTTTGATCAGCGTCGCCCTCGCCGACTTCTATGTGTATCTGCTCGCGAGCGGGGTCTTCGACGATCCGCGCCTCTTTTAGTGCTAGGGAGAGCCTTCAGTAATGACGCAACTCGAACGCGAGCAGTGGGACGTCGTGGTGGTGGGCGCGGGCGGAGCGGGTCTGCGGGCCGCCATCGAGGCGCGTGAGCGTGGCGCCCGTACCGCTGTCATCTGCAAGTCACTCTTCGGCAAGGCCCATACGGTGATGGCCGAGGGCGGTATCGCGGCCTCCATGGGCAATGTGAACTCCGGGGACAACTGGCAGGTCCACTTCCGCGACACCATGCGCGGCGGGAAGTTCCTCAACCAGTGGCGGATGGCGGAGCTGCACGCACAGGAAGCGCCGGACCGGGTCTGGGAGTTGGAGACCTGGGGCGCGCTCTTCGACCGCACGGCGGACGGGAAGATCTCCCAGCGCAACTTCGGCGGGCACGAGTACCCACGTCTCGCGCACGTCGGCGACCGGACCGGTCTGGAGCTGATCCGTACGCTCCAGCAGAAGATCGTCGCCCTCCAGCAGGAGGACTTCCGCGAATTCGGTGACTACGAAGCCCGTTTGAAGGTCTTCCAGGAGTGCACCGTCACCTCCGTACTGAAGGAGGGCGAGCGGGTCTCGGGCACGTTCTGCTACGAGCGCGAGTCCGGCCGTTTCTTCGTCCTGGAGGCGCCCGCCGTCGTCCTCGCGACCGGCGGTATCGGCAAGTCCTTCAAGGTGACGTCGAACTCGTGGGAGTACACGGGCGACGGGCACGCGCTGGCGCTGCTCGCCGGTGCCCCGCTGCTGAACATGGAGTTCGTGCAGTTCCACCCGACGGGCATGGTCTGGCCGCCCTCGGTGAAGGGGATCCTCGTCACCGAGTCGGTGCGGGGCGACGGCGGAGTGCTGCGCAACTCCGACGGCAAGCGGTTCATGTTCGACTACATCCCGGACGTCTTCAAGGAGAAGTACGCGGAGTCCGAGGCGGAGGGCGACCGCTGGTACGAGGACCCGGACAACAACCGGCGCCCGCCCGAGCTGCTGCCCCGTGACGAGGTGGCCCGTGCCATCAACTCCGAGGTCAAGGCGGGCCGGGGCTCGCCGCACGGCGGCGTCTTCCTGGACGTCTCCACCCGTATGACGCCCGACGTCATCCAGCGCCGACTGCCCTCGATGTACCACCAGTTCAAGGAGCTGGCGGACGTCGACATCACGGCGGAGGCCATGGAGGTCGGCCCCACCTGTCACTACGTGATGGGCGGTATCGCGGTCGACTCCGACAGCGCCGCCACTCCGGGTGTCCCCGGTCTCTATGCCGCCGGCGAGGTCGCCGGCGGCATGCACGGCTCCAACCGGCTGGGCGGCAACTCGCTCTCCGACCTGCTGGTCTTCGGCCGGCGGGCGGGACTGCACGCGGCCGAGTACGCGGCGGCGCTCACCACACGACCGGTCCTCGACGAGGCCCAGATCGACGCGGCGGCCACCGAGGCGCTGCGGCCGTTCGGCGCGGAGGCACCGGAAGGCGGCAGTGCGCCGGAGAACCCGTACAGCGTCCATCAGGAGCTCCAGCAGACGATGAACGACCTCGTCGGCATCATCAGGCGCGAGGGCGAGATGGAGCAGGCGCTGGAGAGGCTGGGCGGGCTGCGCCTGCGGGCGGCGCGGGCCGGGGTGGAGGGTCACCGGCAGTTCAATCCCGGCTGGCACCTCGCGATCGACCTGCGGAACATGCTGCTGGTCAGCGAGTGCATCGCCCTGTCGGCGCTGGAGCGCACGGAGAGCCGTGGCGGTCACACGCGCGAGGACTGGCCCGGTATGGCTCTCGACTGGCGCCGGGTCAATCTGCACTGCCGGCTGAACGATTCGGCGCGGGACCCCGCGACGGATCCCACGCTCGCCCGGATCAGCCTCTCCCGGAAGACGACCGAGCCCATCCGTCCCGACCTGCTCGCCCTCTTCGAGAAGGAAGAGCTGGTCAAGTACCTCGCCGAAGAGGAGCTTCACGAGTGAGCGCCAGCACGACTCCGACTCCGAGCACATCCGACTCGTCCGCCTCGGTCCCGTCTCCGGGCCCGTCACCCGCCGCCGAAGCGGCCCCGTCCGCCGGGGCGACCGCGTCGACCTCTTACGAGGCCAAGTTCAAGGTCTGGCGGGGCGATGCGGAGGGCGGCGATCTGAAGGACTTCGCCGTCGAGGTGAACGAGGGCGAGGTCGTCCTCGACATCATCCACCGCCTCCAGGCGACGCAGGCGTCGGACCTGGCGGTGCGCTGGAACTGCAAGGCGGGCAAGTGCGGTTCGTGCAGTGCGGAGATCAACGGCCGGCCGCGGCTGCTCTGCATGACGCGGATGTCCACCTTCAGCCGCGAGGAGACGATCACCGTCACCCCGCTGCGGGCCTTCCCCGTCGTCAGGGACCTCGTGACGGACGTGTCCTTCAACTACCAGAAGGCACGGGAGGTGCCCGCGTTCGTACCGCCGCCGGGAGTCGCCGCGGGCGAGTACCGGATGCAGCAGGTGGACGTGGAACGCTCGCAGGAGTTCCGCAAGTGCATCGAGTGCTTCCTGTGCCAGGACACCTGTCACGTGGTCCGGGACCACGAGGAGAACAAGACCTCGTTCGCCGGGCCACGCTTCCTGATGCGGGTCGCGGAACTGGACATGCACCCGCTGGACGGGGCCGAGGAGATCGGTCTGGACCGCAAGCGGACCGCGCAGGACGAGCACGGGCTGGGCTACTGCAACATCACCAAGTGCTGCACGGAGGTCTGTCCCGAGAACATCAAGATCACCGACAACGCGCTGATCCCGCTGAAGGAGCGGGTGGCCGACAAGAAGTACGACCCGCTGGTCTGGCTGGGTGACAAGATCCGCCGACGCACGAGCGGTTGAGCGCAGGGCGCCGGACGGGCACTGTGCTCCGTCCGGCGCCCGCGGCCCTCTCCCCACCGTCTTACCCCTACCGTTC
The DNA here is from genome assembly GCF_010384365.1 of Streptomyces sp. S4.7. Taxonomy (NCBI): domain Bacteria; kingdom Bacillati; phylum Actinomycetota; class Actinomycetes; order Kitasatosporales; family Streptomycetaceae; genus Streptomyces; species Streptomyces sp. S4.7. Next base: position 4,989,168 of record NZ_CP048397.1, on the reverse strand, counting down.
GGCGGACCGCTCGACCAGCGACTCGATGCCGTCCAGCATCCGTTCGAGCCCGAACTCGAAGAGCGCGCCGAGTTCGAGATCGAAGTCCCCGTCCCCGAACAGCGTCGTCAGCACCGGATACTCGCCCGAGAGCTGGATCGAATCCATGCGCGCGTCGTTGGCCGCCATCCACTCGTCGGCCGTCATCCCCGTGTCCTGCCGGGCCTGCGACTCCAACTCGACCGCCATCGCGACGCCCTGGGCGTAGCCGAGCAGGGCGAGATGGGTGTGGATCATTCCGTACGGCGTGAGCCCGAGCCCGCGCAGAGCGCTCAGCGTCCGCTCCGTGTAACTCATCGCGTGCGGTGAGGCCAGGGGCCGCGTCAGGCCCGCCATGGCGCGGGCCAGCCAGGGATGACGCTCGTACTGGCTCCACAGCCAGCGCAGTTCGCGGGCCAGCCGCGGACGCCAGCCGGCCGGCTCGGGCCCCGTGGGCCCGCCGCTGAACACCGCCTCCGACATCAGCCGCACCAGCTCGCCCTTGCTGGGGACATGGCGGTACAGGGCCATCGTGGACGTACCGAACTCCGTCGCCACGCGCCGCATCGACAGCGCGCCCAGCCCTTCGGCGTCGGCGAGCGCGATGGCCGCGCGCACGACGCGGTCGCGGCTGAGGCCCTGTTGGGGAGCCGTGCCGCGGCCGGTGGAGCGGTCGGGGTCCGCGACCACCGTGCCGACGCCGGGCAGCGCCCGCACCAGACCCTCCTGGTTGAGCGCGGCGAGCGCCTTGGTGGCGGTCGCCATCGCGACACCCCACTCCTGGGTGATGCGGCGGGTGGACGGCACACGGTCGCCGGGCGCGAGTTCACCCGAGGCGATACGGCGGCGGAGTTCGGCCGCGATACGGAGGTAGGGCGGGTCGATTGGCACGCCCCCCACCGTACTAGTGCGCTCAAGGCACCAAGTCCCGCTGTGGGCAGGGCTTCGGGGCCGGTGCACTAGGGAGCTGTTTGCCGCGTACGCGGGGAGCCGATTACGTACCGCACATGGAGAACTCACCCACACCCGGCCTCGCGGGCCGCAAGGAATGGATCGCCCTCGGCGTCCTGATGCTCCCGCTGCTTCTCGTCTCGATGGACATCTCGATCCTGTACTTCGCGATCCCGTTCGTCAGTCAGGACCTGGAGCCCAGCGCCACCCAGCAGTTGTGGATCCTGGACATGTACGGCTTCGTGCTCGCCGGGCTGCTCATCACCATGGGCGCGCTCGGCGACCGGATCGGACGGCGCAAACTGGTGCTCGCGGGCGCGGCGGTCTTCGGCGCGGCCTCGGTCGCCGCCGCGTACGCGCACTCGGCCGACGCGCTCATCGGCGTACGGGCGCTGCTCGGGCTCGGCGGCGCCGCCCTCATGCCGTCGACACTCGCGCTGATCCGCAATCTCTTCCACGACGCGAAGCAGCGCGGGCGGGCCGTGACGATCTGGACGGGCGTCATGACCACGGGCATCTCGCTCGGTCCGGTCGTCAGCGGGCTGCTGCTCGAACACTTCTGGTGGGGTTCGGTCTTCCTGATCAACCTGCCGGCGATGGCGCTGCTGCTGGTGCTGGTGCCGTTCCTGGTACCGGAGTCCAGGACGGGCTCCGGCGCCGACGGGGAAGGGGCGCGTGACCCGTTCGACCTGGTGAGCGCGGCGCTCTCGCTCGCCGCCCTGCTCACGGTCATCTACGGCGTCAAGGAGTGGGCACGGCACGGATTCGCGCCGGTCCCCGCCCTCGCCGTTGTCGTGGGACTGGCGCTCGGGTACGTCTTCGTACGCCGCCAGAAGCGTCTCACCCACCCGATGATCGATCTCGAACTGCTGGGGCGACGGGCTTTCGGGGGGCCGGTGTTCGCGAACGTGCTCGCGATGTTCGCGACGGTGGGCATGGCGGTCTTCCTCACCCAGTACCTCCAGTCCGTGCAGGGTCTGAGTCCCTTCGAGGCCGCGCTGTGGAGCCTCGTACCGGCGTCGGGCGTGATCGTGGCGGCGCCGACGGCGGCGATCCTCGCGCAGCGCTTCGACCGCGCGTACGTCATGGGCGGCGGCTTCGTCGTCGCGGCGGCCGGATTCTCCTGGCTGACGCAGATCCGTACGGACTCGCCTCTCTGGTTCTGCCTCTCGGCCGGCGCCCTCTATGTGGGCGGTCTGGTCGCCGCCATGACCCTCGCCAACGAACTCGCCCTCGGCGCCGCCCCGCCGGAGCGCGCGGGCTCGGCCGCCGCCGTACTCGAATCGGGCCAGGAGCTGGGCGGGGCGCTCGGGATGGCCGTCCTCGGCTCGGTCGGGGCCGCTGTCTACAGCCGGGAGATGGCCGACGCCCTGCCGGCCGGTGTCGCCGCCGCGCTGCCGGGCGGCGAGGCGGACGCCGTACGGGAGACGCTGGGCGGTGCGGCGGCCGCCGCGGCACGGCTCCCGGCCGAGGCGGGCGAGAGCGTGCTGGCGGCGGCGCGGGACGCGTTCTCGCACGGGATGGGACTGGCGTCGCTCGGCGCCGCCGTCGTCATGGTGGCGGCCGCGGTCTTCTCGTTCGGGGTGCTGCGCGGTACGGCCGGGCGCGTCACGAGCAGGGCCGGGGACGGCCCGGAGGGGGGCGACCTTGCTCGTGCACAGACCGGCGTCCTAGAGTGAATGCGCTTACACAAGGGCCGTGGACGGGGAGAATGTGACCAAGTGGAGGGGGGCGGCTCCGAGGGGAGTGACTCCGAGCGGGGTGACTTCGACCGGGGTGCCTTTGAGCGGAACGACTTCGAGCGCGGTGCATGAGCGGTCAGAAGTCACAGCGGCGAGAGCGGATGGTCGGATCGGGTGAGTGCCCCCACGGTGTACGACGTCGCCGAGCGGTCCGGCGTCTCCATTGCCACGGTCTCGCGCGTCTACCGCAACCCGGACTCCGTACGCGCCCAGACCCGGGACCGCGTACTGGAGGCGGCCCGCGCCCTCGGATACGTACCGAGCGCGAACGCCCGTGGGCTGGCCAGCCGGACCACGGGCGTCCTCGGACTCTGTTTCCCGGACTACGCGGACCCGGACGCCGAGACCGACGCGGAGGCCGAGGCGAACGCCGAGGCCGACGACTCCGCCGTGATGCTCTACTCCGACCAGATCATCCGCGGCATGGAACGGGCGGCACGGCGGCACGGGTACGCGCTGCTGATCGCCGCCTCGCTGGTGGGCGGGCCGGAGAGCCTGGTCGCCAAGGTCGCGGGACGGGTGGACGGGTTCGCCGTACTGGCGAGGACCGTGCCCACCGAGGACCTTGAGGTCATCTCACGGCGGCTGCCCGTGGTGATGCTGGCCGGGCCGCGCGAGATCGACCACCTCGACCACATCGAGGTGGCGAACTCCGACGGTGAACGGGAGCTGGCCCGTCATCTCATCCGCGACCACGGGCTGCGCCGACTGGCCTTCGTAGGCGGTCTGCGGGAGTCGCCCGACGCGGAGGCCCGGTTCCGCGGCTACCAGGAGGCCTGCCGGGAGGCGGGCCTCCCGGTCGCCGACGAGCCGGACCTGCGCGCCGAGATGATGACGCAGGCCGAGGGTGAACGGACGACCGACGCGCTGCTGGACCGCGCAGCCGGGCGCGAGCGGCCGCAGGCGATCCTCTTCGCCAACGACCAGATGGCGATCGGCGCGCTGCACGCGCTGGAACGGCGCGGGGTGCGGGTGCCCGACGACATCGCGGTGACCGGCTTCGACGGCATCCCGATGAGCCGGATCGTGCGGCCCTCCCTGACGACGGTCCGCCAGCCGATGCGCCGCTTGGGCGAGGAGGCGGTGGAGCTCCTGATCCGGCGCCTGGCCGACCCGACCCGCGACCCGGTCTCCCTGATGCTCCCGGTCTCCCTGACCCACCGCGCGAGCTGCGGCTGTTCCTGACCCCGCGCGTGTCACAGGCCGCATTTCCAGCCGCTCCGGCGATTGAGGACCCATCCACGGAGCCCGCTCCACTCCGAGGCCCGGTCCCAGTAGACGGACCCGCACCTTGAGCCCGTCCGGCGATTGAGGACAAACCAGCCGCCGGACGAACCCCGCACCATCCCAGGGGACCGCCTCAGCCAAGCCGCCCCGCGAAGAAGTCGCGGCGAGCCTCCGCCAGCGCCGCAACCCCCTCCCACTCCTCCTCGTACTGAAAGTGCCCCGCCCGCAGCACGTGCAGCTCCCGCACCTCCGGCAGCGCGTTGTACACGGCGAACTGCCCCGGTGGCGGCACCGACGGGTCGAACAGCGCGGGCGCGACCATCATCGGCACCCCGATCCGGCTCGCCGCCGTCGCCGCGTCGAAGTACGCGAGGACGTCCATGACCTCCGGGTGCTCCTCGCGGTACGCGCGGACCGCCTCCCCGCTCCCCACGCACGGCAGCGTCACCCGCAACGGATGGTTTCCGAACGTCGGGACCGTCAACTGCCCACAGGCGAACCGGTCGTCCCACGGCAGGGCCAGCGCCCCGAGCCCGCCCCCGAAGCTCTCCCCCACATACCCCAGCCGCGCGCTGCCGCCCGGCCCCGTCGCCCTCAGCTCCGGTACCAGCTCCAGCAGCGCCGACGCCGCGCACCAGAGATCCGCCACGCAGTCACCGATCACATACGTCTCGCGTGACTCGATGCCGTGCAGCACATGTTCGTCGGCCTCACCCGGGATCCCGGGCCGCCGACTGCGAGAGCCCATCCCCCGCACGCACGGCAGGATGGCGGCGCTACGGGCCAAGGGCAGCGGCACATTCGCCCCCGGCTCCTGGCGCCCGCCGTAACCGTGTCCGATCACGAAGCCGTGCTCCGCGGCCCCCTCGACCGGCAGCGCCAGCCAGCCGCCGAGACGCAGCCCGCCGACGGACGTGTAGGACACCCCGAAGATCCGGCAGCCGTCCCGCTCGTCCTCCTGCGGTCCGACGGCCGGCGCCGTAGCCACTCCTGCCGCCGCCACGAAACGGTCCCGCCAGTACGCGTCGAATCCGTCCGGAGGGGCAGGCGCGGGGATGTCGAGCAGCTCGTCCAGGTTCCGTCCGTAGGCCGGGTCGAAGGGGTAGTCGTGCTCGAACTCAGACATGAGCGCGACCCTAACCCCGGCCCTCCACCGATCAGAGCCCAATCGGAATCGACACAGATACTTCCGCTACGCAAACGGCCCACCTAGCCTGCGGAAGAAGAGATTCCGGATGTCCCACATGTTGCACGAGTGTGACCAAAGCCCCTCTTGCGGTTCCCGGAAGCCCTGCAGCAGAGTAATGTATGCGCTTACAGGCAGCGCATACATCGGTGAGCTCAAGGAGGAGCCGTCCATGCATCGCACCGCCAGAACCACCTCTGCCGCCATCGCCCTCACGGTGGCCGCAGGAATCACCGCATGCGGCAGCTCGGGGGGCGAAGGTGTCGCCGCCGACAAGAAGCAGACCCTCACCGTGTGGGCCATGGGCGTCGAGGGCGAGAAGCTCGCCGAAGTGGCCAAGGTGTACGAGGAAGCGAACCCGCACATCACCGCCAAGGTCACCCCCATCGGCTGGGACGTCGCCCACCAGAAGCTGGTCTCCGCCGCTGCCGCCGGCACTCTGCCCGACATAACACAGATGGGCAGCAGTTTCATGGGTGAGTTCGTCGAACTCGGCGTCCTGGAGCCGGTCGACACCAAGACCTTCAAGAAGGACGCCTTCTTCCCGGCCGCCTGGGAGCAGGGCGTCGCGGACGGCGAGACCTACGGCGTCCCCTGGTACGTCGAGACCCGCGTCCTCTACTACCGCACCGACCTGGCGAAGAAGGCGGGCATCACCAAGGCCCCCACCACCTGGCCCGAACTCCAGCAGGCCGCCTCCGACTTCCAGGACAAGGCCGGCACGAAGTGGGGCATCTCGCTCCAGCCCGCCGGCCTGGACGCCGTACACAGCTGGTACCCCTTCCTTTACTCGGCCGGCGGATCGATCGTCTCCGACGGCAAGGCCGCCATGGACAGCCCGGAGACCGTCCGCGCCCTCAAGGAGTACGGCACGTACTTCGCCAAGGGCCTCGCCAAGAAGAGCTTCCAGCCCGGCTACGAAGTCCTGACGGACTTCAACTCCGGCGACGTCCCGATGTTCTACTCCGGCCCCTGGACCATGACGGGCATCAACGACAACTACCCGGACCTCAAGGGCAAGTGGGCCATCGCGAAGGTCCCCGCCGACAAGAGCTCCTCCTCCATGGCCGGTGGCTCCAGCCTCGTCATCTCCAAGGACAGCGAGCACAAGGAAGCCGCCACCGAGTTCCTCAGCTACCTCACCGACACCGAGGGCCAGAAGGACTGGTTCAAGCGCTCGGGCGACCTGCCGGCCAACACCAGCGCCTGGGACTCCGGCGAGCTCGCCAACGACGCCAACTTCAAGATCTTCCGCGAGCAGATGGAGACCGCCCAGTCCTGGCCGGTCCTGCCGCAGTGGACCGAGATCTCCTCCAAGGCCGACGACGCCATATCGCAGGTTACCCAGGGCAAGGCCTCCGCCGAGGACGCCGCGAAGAAGGCCCAGTCCGAGATCGAAGGGCTTGTGGAGTAGTCGTCATGAGCACCACGACCGAACCGGCCGCCGAAGCGGCCCCGGTGAAGACCGGGCCGGGGGCACACCCCCCGCCCGGCGGGCGGAACCGCGGCAAGCGGCAGACCGTCGCCGTGCAGCAGATGGCCGGCTGGCTGTTCTCCACCCCCTTCCTGGTGCTCTTCGCCGTCTTCATGGCCCTGCCGATCGTCGCGACGCTCGTCATGAGCTTCACGGACTTCGGCCTGCGCAATGTCACCGATCCCTTCTCGGCCGAGTTCATCGGCTTTGAGAACTACACGAAGCTGCTCGACGACGAGAAGTTCCTCAAGGCGCTGTTCAACACGGCGTACTTCGTGGTCGTCGGCGTACCGCTGACCGTCGGCCTCGGGCTGTTCGTCGCCGTTCTGCTCAACAACGGCATCGACCGGGCGCGCACCTTCTTCCGGGTCGGTTTCTACGCCCCGGTCGTGACCAGCATCGTCGCGATCGCCGTCGTCTGGCGCTTCGTTCTCGACCCGTCGGACGGACTGATCGCGGGCCTCGCCTCCGAAGTCGGCCTGACGTCACCGGACTTCCTCGGCTCCGAGGCGCTCGCCATGCCCTCGCTGATCGTGATGGCCGTGTGGCGCAACCTCGGCACGGTCATGGTGCTCTTCATCGCCGGCCTCCAGGCCATACCGCCCGACGTACGGGAGGCGGCGCGGCTGGACGGCGCGAGCACCTGGCAGGAGTTCCGCCGCATCACCGTGCCGCTGCTGCGGCCGACGATGCTCTACACCACGGTCATCACCACGATCGGCTATCTCAACGTCTTCGAGGAGCCGTTCGTGATGACGCAGGGCGGCCCCTCGGACAGCACGCTCACCGTGTCGCTGTCCATGTACCGCGAGGGCTTCAACTTCTTCCACATGGGCTACGCGAGCGCCATGGCGTACGTGCTCTTCGTCGTGATCATGGCGATCACGGTGCTCCAGCTCCGTCTGCTGAAGGACAACACGAAATGAGCGCCGCGCGTACGACCACGCCCCCGCCCTCCGCGCCCACCGGTCCGCAGGACCCCAAGGGACCGGGCTGGTCCGGCCCCAGGAAAGGCGGCGGTGTCCCGACATCCCGCGGCGGGCGGCTGCGCAAGCCCGGTGTCTATGTGCTGCTCTCGGTCGGCCTGCTGGTCATGGTGGCGCCCTTCCTGTGGATGGGTCTGTCGGCCTTCAAGACGGACCGCGATCTGACGGCCAACCCGCCGGTGTGGATCCCCACCGAGTGGACCCTGGAGCACTTCGGGGAACTGCTCGACCGCCTCGACATCCCGCTCTACTTCTTCAACTCCCTCACCGTGGCTGTCCTGGTGACGGCCTCCAATCTGGTGTTCTGCTCGATGCTGGGCTACGCGCTGGCCAAACTGCGCTTCGGCGGACGGAACAAGGTCTTCGCGCTGGTCCTCGGCGCACTGATGGTCCCCGGCAACCTGATGCTGCTTCCGCTCTTCGTCCTGATGAGCAAGCTCCAGCTGATCGACTCCTACGCGGGACTCGTGCTGCCGTTCGCCGCCCAGGCCTTCGGGGTCTTCCTGATGCGGCAGTTCATGCAGTCGATTCCCGACGAACTGCTGGAAGCGGCCCGGATCGACGGGGCCCGCGAGTGGTACATCTTCTGGCGGATCGCGATGCCGCTGGTCAAACCGGCTCTGGCGACGCTGTCGATCCTTATCTTCCTGGGTTCCTGGAACAACTTCGTCTGGCCGCTGATCGCGACGAACGACCCGGAGAAATACACGCTCCCGGTGGCCCTGGCCACCTTCGCCACCGACCCCAATCAGTCGGCCGGCTCCAACGGCATGCTGATGGTCGGCTCCCTGCTGATCATCCTGCCGGTGCTGCTGGTCTTCATCGTCCTGCAACGGCACTTCACCCAGGGCCTCGCCACCACCGGCATGAAGTAGCCACCGCCTCCGCCCTTCCCGACGCGTTCCGCGGCTCCGACGCCGCCGCTCTACCGCCGTGCACTTACCGACGAAAAGGTTTGTACCGCCATGACCGAGAAGTCCACCGCTCGCGCCGACTGGGAGACCCGTATCGGGAAGCCCAGTGATCAGCGGCTCACCGGCATCGGGGAACTCCCCGCCCCCGGCGGCCTGTCCGCCGAGGACGGCACCGGCCACGTGCTGCTGACCTGGCACCCGGTGGCGGGCGCGCTCGGATATCTCGTGCACCGCGCCGATTCCGTCGAGGGCCCGTACGAACCGCTCGACCACCTCGGCGGCGATGTGCTCGCCGTGCCCCACCCCCCGTACGCGGACACGCTCGCCGAGCCGGGCCGCGGCTACTTCTACAAGGTCGCCACCTGGTCCGACAGCGGGGCCGGCCCTCTCTCCGAGGCCGCCGCCGGCTGCGCCAGAGCGGCCGGCTCCAGCCCTGCCCCGGTCACCGTCACGGTGGACGCCGCGGCCCCCACCACTCCCCTCCCCGGGGTCTGGAACAGGATGATCGGCGCCGAGCACTTCTCGCTGCTGACCTGGGACAAGCCGGGTGCGGGCGGCTCCGATGTCGCGAAGGAGTACGCACAGGCCCTGGGCATCGTCCGCGACGAGATCGGCGTCCGCTCCGTCCGGGCGCACGGCACCTTCCTCCCGGAGACACTGACGGTCAAGGCCGACGGCTCGTTCGACTTCTCCGGCCTGGACGAGGTCTACGACCGCTTCCTGGCCACCGGCCTCCAGCCCGTGGTCGAACTCTCCTTCATGCCCAAGGAACTCGCGGCCGATCCGCACTACACGGTCTTCGACTACCAGGCCCTGGTGTCCAAGCCCGCGGTGTGGGAGCACTGGGGCGACCTCTGCCGCGAGGTGACCGTCCACCTCCAGGACCGGTACGGCAGGGACACCGTCGCGGGCTGGGAGTTCGAGGTCTGGAACGAGGCCAATCTGGAGGTCTTCTGGAACGGCACCCAGGACGACTACCACCGGCTCTACGAAGTCGCCGTCCGCGCCGTGAAGGGCGTCGACGAGCGGATCCAGGTCGGCGGCCCTTCCTCCGCCGCCGCCGGCTGGGTCGGCGCGCTTCTCGAGTACTGCCAGGAACGCGACGTCCCCGTCGACTTCATCTCCACCCACACCTACGGCAACGCCCCACTGGACTTCCGTCCGATGACCCGAGCGTTCGCCGAGGCGACCGGCAGGCCCGAGCCTGAGATCCTGTGGACCGAGTGGGGCGTCACGCCCACCCACTTCCACCGGGTCAGCGACTCCGTGTTCGCCGCCCCGTTCGTCCTGCGCGGCATGAAGAGCGCCCTCTCGTCCACCGACGCGCTGGCGTACTGGGTCGCCTCGGACCAGTTCGAGGAGCTGGGCTGGCCGCCCCGCCTCTTCCACGGCGGATTCGGTCTGCTCACGGTCGGCAATCTGCGCAAGCCCCGCTTCTGGGCGCTGTATCTCCTCTCCCAGCTGACCGGCGGGCGGATCCCCGCCGCGGTCAGCGGCGACGGAGCCGAGGCACTCGTGGAGTCCCTTGCCACCCGCGCGGACAACGGCTCCACCGTCGACGTACTGCTCTGGAACGGCACGCTCGACCAGTCCAAGATCGACGGCTCCGCGCTGCTGGACCGTACGGCGACCGTGCGGATCGACGGACTCGAACCGGGCACCACCTACACCGCGCTCTCCCGCCGGGTCGACGAGCGGCACTCCAACATCCAGGCCGTCTGGAACGACCTCGGCGGCGGCGACTGGCCCGACGATCTCCAGTGGGCGAAGCTGCGGTCCGCGGACGAACTGTCCGTGGAACCCCTCGCGCCCCTGGTCGCCGAGGACACGGGCACGGCGACACTGACCGTCCCGCTGCCCAACCCGGGCATCCGCTTCCTGCGCCTCGTCCGGACCTGATCCACCCCACAGTCCCGGGGGTCGGCGGCACCTGACCGCCACCGGCCCCCGTACCAGCACCGCCGCCATGGCCGGACCTCCGGAAATACTTCCGGCCATGGCGGCGGCCAAAGACCTGGCCCAGGCACCGGCCCTGGCCACAACTCCACACCTGCCAAGGGGAGCTGGACTCTCATGGACCGTCGTACGTTTCTCGCCGCCGCGGGAACCGGGGCCACAGCCCTGACCCTCGGAGCCGTCACCACACCCGCCGTATCCGCGCCGGCCTCGGCCGCGTCGCGTGCTCGTGCTGTTCATGCCTCTGATACACCGCTGCTGCACCGTTGGTTCCGCGATACGTATCACTCGATCGAGGCGATGACGACCGACATCGGTCTCGCCGCCGACAAGATCAACCTCGACGCGCCGGGCGGTCCCGTCCCCTCGCAGAACACCTCGCCGACCAACATCGGCTGCGGGCTGTGGTCCACCGTCGCCGCCGCCGGACTCGGCGTCATCGACCAGGACACCATGCGCCGCCGGCTCGACCTCACCGTCACCGCCGTCGAGAAGCTCGAACGCCACCACGGCTTCTGGCTCAACTGGTACGACGCCCACGACGGCTCGGTGCTCACCAACTGGCCCGGCACCGGCGACCCGGTCCGTCCCTTCCTCTCCTCGGTCGACAACTCGTGGCTCGTGACGGGTCTGCTCATCGCCGCCGACGCGGACAGCCGACTGCGCCGCCGGATCGGCAAGATCCTCTCCACCGCCGACTGGTCGTATTTCTACACGCCGTACGACGCCGCGGACCCGGTGGCCAACCCCGGCCAGCTCCGGGGCGGCTTCTGGACCGACACCGGCGAGCCGACGGCCCACCACTACGGAGCACTCAACACCGAACCGCGGATGGCCAGTTACCTGGGAATCGCCGACGGCAGCCTTCCCTCGGACCACTACTGGCACATGCTCCGCACCATGCTTCCCGAGCACGGTCAGGAGCAGCCGCCCGGCGGGGCGTACGACACGATCGACGGCGTCCGTCTCTGGCAGGGGCACTACACCTACCGGGGCCGCAAGCTCGTCCCGACCTGGGGCGGCTCGATGTTCGAGGCCCTGATGGTCCCGCTGTTCGTGCCCGAGCCGGAGTGGTCCCCCCGCTCGTGGGGCACCACGCACCGTCGGTTCGTCCGCTCCCAGATCGAGCACGGCCTGGAGGAGGCGGAGTACGGCTACTGGGGGTTCTCCCCCTCCGAGGTGCCCGAAGGCGGTTACCAGGAGTACGGCGTGGACGCGATCGGCATGAACATCGACGGATACGCCTCCAACACCGACCGTACGTATGTCACGCACGGTGAACCGCCGCCGGCGGCCTCCGCGTACACCAACGGGGTCGTGACCCCGCACGCCTCGTTCCTCGCCCTGCCCTACGCGCGGTCGGAGGCCCTCGCCAACCTCAAGGCGATCGCCGGTGACTTCGGCGCGTACGACGACGGCTACGGGTTCCGGGACTCGGTCAATGTGGGGACCGGACACGTCAGCAGCTCGGCTCTCGCCCTGGATCAGGGCATGATCGCCGCCGCTCTGGCCCAGGAGCTGCGGCCCGGTCTGCTGCAGCGCCCCTTCCGCACCGGTGGTTTCGCTTCGCGCATCCGCCCGATGCTCGCCAAGGAACGCTTCTCCATCTGATCCCACCGAAATATCCGGTTCGCCCGGCGCCGCCCCTCCTGCGGCGCCGGGCGAACCGGTGCCGACCAGGCATTTCACCTGCCTCCGGGGGCCGCGCTCCGTCCGGTCGCGGACAGTCGTAGCCGGACATAGCCTCCCAAATGTGAGACGGACAGCGAGCCACCGCCGGACTCGTACGGCCGGCCGGAGCCTTCCGGCCCTGCTGGCGACGGCCGGGTGGCTGCTGATGCCCGCCGTGTCGCCCGACGCCCGCGCCGAAGGCTCCGTCCCCCTCTCGCACCAGGGGCGGATCACCGACAAGGTCGGCGCTCTCGACGACCGAGGGAGAGCGGGCACCGCCTCCCTCGACCGGCTGTACGACGACATCCGCATACAGTCCCTCGTCGCCTACGAGCGTGACTTCTCGGGCCGGACCTCGCGGAGCCGGTCGGACGCGGCCGTCGCACCCGCCCGCGCACCCTCCCGCGCTCCCGCTCACGCCGTCACTCCTGGCACCGTGGACCCTGGCGGCGACATCATCTCCAACAGTTCGCGCAGCGCGCTCGTCCTGCCTGTCGCGCTGGTGGGCTGCGCGGGAGCCCTCGCCGCTTACGCCTACATCAGGCGCGAGCGCCGTGCCTCGGCCCGTACGACACTGCACGGCGGGCGGGAGGACTGGGGAGAGCCTGGTCGATCCCCGCGGACTTCGCTGCCGGAACTCGAACGGCGGGCGGACCAGGCCCTCGTGGACACGGACGACGCCGTGCGAACCAGCCGGGAGGAACTCGGCTTCGTGACGGCCCAGTTCGGCGTGGACTCCGTACGGCCGTTCCGGGACGTCGTGACGTACGCGAACGGCGAGCTGACCGCCGCCTTCCGGCTGCGTCAGCAGCTCGACGACGCGATTTCGGAGGACGACGTCACGCGGCGCCGCATGCTGGACGAGATCATCGTCCGGTGCGCGGATGCCAACAGTCGGCTGGACGCGGAGTCGGCCGACTTCGACCGGCTGCGCGCCATGGAGCACAACGCCCCGGAGGCGCTGACCGCCGCCGAGGCCGCGTTCCGCGCGCTGTCGGGCAGGACTGTGACGGCCGCCGCCACACTCGCCACCATGCGCGAGCGGTACGCGGACTCCGCTTCGGCCCCGGTCGGCAGTGCCGTCGAACAGGCCGACGACCGAGAGGTGTTCGCGACGCGGAATCTGGACGACGCGCGCCGCTCGATCGAGGCCGGCGACAACGGCCGCGCGGCCGTGCATGTACGGGCGGCCGAGGGCGCCGTCGCACAGGCGACGACCCTGATCTACGCGGTGGAGCGGCGCGCGCTCGAACTCGCCGGGGCCGCCGGCCGGCTCCCCGGCTCGCTCATCGAGACGGAGACGGACCTGGCGGACGCGCGCGCCCTGCTCGAAGGCGCGGCGGAAGGTACGTCCACGGCCGATCTCGAGGGTCGGATCGCACATGCCGAGGCGGTGGTCGCCGACGTGCGGCAGGAGCAGGCCGCCGGGCGGTACGACCCGATCGACGCCCTGCGCCGGGTCGAGGAGGCCGACGCGGTGCTGGACGAGGCTCTCGCGGGCGCGCGCGCCCGCGAAGAAGGGGGAAGCCGGGTGCCGGCGCTGCTGGACCGGGCGATGCTCGGCGCCCGGTCGGCGATCGGCGCCGCCGCCGACTACATCACGACACATCGCGGTGGGGTGGGCGGTGAGGCCCGCACCCGCCTGGCGGAGGCCCAGCGGCGGCTCGAACAGGCAGGAGCGCTGACGGAGCTGGGCGATGCGCCCGGCGCGCTGGCCGAGGCCCAGCACGCGGACGGTCTGGCCAGGCGGGCGCAGGGCCTCGCCGAGCGCGATGTGCGGGCGTTCGGGAACCGGTCCGGCCCGGGCGGTGTATCAGAGGCAGGAAGCGGGCTCGGCGGTGCCGTGCTCGGCGGGATCATCCTCGGCGGCCTGTCCGGCGGCGGAGGCGGATTTGGTGGGGGCGGGGACTTTGGCGGAGGTCATGGGGGCGGCGGTCGCGCTGGTCCTGGCAGTTTCGGTGGCGGCGGCACTCGCGGCCGGATGGACGGCGGCGGCCGTTTCTGACGCGATTCCCCTTCGAGTTGGGCCGGTTCGAGGACAGGATGCGGCGGGCAGAGACCGGAGTCCGGGATCAGAACATGCTGAGGAGCTGTTCGACGGTGGGCTCCGCCGTCGAGTCCCCGTCGGGCAGGGCGAGTTCGAACCAGACCGTTTTGCCACGCGGGGTCCGGCGCGATCCCCAGGCCGCGCTGAGCAGCCCGACGAGCTGGAGCCCGCGACCGCCTTCGTCGGTGTCGCGCGCCCGACGCCTGCGCGGCTGTACGAGGCCCGCGTCCCACACCTCGCAGACGAGCGTGCGGTCGCGCAGCAGTCGCAGCCTGATCTCACCCTCGCCATAGCGCATCGCGTTGGTGACCAACTCGCTGACGAGCAGTTCGACGGTGTCCACCAGCGGTTCGAGGCCCCAGGAGAGGAGCTGGGCGCGGGCGACCTCGCGGGCGCGGCCGACGGAGCGTGGCTCGCGCGGCAGTTGCCAGTCGCCGACGGCGTCGGCGGGCAGGCCCTGTATTCGGGCCATCAGCAGCGCGATGTCGTCCTCACCGTGCCGGGTGTCGAGCGTGTTGAGTACGTGGTCGCAGACGTCTTCCAGAGGCCGTACGGGATTGGTGAGCGCCCGGCGGAAGGCGGTCAGCCCTTCATCGATCGGATGGTCTCGGGATTCGATGAGGCCGTCCGTGTAGAGGGCGAGCAGCGCGTCTTCCGGAAGCTCGACCTCGACCTGTTCGAACGGCTCACCGCCGACGCCGAGGGGCATCCCGGGCGGTACGTCGAGGAGCAGCGCCTCCTCACCGGGTTCGACGAGGACGGGAGGGGGGTGTCCGGCGTTGGCGAAGGTGCAGCGGCGGGTGACCGGGTCGTAGACGGCGTAGACGCAGGTCGCGAGATAGACCTCGGAGAGGTCGGCGTCCCGCGACTTGTGGGCGACGCGGGAGGCCTGCTGGGCGCCGCTCGGTGTGCCGAGGCCGCGGGCGATCTCGTCCAGCGCGGAAAGGACCTCGGCGGGCTCCAGGTCGAGCAGTGCCAGCGTACGTACGGCGGTGCGCAACTCGCCCATGGCCACGGCGGCGCGCAGTCCGCGGCCCATGACGTCGCCGACGACGAGCGCGGTCCGGTGACCCGGCAGTTCGATGACGTCGAACCAGTCGCCGCCGACCTCGGTGGCGGTGTTGCCCGGCAGATACCGGCAGGCGATGTCCAGCCCGGCGGCCTCGGGGTCGCCGGGCGGGAGCAGACTGCGCTGGAGTATCAGCGCGCGTTCGTGCTCCCTCCGGTAGAGGCGGGCGTTGTCGATACAGACGGCGGCGCGCGCCGCGAGTTCCACCGCGAGGGCGCGGTCCCGTTCCCCGAAGGGCTCGCTGCCCTTGGTCCGGGAGAACTGGGCGAGGCCGACGACGGTGTCGTGGGCGACCATCGGCACGGCGAAGGTGGACTGGATGAGGCTGCCGGCCCCGCCGGGGACCGTCTGGACGCGGGCGGTGCGCAGAGCGTTCGCGCAGGGCGAGCTGAAGGGATACCGGTGGACGGAGCCGACCGAAGGTGGCTCGACCTCTCCTTCGCCCGTCAGGTCCACTCCGAGCAGAGGCGCGTCGGCCACGGCGCTGGCGAAGGCGACGCGCCGCAGGGTGGCACTGCCGCCGCCGGACTCGGAGCCGGTGGAGCCGCCGCGTCCGGGCGGAGCCTCGTCGCCGGTCAGCAGCCCCTGGTAGAGGTCGACGGACGCGAGGTCGCAGAAGCCGGGGACGGCGACGTCGAGGAGTTCCTTGGCGGTGGTCTCCAGGTCGAGGGAGTTGCCTATCCGGGCGCTCGCCTCGTTGAGGATCGCGAGGTTGCGGCGGGCGCTCGCGGCTTCACGTGCGGCGATCTGACGGCGTGTGACGTCGCTGCCGAGGCCGGCGACGCCTATGGTGCGGCCGGCTCCGCTGAGCACGCGGTAGAGGTTGACCGACCAGTGCCTGCGTTCCTTGCTGCCCGGGGCGACGCCGACTATCTGGATGTCGGTGGCGGGGTCGCCGGTCTCCAGGACCCTCTTGAGGGAGGCACTCAGCCGTTCGGCTTCGGGGCGGGAGAGGTAGTCGTGGACGGTGCGCCCGCGGTGTTCGTCCGCCGCGCCGCCGAAAACCGCGGCGAATCGCTGATTGGCGCGCTTGACGGTGAGGTCCGTGCCGAACAGCACGAAGCCGAAGGGAGATTGGCCGAAAATAGCCTGCGAAGAGGCGAGTTCCGTCTCGATCTGACGCAGCGCGCGGACGTCCACGACGATGCAGAGCGCGGCCCGTTCACCGTTCTCCGTCTCACTGGGCATCACATAGATCTCGGCGAGGCCGTGAAGCCCGAGTTCGCCCGGCACCTGGAACGGGACCAGCCCGGTCCACTCCTTGCCGTCCAGGATCTCGGCGATCTTGCTGCGCCCTCGGGAACGCAGGTCGGAAGGCACGAACACCTCGACCGGGTCCTTGCCCCTGACCTCGTCCGGGGCGATCCCGAACAGCTCGGCGGCTCGAAGACTCCACTGGTCGACCAGCCCGTCGGGGCCGATCGAGAAGGAAGCGACCCTTATGTAGTCATAGATCGAGCCGGGTGGACTGCTCTGCCACACGACGTCGCCCGCCGTTCCAGATATCTCGCTCACGCGACCGTCCCCTCCAGCTCACGCACCGGACCGGCCATCCCCGCAGTATTCAGCACTACGGCCCAGACAGGTACGGCGTTCACGATCACAGCACTGTCTCGTTCTTTTTGAGCCGAGAACCACGTGATCGTTGTCCCTCCACACTCCTAACCAGGGAGCGGCAGCTCGAACCACACCGTCTTACCCGTCCTCCCCCGGCGTGTACCCCAACGGCGCGCGGAGCAAGCGACGAGCTGGATACCGCGACCCCCCTCGTCATCGGGGCCGGGAGACCGCGCGGTCGGCGGATCGGGGAGCGGATCGGACACCTCCACCAGCAGTGCGGCACCGGTGAGGCCCGCGGGGCATACGGAAACAACAGCCAGCCTGACATCGATCGGGCCAGACGTGTACTGCGAGGAGTTGGTAACCAGCTCACTGACCAGCAGAACGGCCGAGTCGCGTACGTGGTGGTCGAGACGCCAGACGTCGAGGGTGTCGCGTACCGCGTGGCGTGCGGTACGTACGGCATCCGGCTCGGCAGGGAAGGTCCACTCGGCGTAGGTGCTCTCCACCTCGGTCAAGCCGACCACTTCCCCAGACTGACAGCAGGCCCATGCCCTTTATAGGGGGGTTGGTCAGCACATACCCGAAATCCGAGAGGAAGTATCTTGACGGAGGCTCACGTCAGCTCCCCCGCGTCCCTGAGGTCGTCGAAGAGAAGCTGGTCGACGGGGGCGACCAGGGCCCGGTCGCCGTAGGAGAGCCAGCGGATCTCCTCGATCTCGTTGCTGGCGGCCGGCGTACCCCGGTAGTCACCGGAGTAGCAGCTCATCCGGACGACGACACCGTCCGGCTGGCCGTGGGCCTGGGCCTCGTACGTACCCAGATGGGCCGTCGTGGCCGGGAGGACGGCCACGGCCAGCTCCTCCTCGACCTCGCGGACCAGGGTCTCCAGATCGGTCTCCGCGCCTTCGCGCTTGCCGCCGGGGATGTAGAACACATCCTTCCCACGAGAACGCGCGCAGAGGATCCTGCCCTGCTCCACTCGGACCCACGCGACTGTGTCGATCAAGACCGTTGCAGCTCCGCCCTCACTCATGCGCCGGAGCGTAGCGCGGTGGACGGCGCGCGTACGACGAGGGGTGACGGTCCGGAGTCGACGAGGTCAGCCGCCGGTCTGCCCCAGGCGCTCGACCCAGTAGAGCTGCTTGTGGCCGTTGCCGCCGAGGCCGTCGGCGATCTTCTGCGCCTCGTCCTTCGTGGCGTACCTGCCCACGCGGTACCGGTTTCCGTTGTCGTCCTGACGTATCACCAGCCAGGGAAGTACAGCGCCGCCGTCGGTCATCGCGCCCCTCCCGCCATCGGCCCGCACCACTCGGACGATCTCCCGGTAACCCCGATCCGCATATGCCCGACCCTACGCCTGACCTTCACTCAGCGGATGCGTGTTTGTACAAAGAGGTACACATCTGGCCAAGAAGATTCGGATCCACCGGGACGCGCCCGTGAAGGCGTTCGCCATCTCCCGTTGCCCGAAGCCCTGTTGGGGCGACACATCATGGTCGCGGGCAAAGGGAGGGGGTCGCTTCGATCAGCCGGCGCTCATCGGACCGTCATCTGACCGGAAGGTGATAGGCGATGCGATATCGGTCCGCCGGCACAACCATGTCGGCCGTTTCGACCGCGCGGCCCGACGCGTAGTACGTCCGCTCCAGGACCATCACCACATGGCCGGGCACACCGCCGAGCGGCAGGAGCTCCTCCGCCAGCCCCGGACGCGCGCCGACCTCCTCGACCACGTTGTCCACCACGATGCCGATGGCCGCCATCCGCTCCACGACCCCGCTGCCCCCGAGCGGCCCCTCTTCGGGGAGCATCACCGGGGTGCGCCCGGTGACCTCCAGGGGCTCCCAGGACGTGGAGAGCATCATCGGCTCCCCCGCGTCCCTGAAGACATAGCGCGTGCGCATCGCCGGGTCGCCCGGCTGTATGCCGAGGCGTGTGGCGATCTCCGGCGCCACCGCGTCCCGCTCGCTGCTCGACTCCCACGTACCGCGCACCCCGTCGTCCGCCTGCTCCTGCCGGAAGGGGTTGGCGCCGGATGACGGCCGGTAGCCGGAGCGGGCGATACGACGCGGCACGGGCCGCTCGCGAACGTAGGTCCCCGACCCGGACCGGCCCTCGACCAGCCCCTCCGCCATCAGCACCTTGCGGGCTTCCAGGGCAACCGTGTCCGAGACGCCGTACTCCTCGCGGATCCGGGCCTGGGACGGCAGTCGGGTGTGCGGCGGCAGAGCACCGTCGACAATCTTCCGCCGAAGATCACTCGCGACGCGCAGATAGGCCGGCTGCTCACCGAATACCACGGGCCACTCCCAACAGGTTGACAGACAGCAACACCCTGGCAACCGTTGGTTGTTGACCGCAAGCATGGGCCATGACATCACCCCGAGTGAGTACGAGCACTCCTAGCAGGGGCTTTGCCACGGATACGGCTCCGCGAAGAGGACCGGGAATGCGCGCCGCCGGGGTCGTCAGTCAACCCAGTACGTGTCGTGCCTGATGAAGAACGCGGTGCGCTCCTCGTCCGTCATCCGGCCGACCGTGGACACCTTCTCGAAGTACTCCTCGCGAGGGGCTCCGGGCGCGAAGAGGATGAGCGTGGAGGCGGGCGCGTCCGAGTCGTTGCGGAAGCCGTGCAGGCCGCCAGGCGGCACGTAGAGGAAATCGCCCTTCTCCGCCTCGATCCAGCGCTCTCCGTCGTACAGCCGGACCGTCCCGTCGAGGATGTAGAACGACTCCGAGATCGTCTTGTGGAAGTGAGTGCTCGGGCCGCCTCCCCTGGGCACCATGTCCATCCGGTAGAGCCCGAACTCACCACCCGTGGACACACTGGAGGCCACGAAGTGCGTCTCGGTGCCCGAGGGGGACCGCACGTCGGCGGGGGTGTCCGCGGGCCGGAAGACCGCGTTGACCTCGCCCTTGTCCCCGAGGTGACGGGGTTCCGGGTACGACATGTGCCACTCCTTCAACGCGACGCCACGACGCGACGCCGGCCGGTCGCGCCGACAGCCATCATGCCCGCCGCGCGTTCTCCCCTCCCGGGAAAACGGCCGAAGTCACGGTCGTTCACCAGGAGTCACCACGCGTGAACCGATCCGTACGCATCTCCAGCCACTCCCCGCACCCCCAGGCGACGGCCGCCAGCACGAGCAGCACGGCCACGGCCGCCATCCGGTCCCGGGCCCGCAACACACCGCCCACCAGGGCCCAGACCCCCAGCGCGAGAGCGGGCGCACCGAAAACGATCACCGGACCGTCGAGGTAGAGCAGGCTCAGGTCCCGCTCGCCCTCGAACCCTCCACGCAGAGCGGGCGCGGCCCCGACGCCCCACGCGACAACCCCCGTGACAGACCCGGCGGCGACGGCCAGACACCCGGCCCAGCCATGCGTCTGCCGCGCCTCTGTACGCGCTGTCCTCGATGGTGTGGTCACACCGACCACAGACGCGCCGCGCCGCCCCACCGGTTCCGGAACCGGTGGGGCGGCGCGGCGGCGGGGCGGCGGGGCGGCGGGGCGGCGGGGCGCGAACGTGCTGGAGCTCAGACGTTGAAGCGGAACTCCACCACGTCGCCGTCCTGCATCACGTAGTCCTTGCCCTCCATGCGGGCCTTGCCCTTGGCGCGGGATTCGGTGACCGAGCCCGCCTCCACCAGGTCGGCGAAGGAGATGACCTCCGCCTTGATGAAGCCCTTCTGGAAGTCGGTGTGGATCACACCGGCCGCCTCGGGGGCCGTCGCGCCCTTCTTGATCGTCCAGGCGCGGGTCTCCTTCGGGCCTGCCGTGAGGTACGTCTGGAGGCCCAGGGTCGCGAAGCCGACGCGGCCGAGGGTGGCCAGGCCGGGCTCGTCCTGGCCCATGGACTGGAGCAGTTCCAGGGCCTCGTCGTCGTCCAGTTCGATCAGTTCGGACTCGATCTTGGCGTTCAGGAAGATCGCCTCGGCCGGGGCCACCAGGGCGCGCTGTTCGTTCTTGAAGTCCTCGTCGACCAACTCGTCCTCGTCGACGTTGAAGACGTACAGGAAGGGCTTGGTGGTGAGCAGGTGCAGCTCGTGGAGAAGCCGGCCCTTCTCCGTGCCCGCCGAGATACCCGCGGCGAAGAGGGTCGTGCCGGCTTCGAGGATCTTCTGAGCCTCCTCGACCGCCGCCAGGACGGCGACCTTCTCCTTCTGGAGGCGGGACTCCTTCGTCAGCCGCGGGACGGCCTTCTCGACCGACTGGAGGTCGGCCAGGATCAGCTCGGTGTTGATCGTCTCGATGTCGTCCTTCGGCGAGACCTTGCCGTCGACGTGTACGACGTTCTCGTCCTTGAAGGCCCTGATGACCTGGCAGATGGCGTCGGACTCGCGGATGTTCGCGAGGAACTTGTTGCCGAGGCCCTCGCCCTCGGAGGCGCCGCGCACGATGCCCGCGATGTCGACGAAGTCGACCGTCGCCGGAAGGATCTTCTGGGAGTCGAAGATCTTGGCGAGGACGGCCAGCCGGGGGTCGGGGACACCGACGACGCCGACGTTGGGCTCGATCGTGGCGAACGGGTAGTTGGCCGCCAGCACGTCGTTCTTGGTCAGGGCGTTGAAAAGGGTCGACTTGCCGACATTCGGCAGACCGACGATTCCGATCGTGAGCGACACGTTGGCGACTTCCTGAAGTGAGGACTGGCTGAGCCTGTACGGCCGGACGGCCGGTACGGCCCGGATGCGGGCCGATCCCCCAGTTTACGGGCGGGCCGTCCCGGCGGCCGACGGCAGTCGGTACGGCAGATGGCGGCACCCGTCGGCGCGACACGCCCAGCGTCCGTCGAACGCAACGCCAAGGTCGCCCAAAGGGCGTGTCCATCGCCTGAATCCGACACCCATGCGACCTAGGTTGTTCCGGTGGAGCAGCACAGGACACGTCCCCCCCAGCGCCGGCCGCGGCCGCCGCAGAGCCCTCTCAGTCCGCGGGGCGCCGTCACCGACACCGCCGCCGTCTACCGGGTCCCGGCGCCGACCGGGCGCCGGGTGCCGCCTGTCGTGCTCACCCTGCGCAGACTCCCGAATCCCCGGCTGACCGGCCTGGGCGCCGGGCTGTTCGCCGCCGCCACGATGTTCGTGATCGGGTGCCTGGACCAGTTGCTGTTCGACGGTGAGCCCCTGGTCTACGGGCTGCTGTTCCTCCCGGTCAGCGCCTTGACCGCGTTCTGGGTGCGGACCGCCGATCTGGTGACCGCCCCGATCAGCGTGCCGATCGCCTTCGCCTTCGGCACCGTCCCGATCTCCGGCGGGACGAGCGGCATCGGCGGTCAGACGATGGCCGTCGTCACCGCGCTGGCCGTTCAGGCGGGCTGGCTGTACGGCGGCACGCTCGTGGCCGGGGTCATCGCCTCCGTACGGAAGGTCCGCCAGATGGGCCGCCGCCAGCGCGCACGCGACGCCGCCGCCCGCGGGGCCGGTCCGGGCGCGGGAGCGGGTTCGAAAGCGAGTGCCGGAGCGGGTGCGGCGGCGAAGGCGGGCACGAGCGCGATCGCGCGCCGGGGCTAGGGTCTGTCGTTTGGATCAGGCCGGATCAGGGAGCGGGGTCTGGTGCGTGCGATCGCAAGGCGGAGGATCGTGCTGGACGTACTCGGACGGCGGCGAGGTGCCGGCGTCCCGGCCCTCGAAGATCCGCCCGACAAGGCCTGGGTCGTGGCGTCCGAGTGCCGGACAGGCTTCGGCGGCCTGCCCGGCCCTTCGGGTCAGCGTTCCGCGGCTGTCATCGCGGCTCCCACGATCCCCGCGTTGTTCTGAAGCTGCGCCGGGACGATCTCCGCCTTGATGTCCTCGATCAGATGAACGAACTTGTCCGCCTTGCGGCTCACCCCGCCGCCGATGATGAACAGCTCCGGCGAGAACAGCATCTCCAGATGCGCCAGATACTTCTGCACCCGGTGCGCCCAGTGGTGCCAGCTCAGGTCGTGGTCGTCCTTGGCCTTCGTCGACGCGTGCTTCTCCGCGTCGTGGCCGTTCAGCTCCAGATGACCCAGCTCGGTGTTCGGGACGAGTGTGCCGTCGATGAACAGGGCGCTGCCGATCCCCGTACCGAAGGTCAGCAGGAAGACGGTGCCCCGCCGGCCCTTGCCCGCGCCGAAGGTCATCTCGGCCACGCCCGCCGCGTCCCCGTCGTTGAGGATCGTGACGGGCAGCTTCAGCCGGTCGCCGAGCAGTTTGCCGGCGTCCATGTCGATCCAGCGCTTGTCGACGTTCGCGGCCGTGCGGACGACCGAGCCCGTGACCACTCCCGGGAAGGTGATGCCGACCGGGCCGGACCAGCTGAAGTGCTCGACCACCTCGGCGACGCAGCCGGCCACCTCGTCGGGTGTGGCCGGCTGCGGGGTGAGCACTTTGTGGCGCGGCTCTGCCAGTTCACCGCGCTCCAGGTCCACGGGCGCGCCCTTGATGCCAGAGCCGCCGATGTCCACTCCGAAGACGTTCATGGACGCAACGTTACGGGGAGATGACCGCGCTGCCCTACTTCTCGGCCAGGGCGGCCGCCTCCGCGCGCAGGTCACGGCGGAGTTCCTTCGGCAGCGAGAAGACGATCGACTCCTCGGCGGCCTTGACGATCTCGACGTCTTCGAAGCCGTGGCCGGTGAGCCACTCCAGGACACCTTCGACCAGGATCTCGGGGACGGACGCGCCGGAGGTGACACCGACCGTCGTGACGCCTTCCAGCCACGCCTCGTCGATCTCGTCGGCGGAGTCCACCAGATGCGCGTCGCGGGAGCCCGCGCCGAGGGCGACCTCGACCAACCGTACCGAGTTGGACGAGTTCTTCGACCCGACGACGATGACCAGGTCCGCGTCGGCGCCCATCTGCTTGACGGCGATCTGCCGGTTCTGTGTGGCGTAGCAGATGTCGTCGCTCGGCGGCGAGATCAGCAGCGGGAACTTCTCCTTGAGCTTGTCGACGGTCTCCATCGTCTCGTCCACGGAGAGGGTCGTCTGGGAGAGCCAGACGACCTTGGACTCGTCGCGCACCTCGACGTTGGCGACATCGCCGGGTCCGTCGACCAGCGTGATGTGGTCGGGGGCCTCGCCGGAGGTGCCGATCACCTCTTCGTGGCCGTCGTGGCCGATCAGCAGGATGTCGTAGTCGTCGTTGGCGAAGCGGACGGCTTCCTTGTGGACCTTGGTGACCAGGGGGCAGGTCGCGTCGATGGTCGCGAGTTTGCGGTCGGCGGCCTCGTCGTGGACGACGGGGGCCACTCCGTGCGCGGAGAACATGACGATCGATCCCTCGGGGACCTCCGCCGTCTCCTCGACGAAGATCGCGCCCTTCTTCTGAAGGGTCTGCACGACATACTTGTTGTGGACGATTTCGTGGCGGACATAGATCGGTGCCCCGTACTGCTCCAGGGCTTTCTCCACGGCGATCACGGCACGGTCGACGCCGGCGCAGTAACCACGGGGCGCGGCGAGCAGGACGCGTTTGCCGGCGCGGCGCGCGGCGTCTCCACTCGGGGTGGCGGCGGGCGACGGGCTGGGCGTAGCAGTCATGCTCACCATCGTAAGGCCGTCCAGAAGAGGCGGAAGATCGCCCGCCGGGCCGAGACTGGGCCTACGTGATCGACGGAGGGACGCCATGGCCGACAGCGGTGCGGGCGATGCGGACGGTACGGGCGGCGCGGGAAGTACGGGCGGCACCGGCAAAACGGGCGGAACGAACCCGCGTACGGGCGGCGGCGACGGCTTCGGCCGCGGGTCCGAGCCGGACCTGGGTCCGGACGGACCCTCAGATACGGGCGGCGGCGGGGGCGCGGACGCCGTGGGCGGACTGCGGCGGACTCTCGGGTTCCGGGATCTCGTCGTGTACGGGCTCCTCTTCATCGCGCCCATGGCGCCCGTCGGTGTGTACGGCACGCTGGACGCCAAGTCGCACGGGGCCGTGGCGCTCGTCTACGTCTTCGCCACCGTCGCGATGGCGTTCACGGCCTTCAGTTACGCGCAGATGATCCGGGTCGCGCCGCAGGCCGGTTCGGTCTTCGCCTACGCCCGCAAGGGGCTCGGAGAGGGGCCGGGATTCATCGCCGGGTGGATGGCGATGCTCGACTACCTCCTGATCCCCGCCGTCGCGTATCTCTTCGCCGGGATCGCGATGGAGGCGCTGGTGCCCTCCGTCGACCGGTGGATCTGGACGGGGCTCGCCGTCGTGATCACCACGCTGCTCAATCTCTGGGGTGTACGGGCGGCCGCGCGTGTCGGCTTCTTCGTGCTCGCGATGGAGATCGTGGTGCTGGTGGTGTTCCTGGTGTCGGCGATCGTGGTGCTCACACAGGACGGCGCGACACGCGGCTGGCTGTCACCGCTCACGGGCGATCTGACCTTCTCACTGACGGCGGTGCTCAGCGGGGTGTCGGTCGCCGTGCTGTCGTATCTGGGCTTCGACGCGATCGCCTCGTTCGCCGAGGAGGTGACGGGCGGTTCGCGGAAGGTGGCTCGGGCGGTGCTGTTCTGTCTGGCGCTCGCCGGTGTGCTGTTCGTGGCGCAGACGTACCTCGTGGCGCTCCTCGAACCCCTCAGCTCGGCGGAGTTGGCCGCCGACCCGACGAAGCAGGGGTCGGCCTTCTACGACGCGGTGGACGCCTCCGTAGGAACGTGGCTGCACGATCTGGTCGCGGTGAGCAAGGCGATCGGCGCCGCGTTCGCCGCGCTGGCGGGTCAGGCCGCCGCCGCCCGGCTGCTCTTCGCGATGGGCCGGGAGCGGCGGCTGCCGCGGCTGCTGTCCCGTACGGACGCGGGCACGCCCCGCGTGGCGCTGCTGCTCGCGGCGGTGGTGACGCTGATCGCCGCCGTTTGGGCGGCCAGGAACGACAACGGGCTGGACCATCTGGTGTCGGTGGTCGACATCGGGGCCCTGACGGCGTTCATCCTGCTGCACGCGTCGGTGGTCGGGTGGTACGCGGTACGGCGCATGGAGGGCCCGCCACGGATCCTGGCGCATGTGGTGGCGCCGGTGGTCGGCGCGGGTGTGCTGGTCGCCGTGATCGTGGAGGCGGCCGAGTCGGCGCAGGTGGTGGGCGCGATCTGGCTGGCGGTGGGGCTGGTGGTGCTCGCGATCCAGTGGCGTCGTCGCACGCTGACGCGGAAGGCTCCGTAGGTTCCGACCTGTGCGGGTCCTTCTTCGCTCCCGTACGTCCCGTAGGGACGGGGCGGGCGCTTCGCGGCGTGGACCGCGTTGTCGGAGGCGGCCGATACGCTCGACGGCATGGCTCTCAACACGTCCGCGGAAGCCCCGCTGCCCGTCGGTGAGGTGTCGCGACTCATCGGCGGCTGGATCGACCGGCTCGGCGCCATCTGGGTCGAGGGACAGATCACCCAGCTGTCGCGCAGGCCGGGTGCCGGGGTCGTGT
Source organism: Streptomyces sp. S4.7 (assembly GCF_010384365.1). NCBI lineage: Bacteria > Bacillati > Actinomycetota > Actinomycetes > Kitasatosporales > Streptomycetaceae > Streptomyces > Streptomyces sp. S4.7. Next base: position 4,963,003 of record NZ_CP048397.1, on the reverse strand, counting down.
TCCTGACGCTGCGCGACCCGTCGTACGACATCTCGGTGAGCGTCACTTGCTACCGGCAGGTCTTCGACGCGATCGCCGACGTCGTGTCCGAGGGCGCGCGGGTCGTGGTGCACGCGAAGCCGGAGTGGTACGCGCCGAGGGGGCAGTTGTCGCTGCGAGCCGCCGAGATAAAGCCCGTCGGCATCGGCGAACTGCTCGTCAGGCTGGAGCAGTTGAAGAAGTCCCTCGGCGCCGAAGGGCTGTTCGCCGCCGATCGCAAGCGGCCGCTGCCTTTTCTTCCGCAGCTGATCGGGCTCGTCTGTGGCCGGGCGTCGGCGGCCGAGCGGGATGTCCTGGAGAACGCGCGACGGCGCTGGCCCGCCGTCCGCTTCGAGGTCCGCAACACCGCGGTACAGGGTGTCAACGCGGTGAGTCAGGTCGTGCAGGCGGTCAAGGAGCTGGACGATCTGCCCGAGGTCGATGTGATCATCGTGGCGCGTGGCGGCGGCAGTGTGGAGGATCTGCTGCCGTTCTCGGACGAGCAGTTGGTACGGGCGGTGGCCGACTGCCGTACGCCCGTCGTGTCGGCGATCGGCCACGAGCCGGACTCCCCGCTGCTGGACCTCGTCGCCGACGTACGGGCGTCGACGCCCACGGACGCGGCGAAGAAGACCGTGCCGGACGTCGGCGAGGAGCTGGACCGTGTGCAGGCGCTGCGGGACCGGGCGCTGCGGACGGTGCAGGGGCTGCTCGACCGGGAGGAGCGCGGGCTCGCGCACGCGCTGGCCCGGCCGGTGATGGAGCGCCCGCAGCGGATGGTCGAGGAGCGCGAGAGCGAGATCGACGCGCTGGCCGACCGGAGCCGGCGGGTGCTGCGGCATCTGCTGGACCGCGCGGACTCCGAGCTGTCGCACACCCGGGCGAGGGTGGTCTCGCTCTCGCCGGCGGCGACCCTGGAGCGCGGATACGCGGTGCTCCAGCGGCCGGACGGGGCCGTCGTCCGCTCCCCGGCGGAGGTCTCGGCGGACCAGGAGCTCCGGGCCAGGGTGGCGGAGGGCGAGTTCACGGTGCGCGTCTCCGAATGAGCCGCAGGCGCACGACGCACGCATTTCCTCAACGATTCGTTGTCGCAGACCGCATTTAGGGTGGATCACATGGCCAAGAAGGACAGCGGGACAGCAACGGCCGCCGGGGCGGACGCGCCCGGCTACGAGCAGGCGCGGGACGAGCTGATCGACGTCGTGCGCCGCCTGGAGACCGGCGGTACGACGCTGGAGGAGTCGCTGGCCCTGTGGGAGCGGGGCGAGGAGCTGGCCAGGGTCTGCCGCCGCTGGCTGGACGGCGCCCGCGCCCGCCTCGACGCCTCCCTGGCGGATCCGGCACCGGCCTCCGGCCCGGACGACCGGGGCTGAAGGCCGGGGATTGACGGCCTCGGCCGGCCCCGGCCGGTAGTCCCTGTCCGGCGCGCAGGGGCCCATCGGGCGGCGGCCGTCGGAGCGCCCCTTGTCAACATCGTGTGAAGCGAGTCACCGCAGCCCCGGTTTTAGTTGAAAGTTAATACATCCCGGCGTACGTTGACGGAGACGTTTGATCGATCATTCGGTCCGTCTGCCCGTTCGGAAGGTACGCCCAGATGTCCCTCGTTCTTGACCCGGCCGCCCAGGACCTCCTCTTCCGTGAGGCCCGCACCGCCAACACGTTCACCGACGAGCCGGTGACCGAAGAGCAGATCCAGGCGATCTACGACCTCGTGAAGTTCGGTCCCACCGCCTACAACCAGACGCCGCTGCGCGTCGTCATGGTCCGCTCCCCCGAGGCCCGCGAGCGGCTCGTCCAGCACATGAGCAACGGCAACAAGCCCAAGACGTCCACCGCCCCGCTGGTCGCGATCTTCGCCGCCGACAACGAGTTCCACGAGGAGCTCCCCGAGCTCTTCCCGGCCTTCCCCGCCGCCAAGGACGCGATCTTCTCCCAGCGTCCGGTGCGCGAGCAGAACGCCGGTATGAACGCGGCGCTCCAGGCCGCCTACTTCATCGTCGGCATCCGCGCCGCCGGTCTGGCCGCGGGCCCGATGACGGGCTTCGACCACGCCGGCGTCCAGAAGGAGTTCCTGGACGGCGACCACACGCCCCTGATGGTCGTGAACATCGGCAGGCCCGGCGACAACGCCTGGTCCGCGCGTTCCCCGCGCCGGTCGTACGACGAGGTCGTCACGACCGCCTGAGGGGCCGGGCCCCTTTCACGCACGACGAGGAGGCCGCCGTCCCTCCGGGGGACGGCGGCCTCCTCGTCGCTCTCGAACCGCTCAGGCCTCGCCGGATCCGGCGTCGGCGTCGGACCCTGCGTCGGTGTCTGTGCCGGTGTCGGCGTCTGTGCCGGTACCGGCAGCCGGCGCCTTGTCGGACTCCAGCGACTCCGCCATCTCGACGAGCCGCTCGTACGGCGCCGTACCCGTCACGACCGTCGTCGCCCCGTCGGCGGACCGCACCAGGGCGTCGTACTTCGGCCCCTCCCACCGCTGCCAGGTCTCGCCGCCCACCCGCGCGGTCTTCCCGGTGTCCTCGGCGTGGTGCGTGACGTCGGCGATGTACTTCCGCGCCGGCGCCGTCGACTGCTCCACGGCCACGTACTCACGGCCGGGGTCGAGGAAGCCGAGATGCCAGGAGTTACCGTCCTGCCTCGCGTACGACACGGATGTCGGCTTCCATGTCTTGGGGAGACCCTTCGGGGCCAGCACCGGGTACGGGGCGGCTCGCTGCGCCGTCACCAGCTCGACCCGGTAGTCGACCGCGGGCAGGGGATCCGCGTCCTCGTCGTGCGGATTGGCCACGTAGAAAACCCCCGCGACGGCGACGACGACCGCCATCGACAGGAACATGCTCCGCACCGTCTGATTGCCTCGCTTCGCTGCCACCTTCCTATGGTCCCATCAAGGGTTCATGCTCATACGTGGGCCCCTCTGCTCACTTTATCGACGTACCGATAGAGTCACAGCACCCTCATTCCGGCCGTCGCCGTACAGAAAGGTGCGTTCCGATGACCGAGCATCAGCTCCCGTCCCCGCTGGAGGTCTCTCCCGAGGCCCCCGACCGCAACCTCGCGCTCGAACTCGTACGGGTCACCGAGGCCGCCGCCATGGCGGCCGGACGCTGGGTCGGACGCGGCGACAAGATCGGCGCGGACGGCGCGGCCGTGAACGCCATGCGCACCCTCGTCTCCACCGTCTCGATGAACGGCGTCGTCGTCATCGGTGAGGGCGAGAAGGACGAGGCCCCGATGCTGTTCAACGGGGAGCGGGTCGGCGACGGCACCGGCGCCGAGGTCGACATCGCGGTGGACCCGATCGACGGCACCACCCTCAACGCCAAGGGCATGCCCAACGCCATCGCCGTGCTCGCGGCGGCCGACCGGGGCGCCATGTTCGACCCGTCGGCGGTCTTCTACATGGACAAGCTGGTGACCGGGCCCGAGGCCGCCGACTTCGTCGACATCAACGCCCCCGTCTCGGTCAACATCCGCCGTGTCGCCAAGGCCAAGCACTCGTCCCCCCAGGACGTCACGGTCGTCATCCTCGACCGCCCCCGCCACGACGACATCGTCAAGGAGATCCGCGAGACGGGCGCGCGGATCAAGTTCATCTCGGACGGGGACGTGGCCGGCTCGATCATGGCCGTGCGCGAGGGCACCGGCGTCGACCTGCTGATGGGCATCGGCGGCACCCCCGAGGGCATCATCTCGGCGTGCGCGATCAAGTGCCTCGGCGGGACCATCCAGGGCAAGCTCTGGCCGAAGGACGCGGCCGAGCGGCAGCGGGCGCTCGACGCGGGACACGATCTGGACCGGGTGCTGTCGACGGACGACCTGGTCAGCGGCGACAACGTGTTCTTCGTCGCGACGGGCATCACGGACGGCGAGTTGCTGCGCGGGGTGCGGTACCGCTCGGAGACCGCGACCACCCAGTCGATGGTGACGCGTTCGAAGTCGGGCACGATCCGGCAGATCGACTCGACGCACCGGCTGTCGAAGCTGCGCGCCTACAGCACGATCGACTTCGACCGCGCGAAGTAGCGGTACGCGTACGTACACGCGCTCGGCCCCGGCTGACCGGTACGCCGTGTTCGGTACGCGTGGATCCGGGGCGCTCCTCATGTGCGGCAGGGGCGCCCCGGTCACATCCGAACGAAGGCGGAAGGGCGGTCAGCCCGCCGCGGCGATCCGGCCCGCGGCCGACGCCGCGTTCCGCAGCTCCACCTCACGGCGCCTGCGGCGCGCGAGGGCCACACGGCGCTCGGCGGCGGTCAGCCCGCCCCACACTCCGTACGGCTCGGGCTGGAGCAGGGCGTGTTCCCGGCAGTCGACCATGACCGGACAGCGCGCGCAGACCCGCTTCGCGGCCTCCTCACGCGCCAGCCTCGCGGCCGTCGGCTCCTTGGATGGGGCGAAGAACAATCCGGCTTCGTCCCGGCGGCACACCGCCTCCGAATGCCAGGGTCCGGCCTGATCCTCCCGAGCGGGACTCCGCTGGGGCGGTACGGCGGCGACCTGCAGGGGCTGATGCGGCAATGGCAGCACGGTCCACTCCTGACGACGGCTTCGCGAGCGAGAGGCGATGCAGCAGTCCCTACCCGCTGTGCGCACGCCTAAGCACTGAGTGGCACTGAGATGCGAGGTGCGGAACGCTGTGCGGAGCGGCTCGCGGGGTGTGAACACGTCGGCCCGGGTGGGGCGATGGCCCCGATGTCGCCCGTCCCGACCCCAAGCGGAAGCTGAAGCGGAAGGGATCGACAACCGGAAGACCGATGGCCGGTTGCCGATTGCCGGTCGCCGGTCGCCGGTCGCTCCGGGGCCCGGCCCCGCGGGTCAGTGGCCCAAGTGCTTGCGCAGCCGCCTGTTCAGGTCCGCGATGAACTTGCCCCGCTTCGGCTTGGCCTCGATGCTGCCGAAGACCGAGTATCCGTTGACGACCACGACCGGGGCCTCCGCGTCGGTGCCCTCCAACGTGCTGACCTCGAAGTTGCCGAAGATGCCGGTGCCGCCGCCGCGCAGGGAGATGTTCTCCGGGACCCGGACCTCGATCGAGCCGAAGATGGCGGTCGCGTTGATCACGGTCGTCCGCTGCGCGAAGATCGCCTCGGTGAGATCGATCTCGATGCTCCCGAAGAGCGCGAAGGCGTTCGTACGGCGGCCCACCCGCCAACGGCCCTTGCGGGTCGAGCTGCTGAAGATCGCGACCATGGACTCGGCGGGCTCGGTCTCGTTGTCGGGACCGTAGGTGTGCGCAGGGGCGGGGCGGGGGGTGGCGGACGTCGCGGGCAAGTCCCTGACCAGCGGCTCCAGTTCACCCATCGTCTTGGCGCGGTAGACGGCGTCGATCCGATCGGAGTGCTCCTCGGCGTCCAGCCGACCGAGCGCGAGGGCTTCCCTGAGGATGTCGGCGATCCGGTCCCGATCGGCGTCGGAGGCCCGGATACCGGCATGGGGCTCCGCCGGCGCGACCGGCTTCTGGGGGTGCTTTTCGAGGTCCACGGCAACAGAGTAGCGAAACGCGATAGATCGCGACTAGGGCCTGGCGGGCGCCACCGGGCGGTGTCGGCCGAGCGCGCGCCTTCCCGGCCGGCGCGCCCCCTCCTACTGAGTCTCACCTCACCCCTCCCGCCCGCGCGTCACGTCTTACGCTGAGAGGCGCGCTGTCCGACGAAGGGCAGCCGCCGTCTGCCGAGTGAGGAATGGCCGAAATGCCAGAGTTTGCGTACTCCGATCTGCTCCCTCTGGGAGAGGACACCACGCCGTACCGCCTGGTGACCGCCGACGGTGTCTCCACCTTCGAGGCCGACGGCCGTACGTTCCTCAAGGTCGCCCCCGAGGCGCTGCGCACGCTCGCAGCCGAGGCGATGCACGACATCTCGCACTATCTGCGCCCGGCCCACCTCACCCAGCTGCGCAGGATCGTCGACGACCCGGACGCGTCGTCGAACGACAAGTTCGTGGCGCTCGACCTCCTCAAGAACGCCAACATCGCCGCCGCCGGCGTGCTCCCCATGTGCCAGGACACCGGCACGGCCATCGTGATGGGCAAGCGCGGACAGAACGTCCTTACGGAGGGCGGCGACGAGGCGGCCCTGTCGCACGGCATCTACGACGCGTACACCAAGCTCAATCTGCGCTACTCGCAGATGGCCCCGCTGACCATGTGGGAGGAGAAGAACACCGGCTCGAACCTGCCCGCGCAGATCGAGCTGTACGCGACCGACGGCGACGCCTACAAGTTCCTCTTCATGGCCAAGGGCGGCGGCTCGGCCAACAAGTCGTTCCTGTACCAGGAGACGAAGGCCGTCCTGAACGAGGCCTCCATGATGAAGTTCCTGGAGGAGAAGATCCGCTCGCTCGGCACGGCGGCCTGTCCGCCGTACCACCTGGCGATCGTCGTCGGCGGCACCTCCGCCGAGTTCGCGCTCAAGACCGCGAAGTACGCCTCCGCGCACTACCTGGACGAGCTGCCCGCCGAGGGCTCCCCCGCCGGTCACGGCTTCCGGGACAAGGAGCTGGAGGAGAAGGTCTTCGAACTGACGCAGAGGATCGGCATCGGCGCGCAGTTCGGCGGCAAGTACTTCTGTCACGACGTGCGGGTCGTACGGCTCCCCCGGCACGGCGCCTCGCTGCCCGTCGCCATCGCCGTGTCCTGCTCGGCGGACCGCCAGGCGACCGCGAAGATCACCGCCGAGGGCGTCTTCCTCGAGCAGCTGGAGACCGACCCCGCGCGCTTCCTGCCCGACACCACCGACGAGCACCTGGACCGGAGCGGCGAGAGCGACGTCGTACGGATCGACCTGGGCCGGCCGATGGACGACATCCTGGCCGAGCTGACCCGGCACCCCGTCAAGACCCGGCTGTCGCTGACCGGAACGCTCGTCGTGGCGCGCGACATCGCGCACGCCAAGATCAAGGAGCGGCTGGACGCGGGCGAGGAGATGCCGCAGTACCTGAAGGACCACCCGGTCTACTACGCCGGCCCCGCCAAGACGCCCGAGGGCTACGCCTCCGGGTCGTTCGGCCCGACGACGGCGGGGCGCATGGACAGCTACGTCGAGCAGTTCCAGGCGGCGGGCGGCTCGAAGGTCATGCTCGCCAAGGGCAACCGCTCGAAACAGGTCACCGACGCGTGCGGCACGCACGGCGGCTTCTACCTCGGCTCGATCGGCGGCCCGGCGGCGCGGCTGGCGCAGGACTGCATCCGCAAGGTCGAGGTCCTGGAGTACGAGGAGCTGGGCATGGAGGCGGTCTGGAAGATCGAGGTCGAGGACTTCCCCGCCTTCATCGTCGTGGACGACAAGGGCAACGACTTCTTCACCGAGCCCGCGCCGGCGCCGACGTTCACCAGCATCCCGGTACGGGGTCCCGGTCTCGCGTAGACGGATGGCAGGACGCGTGCCGAAGCCCTCCGCACGGTCCGCGGAGGGCTTCGGCGCGCCTGCGCCGTTCAGTGGATCAGACGAAGCGCTGGTTCGCCGACCCGTCGCAGTTCTGGAGCCGCAGCGGGTCCTGCGCCGACGCCAGCGTCAGGCAGAGCGTGCCCGCCGACGCGGGGCGGATGGTGCCCGCCTCGCGCACGAACTTCTGGTTCTCGCCGCCGTGGCAGTCCCACAGCGTGACCGCGGTGCCCGCGCGGTAGGTCCCTGACGGGACGTCGACGCACCGGTCGTGGCTCAGCTCGCTGTGCAGCGACCGGGCGCCGGCGCCCGTGCCGGTGTCGTACCACCAGCCCTGGTTGCGCCCGTCGTTGCAGCCGTGGCCGGTGATCCCGGATCCGTTACGGGTCTTCGACGCGCTCACGTCGACGCAGGTACCGGTCCCGGCGTTCTTCAATGGCTGAAAAGCGTCGTCCCAGGCGCCCGGTTGGAGGACCGGCCGCCCCGTGCTCGCCGGATCGGCGCAACTCGCCTCGTTCAGGCCCGAGTCGTACAGCTGGGTGAGGCACGAGGCGAAAGCGACATGTCCGGCCGCGTTCGGGTGGAAGGACTGGCGGGCCGAATTCGCGTCCGGCGGGAAGGGGTTGCCGATGTCGATGAACAGGCCCCGTGCCCAGTCGTCGTCCGTGCACACCTCATGGCCGTGGAAGAGCCGCGAGTTGTCCAGGTAGACCGCGCCCGAATTCCTGGCGGCCTTGCGCACACCGCTCTGGAAGACGGGGACGGCACCGTCGCGCGCCCAGGCGGCGTCCTCGTCGTAGCCCGTGCAGCCGCCGGGGATCTTGCCGGGGAAGTGGGGATTGTCGGCGTAGTCGGGCGTGAGGGGGCCCGGGTAGCCCATCACGACGAGCTTGTAGTCGCCGTCGGCGTAGCCCGCGTCGCGCATGACGCCGCGCAGGTCCGCCACGGTCGACTCGACCTTCGGCACGAGCCCGTCGACCCGGGCCTGCCAGCCGGCCCGGTACTTGTTGACGCACGGCCCCTGGAAGGTGAACCAGCGCAGCACGCAGTCGGTGATCACCGGACCGAACTGGAGATCGTCGTTCGCGCCCGCCACCAGCAGCACCATCTTGATCCTGGTGTTGCGCGCCTTGATCGCGAGGCTGTCGCTCTGCACGAGTTCGTCGGCGAACTGCGCCGTGCCGCCGACGCGGATGTTGACGGTCGACGCGCCGGAGCAGGAGACGTTGTACGTGACGTCCGCCGCGATCCCGGTGCGGTGGATCGCCGAGTCGGGTGAGCGGTGGCACCAGTTGTCGGGCCCGTTCGTGCCCGGCTCGTAGTTGCCGACGCCCTCGCCGGAGATCTCACTGTCGCCGAGCGAGATGAGCCCGGTCCTGCGCTGGTCGAGCGGCCGTTCGGCGGGGGAGCCGTAGAGGCGGGTGGCCTCGGCCGCGCGTATCTCCTCCAGGGCGGGCGGCAGCGGGGTGGACGCACGGACGGAGGCGGGCGCGCCGGTGGGGGCGGACGCCTGGGCCGTGGGGGTAAGTGCGACAAGTCCGCCGACGACGGTCGCGAATGCGGCGAGCGTGGCGACGGTACTTCGGAACGTGGGTCTCGTACGTTGCATGGCCTCCCCGATCTCAGTGTTACCAGAGGTTTTTACTGGCGGGTAGGAGGCTTGGGAACACTCCGAACAAGACAATTGCTCAACTTCTGCAGGAGGTACGACCACAATGACGAACTACCGCGCCGAGTACGACTCCATGGGCGAGATCCAGGTCCCCGCCGACGCCAAATGGCGCGCCCAGACCCAGCGGGCCGTACAGAACTTCCCCGTCTCGGGCCGTCCCATCGAGCGCGCCCACATCGAGGCCCTGGCCCGTATCAAGGCCGCCGCCGCCACCGTCAACGCCGAACTCGGCGTGCTGGACGGGGACATCGCCGAGGCGGTGCGCGGCGCGGCGGCCGAGGTCGCGGAGGGCCGCTGGGACGAGCACTTCCCGGTGGACGTCTTCCAGACCGGCTCGGGCACCTCGTCGAACATGAACGCCAACGAGGTCATCGCCACTCTCGCCACCGAGCGCCTGGGCCGCGACGTGCACCCCAACGACCACGTCAACGCCTCGCAGAGCTCCAACGACGTGTTCCCCTCCAGCATCCACATCGCCGCCACGGCCGCCGTCACCGCCGATCTGATCCCGGCGCTCGCCCATCTCGCCGCCGCGCTGGAGCGCAAGGCCGAGGAGTTCGCGGACTTGGTGAAATCGGGCCGCACGCATCTCATGGACGCGACACCCGTCACGCTGGGCCAGGAGTTCGGCGGTTACGCGGCGGCCGTCCGGTACGGGATCGAGCGGCTGGAATCGGCGCTTCCGCGACTGGCCGAGCTGCCCCTCGGCGGTACGGCGGTGGGCACCGGCATCAACACCCCGCCCGGCTTCTCGGCCGCCGTCATCGCCGAGGTGGCCCGTACGACCGGGCTGCCGCTGACCGAGGCCCGCAACCACTTCGAGGCGCAGGGCTCGCGCGACGGGCTCGTGGAGACCTCGGGCCAGCTCCGTACCGTCGCCGTCTCACTCACGAAGATCTCCAACGATCTGCGCTGGATGGCGTCGGGGCCGCGCACCGGGCTGGCCGAGATCAATCTGCCCGATCTCCAGCCCGGCTCCTCCATCATGCCCGGCAAGGTCAATCCGGTGATCCCGGAGGCCGTCCTGATGGTGGCCGCCCAGGTCACGGGCAACGACACGACCGTCGCCACGGCGGGCGCCGCGGGGAACTTCGAGCTGAACGTGATGCTGCCGGTGATCGCCAGGAACCTCCTGGAGTCCGTACGGCTGCTCGCCAACGTCTCCCGGCTCCTCGCGGACCGCACCGTCGACGGCATCACCGCGAACGTGGAGCGGGCCCGGCTGTACGCGGAGTCCTCCCCCTCCGTCGTCACCCCGCTGAACAAGTACATCGGTTACGAGGAGGCGGCCAAGGTCGTCAAGAGGTCGCTCGCGCAGCGGCGCACGATCCGCGAGGTGGTGCTGGACTCCGGCTACGTGGAGCGCGGCGATCTCACGCTGGAGCAGCTGGACGAGGCGCTGGACGTCCTGCGGATGACCCACCCGTGAGAGTGGTCCCGGTGACGGCCCCTCCTCCCGGCGGGGTGCCTGGTACCGGGGCCGGGCGGCCGTGATCGGGACCGACAGGATCGAGCCGTCCGGGCGCACCTCACAGCGCCCGCGCCGCCTCCGCCCTAAGATCTGCGCATGACAGGTGCGGACGGCATTCGACACTGGGACCGGGGCGAGCGGATTCTCTGGCGCTACCGGGACAACGGCTCCGGCCATGTGCACATCTGCCGCCCGGTGACCGTCGTCCAGGACACCGACGACCTGCTGGCCGTGTGGATGGCGCCGGGCACCGAGTGCGTGAAGCCGGTGCTCGCCGACGGCACGCCCGTGCACCACGAACCGCTCGCCACCCGGTACACGGCCCCGCGCAGCACGGCTCGTGCCCACTGGGAGGGCACGGGTGTGCTGAAGCTGGCCAGACCCGACGAGCCGTGGTCGATCTGGCTGTTCTGGGAGCAGGGCTGGGAGTTCCGCAGCTGGTACGTGAACCTGGAGGAGCCGCGCCTGCGTTGGGCGGACGGCATGGACTCCGAGGACCACTTCCTCGACATCTCGGTCTACCCGGACCGCAGCTGGCTGTGGCGGGACGAGGACGAGTTCGCCGAGGCCCAGCGGGTCGGACTGCTGGACGCGGCCCAGGCGCTGCGCGTGCGGGAGGCCGGCAGTGCGGCGGTCGAGATGATCAAGGCGTGGGGGGCGCCCTTCGCCGACGGCTGGGAGAACTGGCGGCCCGACCCGCGGTGGTCGGTGCCCGAGCTTCCGGAGGGCTGGGACCGCGCCCCCGGACCGGCGAAGGTCCGGACCAGATGAGACAGAACGGCAGGTGGCCGCACCTACCTGGTGATCACCGGGGCGGGTTCGCCGACGTCGTGAGACCCTTGATGCGCCCCAGGGGTTGAAACGTAGGATCGTCCTCCGAGAGGCTGCCCGACCAACGCGCAGGCGGGGCAGCGGAGCTGACTTAAAGTCATGTCGCTGGACCACCGAGCCTCACGACGTACGACGCACGCCGGAACGACTCGCACGACCGACGAGCCGCAGACAGCCGCAGACAGCCGCAGGACAGCGCGCACCAGCCGCTGGACACCGACGAGGGGGAGAGCCATGCAGGACGCCTGCCGCCCTGGCATCCGCGCCCTCGGCGCCCGCGCGGGGAGCTTCCGGCGGAAGGTCCCGGTGACCGGCTGCGACGGCCCCTGCGGGGACAGACGCGGGACACCCTGGACGAGGGTGGCATCGCCAGTCGAATCGGTTGTCTCGCACCACCGGCCCGGACGGACGGAATCCCACGCGTGACGGAGCATCCCACCTCCCATGAAGGCCGGCAGCCCTTGGCTGCACGGTCCCAGGAACGCACCCGGCCGCGGCAGGAGGCGCCCGCCACCGCCGTACCGCAGCCGTCGGCGCCCACGCCCCCCGCGTCCGCGCAGGCCACCGTGCCCTCGCCCCCGCTGGACCCCGTGGGCGCAGCGCGCCGCGAGGGCGACCGGCTGCGCTTCGTGGGGGCCGCCACCCGCCGTATCGCCCGGGGCATCGATCTGGACGAGATCGTGCTCGGTCTGTGCCGGGCGACCGTCCCGACGTTCTCCGACGCGATACTCGTCTATCTCCGCGACCCGCTGCCCGTCGGCGACGAGCGCCCGATCTCGCCCTTCGTACTGAGGCTGCGCCGTACGGACCGGCTGCGGCTCACCGACGAGGACAGCGAGAGCACCGGCGGTACCGCCGCCGTGGGCATCCAGCTTCCGGAGTCCGAGGCCGGCCGGGTCCCGGTCCTGGACCCGCAGACCGATGTGATGCCCGCCGCGCAGCTCTGCGAGGTGGCGTCCGGCGGCGCGCTCTCCGAAGTCCTGCGCGGTGTCCGGCCGGTCTTCGGCGACTCCGCCGCCGCGCGCGCGGCGCTGCCGGAGCTGCTCGGTGGCGAGATGACCGTTCCGGGCGGCCGGCGCGCGATCCTGGCCCCGCTGCGCGGGCGGCGGCGCGTCATCGGCGCCGCGGTCTTCCTGCGGAGGCCGGACCGCCCCGCTTTCGAGCCCAACGACCTGCTGGTGGCCGCGCAGCTCGCCACGCACACCGCGCTCGGCATCGACAAGGCGGTGCTGTACGGCCGCGAGGCGTACATCGCCGACGAACTCCAGCGCACGATGCTCCCGGAGGGCCTGCCGCAGCCCACGGGCGTGCGGCTCGCCTCCCGCTACCTGCCCGCCGCCGAGACCGCTCGCGTCGGCGGCGACTGGTACGACGCGATCCCGCTGCCCGGCAGCCGCGTCGCCCTCGTCGTCGGCGATGTCATGGGCCACTCCATGACGTCCGCCGCGATCATGGGCCAGCTGCGGACGACCGCGCAGACCCTCGCCGGTCTCGACCTGCCGCCGCAGGAGGTCCTGCACCACCTCGACGAGCAGGCGCAGCGGCTGGGCACCGACCGGATGGCCACCTGCCTGTACGCCGTGTACGACCCGGTCTCGCACCGCATCACCATCGCCAACGCCGGCCATCCGCCGCCCATACTGCTGCACCTGGGCGGCCGGGCCGAGGTGCTGCGGGTGCCGCCCGGCGCCCCGATCGGCGTCGGCGGGGTGGACTTCGAGGCCGTCGAGCTGGACGCGCCGGCCGGGGCCACGCTGCTCCTGTACACGGACGGCCTCGTGGAGTCGCGGCTGCGTGACGTGTGGACGGGGATCGAGCAGTTGCGGGAGCGTCTCGCCGCGACGGCCCAGCTCACCGGTCCCGACCACTCGCCTCCTTTGGAGGCGCTGTGCGACGACGTGCTGGACGTGCTCGGCCCCGGCGACCGCGACGACGACATCGCGCTGCTGGCCGCCCGCTTCGACGGCATCGCGCCGAGCGATGTCGCGTACTGGTTCCTGGAGCCCGAGGACGCGGCGCCGGGACGGGCCAGGCGGCTCGCGCGGCGGGCGCTCTCGCGGTGGGGGCTGGAGGAGCTGAGCGATTCGGTCGAGCTGCTGATCAGCGAGGTCGTGACCAACGCGGTCCGGTACGCGGAGCGGCCCGTCACCCTGCGGCTGCTGCGGACCGATGTGCTGCGCTGCGAGGTCGGCGACGACTCGCCGCAGCTGCCGCGGCAGCGCCGGGCCCGTGACACGGACGAGGGCGGCCGAGGGCTGTTCCTGGTCAACCGGCTGGCGCGGCGGTGGGGCGCGACGCGGCTGTCCACCGGCAAGGTCGTCTGGTTCGAGATCTCGACGCGTCCGTAGGGCGGTGCGGGGCCGGTCCCGGTGTGGTTCCGGCCCCCGCCCCGACTCCTGTCAAATGTTGCCGACGATGTGTCGGCGGGTTTCACTGGGGCAGGCGGCCGGTACGACCGCTGTCGTCCCGTGGCGCGGGAACCCCGCCGCGGGAACCCCTATGACGGGAGAACACTCGTGACCGGGTCGACCCCCAAGGCGCCGTACACGACCAACAACGCCGGTATCCCGGTGGAGAGCGACGAGAACTCGCTCACCGTGGGGCCGGACGGTCCGATCCTGCTCCAGGACCACTACCTCATCGAGAAGATGGCCCAGTTCAACCGGGAACGGGTCCCCGAGAGGGTCGTCCACGCCAAGGGCTCGGGCGCCTACGGCGTGTTCGAAGTGACCGACGACGTCAGCCAGTTCACCAAGGCGGACCTCTTCCAGCCGGGCAAGCGCACCGAGATGCTGGCCCGCTTCTCGACGGTCGCCGGTGAGTTCGGCTCCCCCGACACCTGGCGCGACCCCCGCGGCTTCGCCCTGAAGTTCTATACGGAACAGGGCAATTACGACCTGGTGGGCAACAACACGCCGGTCTTCTTCGTACGCGACACGATCAAGTTCCAGGACTTCATCCGCTCGCAGAAGCGCCACCCTGCCACCGGGCTGCGCAGCAACGACATGCAGTGGGACTTCTGGACCCTGTCCCCCGAGTCCGCACACCAGGTGACATGGCTGATGGGTGACCGGGGCATCCCGAAGTCCTTCCGCCACATGAACGGCTACGGCTCGCACACCTATATGTGGGTGAACGCCGCCGGTGAGCGCTTCTGGGTCAAGTACCACTTCAAGACCGACCAGGGCATCGACTACCTCAGCCAGGCGGACGCCGACGAGCTGGCGGGCTCGGACGCGGACCACCACCGCCGGGACCTCTACGAGTCGATCGAGTCGGGGAACGCCCCGACCTGGAGCCTGAAGGTCCAGATCATGCCGTTCGAGGAGGCGGCCGACTACCGCTTCAACCCGTTCGACCTGACGAAGGTGTGGCCGCACGGCGACTACCCGCTGATCGACGTCGGCCGGATGACGCTCAACAGGAACCCGGACAATTTCTTCGTCCATGTCGAGCAGGCCGCCTTCGAGCCGTCGAACATGGTCCCGGGCATCGGTCCGTCCCCGGACAAGATGCTGCTGGGCCGGCTCTTCTCGTACCCGGACACCCACCGGTACCGGATCGGTCCGAACTACGCGCAGCTGCCGCCCAACCGGCCGCACTCGCCGGTGAACTCGTACGCCAAGGACGGCCCGATGCGGTACGTCGCCTCCAACGCGGCGATGCCCTACGCCCCCAACTCGTACGGCGGCCCGGCCGCCGACACGCAGAACTACGGCGACCCGGCGGGCTGGGCGGCGGCGGGCGAGATGGTCCGCGAGGCGTACACGAAGCGGCGCGAGGACGACGACTGGGGCCAGGCGGGCACCCAGGTCCGCAACGTGCTCGACGACGCGCAGCGCGACAGGCTCGTGTCGAACGTCTCCGGCCATCTGCTCCAGGGCGTGAGCCGCCCGGTCCTGGACCGGGCGCTCCAGTACTGGCGCAACATCGACAAGAACGTCGGTGACCGGATCGCGGGCAAGGTCAACGGCGGCTGACCGGCCAGCGCCGGACGACCGACGCTAGGGCGCGAACCGCGAGCGCTCACCGCCACCGTTCGAGCCGTTCGTGCCGCCGTTGGAACCGCCCGCGGAGCCCGCTCCGCCGTTGTCGGTGCCTCCGTCGGTGCCGCCGGTGTCCCCACCGCCGACGCCCCCGTCCGCACCCGGCTCGGGCGGCGGGGCGGGCGGCTCGCTGGACGGCGGGGGCTCGGACGCCGGCGGGCTGCTGCCCGGATCCGGCTGGTCGGGCGGCGGGCTCGACGGGTCGTCGTTCGTCGGCTCGTCGGAGGGTGTCGGGTCCGGCGGGGGCGGCGGAGGTACGTAGGCGTCCTCGGCGACTTCCAGGTCGAACGAGGCGTCGGAGCCACCGCCCAGCGCGCCCAGGGTGTAGTCGGCCCAGATCCTGGCGGGGAAGCCACCACCGTTGGCGCGGCCCGAGTTGGCCGTGCCGGTCAGGGTGACCTGGCCGCCGCCCTCCTTGGTCGACTCGCCGAACAGGGCCACCACCGTGGTCAGTTCGGGCGTGTAGCCGGCGAACCACGCCGACTTGTTGTTCTCCGACGTACCGGTCTTGCCCGCCGCCTCGTACGCGTCGGTGTTCGCCTCGTGCGCCGTACCGTTCTTGACGACGCCGGTGAGCGCCGAGGTGACGGTGTCGGCGGACTCGCGGCTGATCGCCTGGTCGCCGATCCGCTCGGGCAGCTCCACGTCCCGGTCCTTGTGCTCGGCGGACTTGAGGATCGACGGGGTGACCTTCTCGCCGTGGTTGTCGAGCGTCGCGTAGACGCCCGCCATGTCCCAGGTGGAGGCCTGCATCGTGCCCAGCGTGATCGCGGGGCGCTCGGGGAAGTTCTTGTCCCGCATGCCCAGGTCCAGCGCGGTCTTCTTCACCTCGGGCGGGCCGACGTCCACGACCATCTGTGCGAAGACGGAGTTGACGGAGTCGTTGGCCGCTTCCTGCACGGTGATGTCGCCGTAGTCGACGTCGTCCTCGTTCTGCGGCGCGAAGGGGGTGTCGCTGCCGACCACCGGCCGCTTGCTGGTGCCGTCGTAAACGGTCTTGAGCCCGATCCGGTCGCCGTCCTGCGTCTTCGACCTGTTCTCCAGCGCCGAGGCGAGCACGACCGGCTTGAAGGTCGACGCGGGCTGGTAGTCGGTGCGGGTGGCGTTGTTGATCCAGTGCTCGGTGGCGCCGACCCCGCCGTAGAGCGCGACCACCGCGCCCGTCTTCGGGTCCACCGACGTGGCGCCCGCCTGAACGGTCGCGTCGACCTTGCTCTTCTTACGGTCGAGCTTGGACTCCAGCTGTTTGTCGACCGCGCCCACGAGCTCCTTCTGGCGCTTCTTGTCGACGCTCAGCGTGATCGTCCAGCCGCCGGCGTCGATCTCCTCCTTGGTGACGCCCTGCCGCTCCAGCTCGCTGTTGGCGGCGTCGATGAGATAACCGGCCTGTCCCTCGGTGCCGGGGGCGGGCTTGGGCTTCTGCGGTACGGGGAACTTCAGCCCGGCCCGCTCCGTACCGCCCAGCCAGTTCTCCTCGGCCATGTTGTCCAGGACGTAGTTCCAGCGCTCGGTGACGAGCTTCCTGCCGGTCTCCGAGGCCAGGGTCCAGTCGTACTGGTTGGGGGCCTGGAGCAGCGCGGCGAGGTACGCGCCCTGCGCGACGTCCAGCTTGGCCGCGTCCACGCCGTAGTACGCCTGCGCCGCGGCCTGGATGCCGTACGCGCCCCGCCCGTAGTAGCTGGTGTTCATGTACCCGGCGAGGATGTCGCTCTTGCTCATCTGCTGGTCGACCTTCAGCGAGATCACCAGCTCCTTGAGCTTGCGGGTGACCGTCTGGTCCTGGTTCAGGTAGTAGTTCTTCACGTACTGCTGGGTGATGGTGGAACCACCCTGTTTGCCCTTGCCCGAGACGGTGTTCACCAGGCCGCGGGTCGTGCCCTTGATGTCGACGCCGGAGTCCTTGTAGAAGGACTTGTTCTCGGCGGCGACGAAGGCCCGCTGGACGTCCTTGGGGACCTTCTCCAGGCCGACTATCTCGCGGTTGATCTCGCCGGTCCGCGCCAGGACCGTGCCGTCGCTGTACTTGTAGACGTTGCTCTGCATCTCGGCCTGGGCGTTGGCCTTCGGGACCGGGACCAGGAAATAGATCACGACGAACGCGCCCATGGCGAGCAGGCACAGCCCGAGGAACGTGCCGAGCAGCCTCTTCAACGTGAAGAAGCCACGTATGCCGCCGGCCCTCTTCGCCCGGCGCGTTCCCCGCTGCCGGGCCTGTCGCGCTTCCGCTCGGCCCATCGCTCAGTCGCTCCGCTCTCGGTCTCGGGTCTCGTCCTGCCGGGCCTCGTCCGGTTGTCAGCTTGTCCCAGTTGCCGGAATCAGCTCAGAAAGCTAACACCGTCCCCTGTGACAAAGAGTCCCGATCCGGTCTTTTCCGACGTGACAATCAGCACCTGCCTCAGAGGAACCGACTCACGACGGGGGCGCAGGGTTGCGAAGCACGTTAATGTGTAATCACAATGATAGCGGCGCCGAGCGGCGCGAAAGTAACGGAAACGGGGACCAGACATGCCCACGACCAGCACTCCAGTGGTGGACGACCTGCCCGAGATGCCCGAGCCACGGGTCCGGGAATTCCAGGCGAGCAGTATCGGCGGCGGCCTCGCGCTGCTGCTCGGGCTGATCGGCCTGGTCGGCGGAATCGCCCTCGTCGTGATCGGCGCGGCCATCTCGTCGACCGGCGGGAAGGTGGCCCTGATCGTGCTCGGTATCCTGCTCGCGATCGCCGCGTTCTTCGCGATGTGCGGGCTGAACATGGTGGCGCCGGGCGAGGCCCGCGTCGTCCAGCTGTTCGGGCGCTACCGCGGCACGATCCGCGTCGACGGACTGCGCTGGGTGAACCCGCTCACCTCACGCGCGAAGATCTCGACCCGCGTACGGAACCACGAGACCGCCGTCCTCAAGGTCAACGACGCCTACGGCAACCCGATCGAACTGGCGGCGGTCGTCGTCTGGCGGGTCGAGGACACCGCGCAGGCGCTCTTCGAGGTGGACGACTTCCTGGAGTTCGTCTCCACCCAGACCGAGGCCGCGGTCCGGCACATCGCGATCGAGTACCCCTACGACGCCCACGAGGAGGACGGTCTCTCGCTGCGCGGCAACGCCGAGGAGATCACCGAGAAGCTCGCCGTCGAACTGCACGCACGGGTCGAGGCGGCCGGAGTACACATCATCGAGTCCCGCTTCACCCACCTCGCGTACGCTCCCGAGATCGCCTCGGCGATGCTCCAGCGCCAGCAGGCGGGCGCGGTCGTCGCCGCGCGGCGGCTGATCGTGGACGGCGCCGTCGGGATGGTCGAGGCGGCCCTCACCCGGCTGACCGAGCAGGACATCGTCGAGCTGGACTCCGAGCGGAAGGCGGCGATGGTCAGCAACCTGCTGGTCGTACTCTGCGGTGACCGGGCCGCGCAGCCGGTCGTGAACACGGGCACTCTCTACCAGTGACCGAACGGAAGCAGGTCATCCTGCGCCTGGACCCGGCGGTGTACGACGCCCTGGCACGATGGGCGTCCGACGAACTGCGCAGCGCCAACGCGCAGATCGAGTTCCTGCTCCGCCGGGCCCTGGCGGAAGGGGGCCGGCTCCCCGGCAACGCGAAGCCGATCCCCCGCCGGGGCAGGCCTCCGAAGGCACCGAAGCCTCCGGAACAGCCCGGCGAGGCGGCAGCGCCGACCACCGACCCCGCCCCCGACGACCAAGCACCCTAGGTCCAGTCCCAGGAGAGCACGATGTCACTCGACGCGCTGAAGGCCGCCGTTCCCGACTACGCCAGGGACCTGCGCCGCAACCTCGACGCGGTCGTCGAGCACGGCGGACTCGGCCAACAGCGCCTGTGGGGGGCGGTGCTCGCCTGCGCGATCGCCGCGCGCTCGGCCCGGGTGCTGCGCGAGCTGGCGCCCGAGGCCGGGGCGCGGCTCTCCCCCGAGGCCTTCACCGCGGCCAAGTCGGCCGCCGCCGTCATGGCGGTGAACAACGTCTTCCACCGGACCCGGCATCTGCTGTCCGACCCCGCGTACGGAGAGCTGCGCACGGGCCTGCGGATGACCGCGCTCGGTCATCCGGGCGTCCCGAAGGCCGACATCGAGTTCTGGTCGTTCGCGGTGTCCGCGATCAACGCCTGCGGACTGTGCCTCGACGCCCACGAGCGGGCGCTGCGCAGGCTGGAGGTGGACCGCGAGACGATCCAGGAGGCCATCAAGATCGCGGCCGTGATCCAGGCCCTGGCGACGACGCTCGACGCGGAGGCCGTCATGCACGGCCTCGGCGACGCCTGACTGCCGGACGCGAGCGCCCCGGTCACTTCTTCTTGAGCTCGTCCATCAGCGCCAGCATGTCCTCGACCATGGCCGGTTCGAGGCCGCCGAGGTGCACGATGCCCCGGTCGTCGCTCTCGAAGCCGGGGTTCAGCGGATCCGCGTCGTTGTACTCGGTGACCTGGCCGACGGAGAGCGAGAGCACCGCCTGTCCGTCGAGGACCTCCAGTGACGGGCTCTCGTCGCCGGGCCGGCTCACCAGGTAGGCGCGCTCCCCCACTTCGGGGACGAGCTTCAGGATCTGTTCCCCGGCCCCCTGGTCGGCCGGTTCGACCAGGGACGCGTCGAACTGCGGCCCCGGATCGGTCTTCTTGTGCAGCGTGTACGTGATCTCCGCGTATGCCCGTACGGTCGGCCCCCGGTGGCCCTCGGACCTCGGCGGCCGCTCCGGTGCCAGATTGACCGTGCAGACGGCCTGGTCGAGCGCCTTGTCCTCACCCACGGCGGCGAACGGGTCCCGCTTCTTGCCGAGAACCGCGGACAGCGCCGCGAGATCGGCGTCGAGGCACAGGTTGCGGCTGACCCCGTAGCCCTGGAGATCCGGCCCCGCCCTGTCGTACGCCCACAAGGAGCCCGCCCAGACCGCCGACGTCACCAGCACACCGGTCAGCCCCCACACCCATGGGCGCCGCCGCAGCGGCGGCCCCGGTATCAGGGGCGATCCTTCGGCGCCCATGGTCTCGGCCGGGTGCTCCGGGCCCCGCGGCGCGGGCACCGTCGCCGGCGCCGAGAGCTCTCCCTCGAGCTCCGGCTCGGAGATCATTCCTGGCCGTTCCGGGGCTCGGCGGGCGGCGCGTCGGAGACCGGCGCGGCCGGACCGGCGGCCGGCCCCTCGGAGCCCGCCGGGGGCGCGGCCGAGGCGCCCGGGGCGGGCGTCGGGGCGATGTCGAGCGCCGTCGCGCCGTGCGGCCCGGGGCCGCCGCGCATGGCCTGCTCCTGGCTGTACGCGCGGAGGTAGCCGACGACGGTGTTCGTGACGGCGACCAGCGGGACCGCGACGACGGCTCCGGCGATACCCGCGACGAGACCGCCCGTCGCGACCGCGAGGACGACGGCCAGCGGATGCACGCGTACCGCACGGCCGAGAATGAACGGCTGGAGGACGTGGCCCTCGATCTGCTGGACGGCCAGGACGACGATCACCACCATCAGCGCCGTGAACACGTCCTGGGTGACGAGCGCGACGACCACGGCGAGCGCGCCCGAGATCACCGCGCCGACGAGCGGGATGAACGCGCCGAGGAAGATGAACACGGCCAGCGGGACCGCGAGCGGGACGTCGAGGAAGTAAAGACCGAGGCCGATGAAGACGGCGTCGATGAGCGCGACTATCAGAGTGCCGCGCACATACGCGGTGAGCGTGCGCCAGGCGCGCGGTCCGGCCCCGGCGAGGCCCGGACGCGCCGCCGCGGGGAACAGCCTGAGCGACCACTCCCAGATCCGCCGGCCGTCGTAGAGGAGGAAGAGCGTGGAGAACACGGCGAGCAGGATCCCGGTCAGCAGCTCGACCACGACGGTCACACCCTGGATACCGGCGGAGGTGATCTCCTCGGTGTTGGTGCCGATCGCGTCGCTCAGGCTCTTCGCGAGATCGTTGATCTGCTGTTCGGTCACATGGAACGGGCTGTTGAGCAGCCAGCGCTTGAGCTCGTCGATGCCGTCGGTGACGCGGTCGGAGAGCACGTCGATGTTCTCCACGACCTGCCACACCACGAACCAGCCGATGAGACCCATGATGATGAAGCCGGCGAAGGCGGTGACCGCCGTGGCCAGACCACGCGGCAGGCCCCACTTCTTGAGCCTGGCGACCGTGGGCTGGAGGAGTGCGGTGACCAGCAGGGCGCCGACGAAGGCCATCACCACGAGCTGGACGGTGCTGATGATCTTCATCAACACCCAGAGCAGGATGGCCAGTACGACCAGCCGCCAGGCGGCCTCGGCGGCGACCCGCATGCCCCAGGGAATGGCCGCCACGGGCTCCGCCTTGGCCGCGACACTGGGCGCGTAGTCCGGCGGTGCCGGGACGCTGTCGCGTACCGAACCGTCCGCGGGACCGTCGTCCCCCACGGCCTCGGCCCGGCGCTCCCCCAACCGCTCGCCGAGCTCCGTGAGTTCGGCTCCGACCCGGCCGAGCCACCCCGGCAGTTTCGACATGCTCATCCTTCTTCCCCGAGTCGTACTGCCTGACCGTACACGCGCAAAGCCCCTCACCGTAGGACGGGGAGGGGCTTCACAAGGTTGAGCACCGACGGCCTGGGAACCCGGCGGGGAGGTGCCTGGTCCGGCGGACCTAGTACCAGTTGTTGGCCTGCCAGAACGACCAGGCACCGCACGGGCTGCCGTAGCGGTCGTTCATGTAGTTCAGGCCCCACTTGATCTGGGTGGCCGGGTTGGTCTGCCAGTCGGCGCCGGCGGACGCCATCTTCGAGCCGGGCAGCGCCTGGACGAGTCCGTAGGCACCCGACGACGGGTTCTGCGCCTTGTAGTTCCAGGTGGACTCGTGGTCCACGATGTTGCTGAAGCACTGGAACTGGTCGCCGGGGATCATCTGGCGGGCCATGGCCTGGACTTCGGCGACGGAGTACGAGCTCTGCACCGAGAAGTCGGAGGAGTCACGCGTCTCGTCGCGGCTGGCGCGCTCCTCGGCCAGCTTGGCCTCGCGCGCCTGCTCCGCCTTCTCCGCCTTCTCCTCGGCGGCTTCCTTCTTCGCCTTGGCGTCCTTGGCCGCCTGGATACGAGCCGATTCCTCGGCGGACTTCTTCGCTGCCACATCGGCGGCAGTGGCCTGCGCGTCGGCCTGCTGCGTCAAAGACGCGGTCTGGACCTGGGCGTGCTGGCCCGCGGGGATGTCTGCGAGGAGCGTCGTGTCAGCTGCGGTCGCCTCGAAATTGTCGTCCGAGGCCTGGGGAGCGCCCGAAGCGACTCCCACGACTGCGCCGACGGTGGTGACCGCTGTAGCTGATGCCACGGCGAATCCCCGGACCGAGATCCGGCTCACACGGTTTCCTTCCAGCAGCGTCCGCGTACGTGACCTCACGGATGCAATCGTGCCCCTGGCACTGGTCTCCGTACCGCACGTCACGGGAGACACGGGCCCGTCGGCAACTCCCATGGCGGAAGCACCGGATGAAGCGCGGGCGGCATACGACGTCAAGTGTTGAGTTGTGTGGTTCCGCATCCCTGAGGATGCATGTGTGTCGTATGCGGGGCCTGACGGAAGCAAGACTCTGCCGGACGCCCACGCCGCAAGGCAATTCTTCGTTGCGTGGGATAGCTCACACCCCGTTTGGCACACCAGTTTCACGGAAATGGCGGCATGACACAGCGCCGCCCGGCTAGGCTCTTGCGGCCTTGCCGGGCGGCGCCAACTACCGCATTCAGGCGGAGATCTAGCCTTCCTCCAGCATTTCGGTCACGAGCGCCGCGATGGGCGAGCGCTCGGAGCGGTTGAGGGTGACGTGCGCGAAGAGCGGATGGCCCTTGAGCTTCTCGACGACGGCGACCACCCCGTCGTACCTGCCCACACGCAAGTTGTCGCGCTGCGCCACGTCATGGGTCAGCACCACACGCGAGTTGGCACCGATACGGGAGAGAACGGTCAGCAGTACGTTCCGCTCCAGCGACTGGGCCTCGTCGACGATCACGAACGCGTCGTGCAGCGACCGTCCGCGGATGTGCGTCAGGGGCAGCACTTCGAGCATGCCGCGGCCGAGCACCTCCTCGATCACCTCACGGCCGGCGACGGCCGACAGGGTGTCGAACACCGCCTGCGCCCAGGGGCTCATCTTCTCGGCCTCGGTGCCCGGCAGATAGCCGAGCTCCTGCCCGCCGACCGCGTACAGCGGCCGGAAGACCATCACCTTCTTGTGCTGACGGCGCTCCAGGACCGCCTCCAGGCCTGCGCAGAGCGCCAGGGCCGACTTGCCGGTGCCCGCGCGGCCACCCATCGAGATGATGCCGATGTCCGGGTTGAGCAGCAGATCGAGCGCGATGCGCTGCTCGGCGCTGCGGCCGTGGATCCCGAAGGCCTCCCGGTCGCCGCGGACGAGCCTCACATTGCCCTCGGGCGTGATCCGGCCGAGAGCCTTGCCGCGTTCGGACTGGAGGACCAGTCCGGTGTGCACGGGCAGGTCGGCCAGCTCCGGCACGTACAGCGTCTCCTCGGAGAAGAGGAGATCCACCTGCTCGGCGGAGAGCGCCATCTCGCTCATACCGGTCCAGCCGGAGTCGGTGATGGCCAGCTCGGCGCGGTACTCCTCGGCGAGAAGCCCGACCGACGATGCCTTGATGCGCAGCGGCAGATCCTTGGAGACGACGGTGACGTCGTACCCCTCCGCCTGGAGATTGCGCGCCACCGCGAGGATCCGCGAGTCGTTGTCCCCCAATCGGAAGCCGGCGGGAAGGACGCCGGGATCGGAGTGGTTGAGCTCGACGCGCAGCGTGCCGCCCAGATCGCCCAGCGGGATGGGGGCGTCGAGGCGGCCGTAGCGGATCCGGAAGTCGTCGAGCAGGCGCAGGGCCTGCCGGGCGAAGTATCCGAGCTCCGGATGGTGCCTCTTGGCCTCCAACTCCGTGATCACCACGATCGGCAGCACGACTTCGTGCTCGTCGAAGCGGGACATGGCGTTCGGATCGGCCAGCAGGACGCTGGTGTCGAGAACATAGGTGCGCCTGTCGGGCATGCGGCGCTTTGTGCTGGTCACCACGGAAGGACGTACCCCCTCGGACGAGGTCGGAATACGACGGCGTCACGGGCTGTGGTCGCCCGCCTGGCGGCGGACGGCGGACCGGACTCGGGCCCAAGTGCGCGGGCCGAGGACCGGCCCTCCACGGCGCCCGTACGCGTCACCGCACGATCGTCCTGGTGCAAAGGGCCTCCCGGGCGGACGGCTGGGCCGACCGCTGAGATTCGACGCCCGCCGTCATCGCTGACGGTTCTGCTCGGACGTCGACCTGTGGAGAGGTATTCCCTCGAACACGCGCCGCCATGCCACGGCATATGACGGACAGCGTGTGAATCTAGGGTGACGGGACGTCCCGGTGGGTCGTGACCGCCGTTCGGCGCGGACGTCCGGGCGGATTCCGGGGAGGGGTATCGGAGGCCTTGCGGGGCGGGGGCTCAGGCTCCGTAGCGGCGGTGTCGCGCCGCGTAGTCACGCAGGGCCCGGAGGAAGTCGACCTTGCGGAAAGCCGGCCAGAACACTTCGCAGAAGTAGTACTCCGAATGGGCGCTCTGCCAGAGCATGAAGCCCGAGAGCCGCGTCTCACCGCTCGTCCTGATCACCAGGTCGGGGTCGGGCTGGCCGCGTGTGTAGAGGTGTGAGGCGATCAGGTCCGTGTCGACGATCTCGGCGAGCTCCTCGAACGAGGTGCCCTTGCTCGCGTGGTCCAGAAGGAGGGAGCGGACCGCGTCGGCGATCTCCTGCCGGCCGCCGTAGCCGACGGCGACATTGACCAGTATTCCGGTGTTGCCCCGGGTGGCCTGCTCGGCCTCCTTGAGGACGGTCTGCATACGGCCGGGCAGCAGGTCCATCGTGCCGACGTGGTGGACGCGCCAGCGGCCGTCGGCGGCGAGGTCGCGCACGGCGTTCTCGATGATGCCGAGGAGGGGGACCAGCTCGTCGTCGGCGCGGTCGAGGTTGTCCGTGGACAGCAGCCACAGGGTGACCACCTCGACGTCCGTCTCGTCGCACCAGCCGAGCAGGTCCTGGATCTTGCTGGCGCCCGCCTTGTGACCTTGTTCGGTCGTACCGCCGGAGGCTTTCGCCCAGCGGCGGTTCCCGTCGAGAACGACGCCGATGTGCTTCGGCAGCACCTGGGTGTGATCGAGGCGCCTTTCCACCCGGCGTGCGTAGAGCCTGTACACCAGGTCGCGCAAGTTCACTGAGTCCACCTCTTCGATTTCTGATGGGGACCGCCCGCCAGGCGGCCCGCGGGGCCGCCCGTCCACCACGGGGAAGGCCGTCCGCACGAGAGGGGGACCGCCCCTGGCACCCGAAGCCGTCACATTACTGCGCGGGCGGCACGAGGGCCCAACCCGGTCTGTCACAAGTCCGTGATAAGGAATGACTCGTGACTGAATTCCCCTCTTATCTCGCGGCCGAAGACCGTTACGACTCCATGGAGTACCGGCGCAGCGGGCGCAGCGGCCTCAAGCTGCCCGCACTGTCCCTCGGCCTCTGGCACAACTTCGGTGACGACCGGACCCTCGACTCGCAGCGCGCGATCCTGCGCCGCGCTTTCGACCTCGGCGTCACGCACTTCGACCTCGCGAACAACTACGGACCGCCGCCCGGATCGGCGGAGTTGAATTTCGGCAGGATCTTCGCGCAGGACTTCTCGGCCTATCGCGACGAGTTGGTCATCTCGACCAAGGCCGGCTATCTCATGCACCCCGGCCCGTACGGGGAATGGGGTTCCCGTAAGTATCTGACGTCGTCGCTGGACGCCTCCCTCAAGCGGATGGGTCTTGACCACGTCGACATCTTCTACTCCCACCGCTTCGACCCGCACACGCCTCTTGAGGAGACGATGGGCGCGCTGGCGTCCGCGGTCCAGCAGGGCAAGGCGCTCTACGTGGGTGTGTCGTCGTACAAAGCGGAGCAGACCGCCGAGGCGGCAAGGCTGTTGAAGGAGATGGGAGTCCCGGCGCTCATCCACCAGCCCTCCTACTCGATGATCAACCGCTGGATCGAGGACGACGGTCTGCTCGACACGCTGGAGGCGGCCGGCATGGGCTGCATCTCCTTCGTACCGCTGGCGCAGGGCCTGCTGACGAACAAGTACCTGAAGGGGATTCCGGAGGGCTCGCGGGCCACGCAGGGCAAGTCCCTGGACCCCGATCTGCTCTCGGACGAGGTCGTGCGGAGGCTGAAGGGGCTCGACGAGATCGCGCGGCGGCGCGGTCAGTCGCTGGCGCAGCTGGCGATCAACTGGGTGCTGCGCGACGAGCGGATGACGTCGGCGCTGATCGGCGCCTCCAGCGTGAAGCAGTTGGAGGAGAACGTGGCGGCGCTGTCCGGGGCCGCGCTGTCGGCCGACGAGCTGAAGGAGATCGACACCTTCGCCGTGGACACCGAGGGCACCAACATCTGGGCCGGGCGGGGCTGACCTCGGCGCGGACATGAAAACGGGCCGGTCCGTGGGGGGGATACGGACCGGCCCGAGGGGGGGTTTCCACCATAACCCTTCGTAAGTGATGCTGCGTGCCGACACGACGGTCGTCACGCTCCGGAGTTGCCCGATCGCTGCGCCGGACACGTAAAAGGCCCAGGACAGCGGCGTTGAGGGCGCTGTGCGGGGCAGGGCGATGGCGAGAAGTCGCCACCTCCGATGGGAGTACGCGGAAGGGACGGACGGCCTGAGAGGCGCCGCTTTGACGCGAGCCCGCTCCTCTTGCACGTCGAGAACCCTCCCAGCGGACAGAATCTGTCCTCAATGACTCCTAGGCTCGGCCGTATGACGACGAACGACACGGATGTCGGGACCTGGGGTCCGAGTGTGAGCTGGGCCGCGGCCAACGCCCGGCGGCTGGCCCGGCAGGGGCTCACCGCGCCGACGGCCGGTGGCCCCGCCGCCGTCACCGGCGCCATGGTCGGCGCCCACGCACAGGTGCTGTCGGCGGCCGAACTGTCGGTGGCGCTGCGGCTGGACGGCGGCGAGACACGCGAGTCGGTGCGGGCGGCGCTGTGGACCGACGGCAGCCTGGTGAAGACGTTCGGGCCGCGCGGCACCGTACATCTGCTGCCGTCGGCCGATCTGCCCCTGTGGACCGGCGCGCTCTCCGCGCTGCCGGCCGGACGCAACGCCATGCCCGATGGCGTACGGATGAGCGAGGACCAGACGGATCAGGTCGTCGCCGCGATCGCGGACGCGCTGGCGGACGACGACCTCACCGTGGACGAGCTGACCGAGGAGATCGTGGCGCGGACGGGACCGTGGGCCGGCGACCGGGTCATGGACGCGTTCCAGACCAAGTGGCCGCGCTGGCGGCAGATGACACACACGGCGGCGCACCGCGGCGCGCTCTGCTTCGGCCCCAACCGGGGGCGGAAGGTCACCTACACCAACCCGCACCGGATGCTGCCCGGGTTCACCCCGCTGCCGGGGCGGGAGGCGCTCGCCGGGCTCGTGGACCACTATCTGTACGCGTACGGGCCCGCCACCCCGCAGCACTTCGCCAAGTGGCTGGCCATGCCGGTGAATTGGGCCAAGGAGTTGTTCGGCTCGCTCGCGGCGCAGGGCCGGACGGAGCGGGTCTCCTTCGAGGGGGACGCGGCGTGGGTGAAGGCCGGCGACACGGACTTCCCGGTGGAGTCGGCGGTCCGGGGAGCGGTCCGGGGCGTACGGCTCCTCCCCTACTTCGACGCCTTCACCATCGCCTCCCAGCCGCGGACAAGGCTCTTCGCGGGTGCGGCGTACGAGCGGGCGCTCGGGGGCGGGCAGGCCGGGAACTTCCCGGTGCTGCTGATCGACGGGGCCGTCGCCGGGGTGTGGCACCAGCGCCGGTCCGGGAAGTGGATCGACGTGACGGTGGAGCCGCTGGGCACGCTGACCGCCGCGCAGCGCGCGGGACTCGGCGAGCAGGTGGAGCGGACCGGCGAGATCCTTCAGGGCACACCGCGGCTGACGGTCGGGACGGTGTCGGTCGGGGCGCACGCGTAACGGCTGTGGCGTGGTCCGTCGTCGGTGCCTGCCCGGTCCCGGCTCAGCCGGGCTTGACCGCCTCGATCAGGAAGCGTGTCGTGGTGGCCACGAAGGGGCCCTCGGTCTCGATACGGCGGTGAAGGGCGGCGAGTCGGTCCCGGTACCCGTCGACGGTGAAACCGGGCACCATCCAGATCACCTTCCGCAGGAAGTGGACGACGGCGCCGATGTCGTGGAACTCGGTGCGCAGGGCGGCCGTTCGCAGATCCACCACGTCGAGCCCAGCCGCCGAGGCCGCCGCCCCGGCCCGTTCGGGGTCGCGTACGGCACGTGCCTCGTCCGGCTGCGGTCCCAGGAAGTACTCGACCAGTTCGAAGACGCTGGCCGGACCGACCTCCTGGGAGAAGTAGGTGCCGCCGGGCCGCAGGACGCGGGCGATCTCCGTCCACCACGCCCGCACCGGGTGGCGGCTGACGACGAGGTCGAACGCTTCGTCCCCGAAAGGCAGCGGCGGCTCGTCGTGGTCTCCGACGACCGCCACGCCGAGCGGGTGAAGGAGCGCGGTGGCGCGGGCGACGTTCGGCGGCCACGACTCGGTGGCCACGGTCAGTGGCGGCAACTTCGGTACGGAGGCGAGGACTTCACCGCCGCCGGTCTGGATGTCGAGGGCGGCGGTGGCGCGGCCCATCCGCTCCCCCATGGCGCGGGCGTAGCCCCACGGGGGCCGCTCCTCGGTCGCCCGCCCGTCGAGCCAGGAGAAGTCCCAGCCGTCGACGGGGACGGCGTCGGCCTCGGTGATCAGCTCCTCGAACGTACGGGCGCCGGACCGAGGGCAGGAAGAGGGTGTGGTGGACATGGGGGGATGGTGGCAGGAGCCCCGTACCGGCCGCGAACGCATTTCACGCGCGGCGGTCGGCCGGGTCAGGCGGCGAGGGCGCCGAGCAGCACGCCGAGCAGCGCTCCGGCGATCATGAAGGGGCCGAACGGGATCGCGGACTTACGGTTCGCGCGGCGCAGGAGTATCAGCCCGAGCCCGTACAGCGACCCGAGCAGGAATCCGGCGAACGCCCCGACGAAGAGCACCAGCCAGCCGTACCAGCCGAGCACGACACCGAGCGAGAACGCGAGCTTGACGTCGCCGAAGCCCATGCCGTTCGGGTTGATCAGGAAGAGCACGAAGTAGCAGGCGCCGAGGACGAGTCCGCCGAGCAGCGCGGTCGGCCAGGAGCCGCCGTCCCGCGGGAACAGCGCGGCGATCCCGAGCAGCGCGGCGGAGGCCGCCGCGAGCGGCAGCGTCAACTGGTCGGGAAGGCGGTGCACGTTGCGGTCGACGAGCGCGAGCAGTACGGCGAAGGGCGCGAGCAGCAGCCATACGGCGAGTTCGGGCCGGGGGCCGGTGGCGGCGGCGAGCAGGGCGCAGACGAGGGCGGTGATGACGACGACGGGGGCGGAAGGGGTGTGGCGCGCGCCGCGCAGGACGGGCGCGGGGGCCGTCGTGGCGGACGTGGTGTCGGCGTCGTCGCCGGTGTCCGGGTCGCCCCCGGCCGTGTCCGCCGGGTCGTCGGCGCCGCTCGTGGCGGTGTCCGCACCGGGTGCCGTCGCGGCCTCGTCGGTGCGGGGGCGGGCGTCGGTGCGGGCGTCGGTGCGGTGAAGCGCGGCCTCGCCTGCCTCCGCACGCCCCGGCGACGCGGTGGTCACGGAGTCCGTACGTCCGGCCGCGTCCGCCGGTGTCACCACGCTGCCCGCCGCGGCGCACGTCGCGCAGCCCGCGGTGCCGAGCCAGCCCCGTGCGGGCCCGGTGATCGGGTGCCCGGCGTCGCAGCTGTCGCGGTAGGGGTCCTCCGGTTCGACGGAGAGCCGGTACGCGGCGCGCGGCAGGAGGAGCCCGCTGGCTGAGCCCCAGAGGACGGCGACAACGATCAGCGTGGCGTACACAGGTCGACCTTAGAGCGGACCGCGGCGCGGGTCATGGGTCCTGGGGCCCACATCCGGCCGCTCCCGGGCCCAGATCCGGCCTCCGCGACCGGAAGCCGTGCGAGGGAGTCGTATGGTCTACCGCCATGGGGAAATGGCAGAACGGCAAGGGCAGGCTGACGGTCGAGGGCCGGGACGAGTTGGTGGAGCTGGAGATCGCGGCCTCGTACAACACGCGGCGGCGCGGTCTGCTCGGGCGGACCGGGCTCGACGGGGCGCTGCTGATCACGCCGTGCAGCAGCGTCCACACGTTCCGGATGGGCTTCACGATCGATGTGGCCTACCTGGACAAGGAGTTGAAGGTCGTCGACGTCCACACGCTGAAGCCCGGCCGGATGCCGCTGCCCCGGCTGCGGGCCCGGCACGTGCTGGAGGCGGAGGCCGGGGCGATGGAGCGGTGGGGTGTGCGTCCGGGCGTACGGCTGAGCGTGGACGCGTAAGGTCCGCCGTTCGCCGTTACTTGAGCTTGGCCGCCTGTGTCGCGAGCAGGATGGGCGGTATCTCCGGGGTCTTGGCGCCCTCGAAGTTGGCGGTGTAGAAGGTGGCGACGGTGCCGCCCACGCGTAGGACATGGAACACCAGCGGCACCGGATCGCCCTCGAAGTCGCCCGTCACCTGGTATGCGAGGGTGTCGTCGCCCGCCTTGGGGGTCTCTAGGCGCTTCACGGCGGAGTACGTCGACGGGCTGCCCGCGCCGGTCCCCTTGAAGCCGCCCTCGCAGGCCTTGACCGCGTCGTTCAGCCGGCTGAGGAGGGTGGTGGCGCCCTGCGTCCCGTGGGTGGTCAGGAACTCGGAGATGGCGGGGCGGCCGGTCTTCGCGCCGACGAGCTGGCGGTAGACGGCCGCCGAGGCCTCCGGCTCGGGCCTCCCGTTGATCATCGCGGTGAGCGGGGCGCACGCGGGGTCGTCCGCGGTCTCGCCCTGCGCCGGTGGCGCGTCCATCGGTCCGGCCTTGAATGTCGACACGTCGCCGGTGGCGAGCACCGCCGCGTCCAGCTCGGCCTTCGTCAGCTCCTTGCCACCGCCGGCGCCGACGCCCTGCACATTCGGGTCGACCGTCTTCGGCTGCTCCTCCAGGGCCGGCGGTTCCGAGACCTGTCCCGGATCCTTGGAGTCCTTCGGCTCCGCCGTGGCGTCGGCGGCGGCGTCCGGCTTCTTCGGCTTGTCGGCGTCGCCGCCGCCGCTGTCCCCGCCGCCGCAGGCCGTGGTGAGCCCCAGCACGAGCGCGGCCAGCGCGGCGACCGTGCCGGTCCGCCGTGACGTACCTGCGGTGCGCGTCCTCATCGGATTCCCATCTCGCTCTCTACTGACCGGTATCGCACGCTAACAGCGGCTCGCGCCGCCTCGCATGGGTCCGAGGACCCAACGGCGTCCCCTCTGGTTCGCCCCGGTGCCGGGGCCGGTCGGCCTTCTGTCACGGGTACGGGTGGGGGCGGCGGGCCGTACGGGGCGCAGCTCCGGCCAGCGGGTGAGCACCCGACCTGCCATGTCGGCGCTGAGCGTGCCGAGTCCGGCCAGGGATGTGTCCGTGTTCCGGACCATGCGGGCGACGACTTCGAGGCGGTGCAGCAGCCGTTGCCGCGCGGTCGCGGTCCCCCAGGTCCAGTCCTCGCGCGTGAGCCGCGCGAGTTGGTCGGCACTCCCGCGCAGAGCGCGCTCCACGAGCGCGTCGCCGCGGATCAGCCACCCGGCACAGGCGTCGGCGAGTTCGCCTTCGGGTTCGGTGCCGGTGGCCTCGCGCCAGGTGGAGCGGTAGGCGGCCTCGGCGGACAGGAGCAGCGGTTCCGGCGCGGCCGTCACGCACCAGCAGGTGGGGAAGCCGACGCGCAGGTAGGCGAGTTCGTTCAGACCGTTGCCGAGGGACGCCTGCTCGAAGTCGATGAAGCGGATGCCGTCGGCCGTGTGGAGGTCGTTGCCGGGGCAGGGGTCACCGTGCAGGAGGGCGGGGCGGCGCGGGGTCCGGTCGAGCCGTCGGGTCAACCGTTCGAGCTCGTCCGGGACTTGGGCGGGGACGGCGGCGCCGAGCCACCGCGCGAGGGTGAGGAAGGAGTCGATGTCCGTGCGGCCGGGGCCGGACCAGCGGGGCAGCGGGGCCGACTCGGTGTCGGCGGGCGCGGTGGCGGCGGCGGTGTCGGCGGGCGCGGTGGCGGCGGCGGTGTCGGCGGGCGCGGTGGCGGCGGCGGTGTCGGCGGGCGCGGCTTCGGCGGGCGCGGTGTCGGCGGGCGCGGCTTCGGCGGGCGCGGTGGCGTGGAGCCGGGCCAGGGCCGTGGCGTACGCGACCTCCCACCCCTCGCCCGGCGCCCCGTGCTCCACCCGTTCGAGGACCAGCACGCGCGCACTCGGGTCCGTACCGAGCAGCCTCGGTGTGACGGGAGGACTGAGCCGCCCGGCGATGCGGAGCCCGGCGACCTCGCGTGCGTACCGCTCCCCGGCCCCCGGCCCCTGGACGAGCTGCTTGACGACGACCGGTCCGCCACGGGGCAGTTCCGCCGCCCACACCGACGAGCGCGGGCTGCTGTCGAGCAGCCGCACCTCGCCCGGCGCACCGAGGGCGTCCCGCAGCGCGGCCCCGAAGGGCAGCTGCGGCCGTCCGTCGCCACCCCCGGTGCCGGACTCCACGTCGGTGGTCACGACCGGCCCCGGTCCTCGGGGACGTCGCTCCCCTGGGCATCGTCACCGTGCGCGTCGAGTACCGCCATCGCCTCGAAGCGGAATCGGTCCAACTCCGCGTAGGTCTCGGGGAATTGGCCGCGCTGGGTGGCGAACTTGACCGTCGCGCCGTGCGTGAGGAAGTCGTCGTCCACGCCGACGGAGACGATCGCCATGAGGGTGTCGGCCGCCGGCAGACCGTTCGCGGCTCGCAGCGCCGCGACGGCGAATGCCCGTGACCGCGCCACGGCGCCCCGCAGATACGCCTCGCGCTCCTCGGGCAGATCGTGGCAGGGAATTCCGACGTCATTCACGTCCAGCTCGTGCCGGGCGACATCTCCCGACTGCCAGTCTCCGCGCCATCCGGACCCGTCGCCGTAACAGCCGTTGAGCAAAAGGGCACCGGCCGGTCCGGTTCGCCATCCACCGTCGATCAAATCCCGCAGATCTTCCGGGATACTCCCCGGGGTATTCTCCGGGAGACTTTCCGGACCGCCCACCTCGGTGGCTTTCCAGAGCGGCAGCATCAAGGCGTTCATTCTCACGGCGCACTCATTCCGAAGTACTGGTAAGCCTTGTCGATCGCACTCCGCGGAACCTTCTTCGCCAGCTTCGACGAAAGGACGTCCCCGGCCTCCGTACGGAACTTCCCGTCGGCCGGGTCGAAGTAATACTTCTTCGGGTCCGCGCCACGGCCCATGAACTGCACATGGATTCCGGCGCCCGGCTTGCCGGGGTTCTGGTTCTCGATGTCCACGCGGAACGAGCGGTCGGTGGAGGTGTACACCGTCTTGCTGTTGATCACCGGGGCGTCCGCCGGCGTGGTGATGGAGCAGGTTCCGGGCGGCGTGTTGTGTACAAGGACCGGCGTCTCGCCGGCCAGCACATAGTACGTGTGGATGCCGTTGATGGTGAGGTCGTGCGTGGTCTGCCGCTTGGTGTACCGGTCGACGGAGGTCACCTGTACGGACGTACCGGCGGGCGTACGGAGGTCGTCCCCCGCCCGGATGTCACCGGCGTCCGCCCAGCGCTGACGGTCGGTCAGCCAGAAGGGGTGCGTGTCGGTCGCCGTCAGGACCTCGGCGCCCGAGTCCGTGCGGACCGTCAACCGGGTGAAGTCCTTGTCGTGGCGTGTGGTGATCGTCCGCTCGATGGTGCGAGCTTCCGTACGACCGCTCCCGGGGTCGGTCG
Organism: Streptomyces sp. S4.7; assembly: GCF_010384365.1. Lineage (NCBI taxonomy): Bacteria > Bacillati > Actinomycetota > Actinomycetes > Kitasatosporales > Streptomycetaceae > Streptomyces > Streptomyces sp. S4.7. Next base: position 4,928,807 of record NZ_CP048397.1, on the reverse strand, counting down.
CGACGACGCGCATACCGACACGGACCTTGTCGATCGCCATCCGTCGGCCGTCGGCGAGCAGCACCGGAGTACCCGGCAGGAAGCTGTGCTTGGGGGCACAGCCGACAGGCTTGTCGCCGGGTTTGTCGCCGTCCTTGGGTTTGTCCTTGTTCTCCTGGTCGAGTTTCTTCTTCGCGTCGGCGAGCTTGTCCTCCGCGTCGTCGACCCGCTTGCGGTTCTTGATCAGACCCTTGAGACCGTCGTACAGATCACCGCCGTGCTTCTTGAGCTTCTTGACCAGCTCGACGGCCTTCTTCCACTTCCACGGAGCGCCGTACTTCGCCGCCAACTTGCCGACCGCCCCGCCCACGATGCTGAGCAGGACATTGATCAGCGTCTCCGTACAGGCGCCCATGTCACCCTTGGTGATGCAGTCCAGAGCATCCGTGATCCCCAACTCGTCGGCCAGGATCTTCGCAAGCTCCTTCGCCGCTTCCTTCGCCTTGTCGGAATCACTCTTCTCCGCGGCTTGAGCGTCCTGAAGCTCCTTCAGCGCGGCCTCATAATCCAACTCCGCCTGCGACTTCTCACCACTGTCATTACCCGTGTCAGAAGCCGGGTCCTCCGCCGCGGGCTCACCGGGCTGCCCCTGGTCGTCGTCCTCATCGCCTTCGGCGACCGAGTCGCTGCCACCACCGCAGTCACCACCACCGGTGATCCTGCAGACCTGGGTACTGATCCCCTCCGCCAGCGCCGGCCCCACACCCGTACCGACCAGCGCACCCACGATCGCCGCCACCACGACAACGAGGCCCACGTACTCGATGGCCCCCTGCCCCCGCTGCGACCAACGCAACGCACCCAACAGCCGAGCGTCGGTGCGCAACCCCAGCCGCAAACGACGCACGACCCATCCCCCTATACGTCAGCCTCTGGTGGTACAGGACACAGGAATGGGCCGTGCAGTTCCCTCGGGAACGTCAGTCCTCGCTACGGCACGCGTCCCTATGGTCGCTGCGCGTCGCTCGGGGTCTGCCCGTAGTACTGCTTGACGGTTCGTCCGAGCTTCCGCTGGACGGACCGCAGTACCTTGATCGTCGCCTCGTCACTGCGTCCGGTGGTCGTCGGCCATTCGAATCCCGTGCCCGCCAGGTCGCTGACGAACACGATCTCGACGGCGAGCAGGATCCGTGCCCAGTCGACCGGGGCAAGAGGCACGTCGTCGGCGAGCGCCCGCCGTAGCCGGGGGCACTGGTCGAGCAGGTCGCGCTCGCTCTCGAATCCCATGCCCACGGCGAGTTGGTCCGAGCACCGGGCGGGCCCGCCCCATTCCAGGAGTGCCCGCCGCAGCATCGCCGTCTCGTCCTCGGCGAGCAGTGCGCTCGCCGCCACTTCGCTGCCCATCAGTTGAGTTCCGCCCAGTAGTCTTCCAGCGATGCCGGGTCCCTGCGGAAGATGGTTCCGCCGTCCGGATGCATCGGGTCATGAATCACGATGGTCGTGCCGTCCTTGCCGAGGTATGCCTTCCGGCCGCTGCCAAGAGGCTTGGTCCGCGAGGGATTCTTCATCACATCGGTGGCGAGCTTGCCGAGGTCTTCCGCCGAGACGCCGGGGAAGTCCTTCGCGTGCTTGTTGTCCGCGTGGCCACTCGCGATGTCGCCGGCGTCTTCGAGCCGCTCCTCGTCGGTGCACCAGTCGTTGTTGTGCACGAGGACCGGGGTGTCACCTGCGACGACATAGTACGTGTGGATGCCGTTGATGGTGAGGTCGTGCGTGGTCTGCCGCTTGGTGTACCGGTCGACGGAGGTCACCTGTACGGACGTACCGGCGGGCGTACGGAGGTCGTCCCCCGCCCGGATGTCACCGGCGTCCGCCCAGCGCTGACGGTCGGTCAGCCAGAAGGGGTGCGTGTCGGTCGCCGTCAGGACCTCGGCGCCCGAGTCCGTGCGGACCGTCAACCGGGTGAAGTCCTTGTCGTCGTGCGTGGTGATCGTCCGCTCGATCGCGCGGGCCTCGCTCCGGCCGCTCTTCGGATCGGTGGCGACGACGTACATACCGGCGCGCAGCTTGTCGATCGCCATCCGTCGGCCGTCGGCGAGCAGCACCGGAGTACCCGGCAGGAAGCTGTGCTTGACGGCGCAGGACTCCGGTTTGTCCTCGGGTTTGTCGCCGTCCTTGGGTTTGTCCTTGTTCTCCTGGTCGAGTTTCTTCTTCGCGTCGGCGAGCTTGTCCTCCGCGTCGTCGACCCGCTTGCGGTTCTTGATCAGACCCTTGAGACCGTCGTACAGATCACCGCCGTGCTTCTTGAGCTTCTTGACCAGCTCGACGGCCTTCTTCCACTTCCACGGAGCGCCGTACTTCGCCGCCAACTTGCCGACCGCCCCGCCCACGATGCTGAGCAGGACATTGATCAGCGTCTCCGTACAGGCGCCCATGTCACCCTTGGTGATGCAGTCCAGAGCATCCGTGATCCCCAACTCGTCGGCCAGGATCTTCGCAAGCTCCTTCGCCGCTTCCTTCGCCTTGTCGGAATCACTCTTCTCCGCGGCTTGAGCGTCCTGAAGCTCCTTCAGCGCGGCCTCATAATCCAACTCCGCCTGCGACTTCTCACCACTGTCATTACCCGTGTCAGAAGCCGGGTCCTCCGCCGCGGGCTCACCGGGCTGCCCCTGGTCGTCGTCCTCATCGCCTTCGGCGACCGAGTCGCTGCCACCACCGCAGTCACCACCACCGGTGATCCTGCAGACCTGGGTACTGATCCCCTCCGCCAGCGCCGGCCCCACACCCGTACCGACCAGCGCACCCACGATCGCCGCCACCACGACAACGAGGCCCACGTACTCGATGGCCCCCTGCCCCCGCTGCGACCAACGCAACGCACCCAACAGCCGAGCGTCGGTGCGCGGCATAGCCGGCCGCGCACGACGACGGATCTGACGAACCCGACGTACTACCCCCGATGGCAACATACCCACGACGCTACGGCCCGGCCTCGGACCGGGTCATGGGCCCCAGGGCCCAACTGGGGCTCAAAGGCCGGGTGGGCGGGCCCGGGAACACGAGTAGGGCAGGTCCGGTTCCATCCTGGCCTGGGATGGAAGCGTCCTGCCCTGCTCGATGGGGGTGTGTGTGATCTGTGGGTGATCAGCCGCCGAGGATCTCGCCGACCTTGTCGGTCAGACCGCCGGCGATCTCGTCCGCGACACCGGAGCCGACGATCGCGGCGATGATCAGGGCGACGAGGACGATGACGCCGACGTACTCGACGGCGCCCTGGCCCTTGTCGCTGCGGCGCTTCATCGCGGTGACGGCGGTGTTCGCCCAGGTGCCGACGTAGAGCTTGGCGTTGGTGGCGGCCTTCAGCGTGACGTTCGACATGAGCTTTCCCCTTATGTGTCGGCCGGCCGGTGACCGGCCGACTCGTACGAGTCCTTGGTGTCGCCCCGCGTTTCCGGCTTCCTCCTGGCCGGACTCGCTGGCGACATGAGAAACATACGAAGAGGCGGCACCCACCGGCATGGGCCCCAAGACCCAAGTCCAGGCCCAACCCACGAACTGGGCCCCGCCAGGCATGTGCGCCGGATTGACGCCCGCAGAACACAGCGCTGCCCCGAGTCGTCCGAACTGAGGACGACCGGGGCAGCGCTGCGTCGTGCGATGCGATCAGTTCTGGGAACTGTCCGCCTCACCGCGCGGGAAGGAGACCTCCACGCGGCGGTTCTTCTTACGACCCTCTTCGTCGCTGTTGTCAGCGATCGGGAACTGCTCGCCGTAGCCACGGATCTCGAAGGTGATCCCGGCGGAGGACAACTCCTTCTCCAGAACGCCGTGTACGGCTTCGGCGCGCTGCTTGGAGAGCACGTCTCCGTGGGCGGACGAGCCGAGGTTGTCGGTGAAGCCGAAGACCCGGACCTTCTTGGCGCCCTGCTTCTCGATCTCCGCGGCGACTTCGGCGATCCGCGCGTTCGCCGCCCCGGAGAGCTTCGAGCTGTCCTTGCCGAAGAGGACCTCGGCCTGGAGCGCGAACTTCACACTCTCGCTGGTGTCCTCGCGGCGTTCTTCGCCGCCCTCTGACTCGACCACCGAGATGATCGGCAGCACCTTCGCCGGAGCGAGAGTGGCGCCGTCACGGAGCTTGAGGCCGGGGCTGTTGCCGTCGACCTCGGGCGGTGGCTGGGTCGACTCAGTCCCCGGTGGCGTACTCGGCGACTCGTCGGCGGACGCGCTCGCCGCCATGGTGAACTGCACACTGGTGAACAGGACAGCCGCCGCGATGGCTGTCGCCGCGGGCCGTACGCCCGTCCTGCCCGTGCGCCGCGTCGTGGCACGCATCAGGAGATCTCAATCGTCGCGGTGGGCATCGTGGGCATCTGAAGGTCGACCTGCGTCGTCCCGTCCGGCGGGGCGGGGAACTGGGCGAAGAACGCCTCGCTGGCGCCCGCGTCCACAAGGCCGATACCGGTGGTGGTCAGCGGGTTCGCATCGGTGTCCCGCAGCACGTAGTAGCGCTTCTTCTCCGCCTTGTCGACGAGGGTGAATCCCGCGAGGGAACGGCCGGTCCGCTGGACCTGTGTCTCACGGCCGTTCCACTCGGTGGGTACGCCCACCTTCTTGTCGCCGGTGTTCTTGATCGTTCCCGTGACTGTCAGGAACCCGCCGTCGTCGCGCGCGGCGGTGTGGATGACGACCTGGAATCCGTCGCTGCCGTTGACGGTGGCCAGCGTCTGGCTGGTGTCCGGCACCGTGTTCCCGCCGCCGTCCTCCGTCTTGTCGGCCGCCGGCGCGGAGGACGACGAGGACTTGCCCGCGTCGTCGTCCCCGCCGTCGTCCCCTCCGCCGCAGGCCGCCAGGGACACGGTCAGCACCACGGCCGCGAGGACGCTTCCCGCCGCCCTCCTGGCCTTCGTTCCATGCCGCATATTCATCAGTAATTGTTCCTTTGCGTTCACTCGCGGTCAGTCCTCGGCCAGTCGGACGGAGAACAGGACAGACATCTCAGGCAGCACAGGATTAACCGGGTCGATACTCAGACCCTTGCCGTCACAGACGAGTTCACCCGGAGATACCGGCTCCTCTTCACCCTCACCGGGCTCCTCGGGCTCCTCTTCGGCCGGCGGCTCGTCGTCTTCCGCCGGCTTGAAGCTGCACCGGGGTTCGACGACGGCCGTGGCGTGGGCCTCGGCCTTCTCATCCTCGGTGCCCGGGAGGACACTGTCCCCCATCGGCTTCTGAGTGATGACGTCGACCGTGAAACCCCACCGGCCGTCACCCGTCCAGCCGCATCCGCTGGAGGGCTTGGAGGTGTCGAGGTCCGCTTCGTTCTTGTCGGCGAAGCGGGCGGCCTCGGCGCAGCCGTTGAAGGTTCCGAGTGGGTTGCCGTTGAAGATGTCGTCCAGGTAGCCGGGCTGGAGCAGATTGCCCAGGAGGTCGAGTCGGAACTGGTCCCGAGATTCCTGGGCCGCTGCGAGTGCTGCCGCGTCGGCCGCGGACTGGGCGCCGTTACGTGTGGCGCCGGCCTGACCGACCGCGAAGAACGCGAGCGCGAGAAAGAGCAGGCCCGCCACCATCGTGATGTAGATGGGAGCGGCCTGCCCTGCTTCGCGGGATCTGCGCACTATCAGCCGCCGAGGATCTCGCCGACCTTGGCGGTCAGACCGTTCGCGATCTCGTCGGCCACACCCGAGCCCACGATCGCGGCGATGATCAGCGCCACCAGCACGATGACGCCGACGTACTCGACCGCGCCCTGACCCTTGTCGCTGCGGCGCTTCATCGCCGTGACGGCAGTGTTCGCCCAGGTGCCGACGTAGAGCTTGGCGTTCGTGGCGGCCTTCAGCGTGACGTTCGACATGAGCTTCCCCTTTGGTGTCGGCCGGCCGGTGACCGGCCGGCTCGTACGAGTCCTTGGTGTCACTCGCGCTTCCGGCTTCCTCCCGGCCGGAAGCGCCGGCGACATGAGAAAAGTACGACGTGACGACACCCCACGGCATGGGCCCCAAGGCCCAACCCCGGGCCCAACCCACAGGCCGGGCCCCGATCTCCTCGCGACGGCCCTCGCGGCCCTCAGCGCGCTCAGCCACGACCGGCCGACCCCCCTCGCGCCCCGTGCCAGAAGGCGATTGCCTCGCCCCGGCTGCCGGCGTTCAGTTTGGCGAAGATGCGATTGATGTGATTCTTGACGGTCTTCTGACTGATGAAGCAGGCGGAGGCGATCTGCTGATTCGTCATTCCTGACGCGATCAGGTCCATGATCTCCACCTCCCGCTGGCTCAGCTCCGAGTAGAGGCCCTCCGGAGATCCGGTCGCCCCGGCCGTGCCGGGCATCCCCGGCATCGCCTGTGCTTGAGATGAATGTGCCACATTCGCTTGCGAAAGCGAAGGCCCCGGAGCAAATTGTTGCCGGTTCAACTCCCGATCACCGGGTGTTACTTGCCGGTTTGCAGGAGAAACGTACGGCGGATGCCCATGACCGGCGTGTGCGTTTGCAGACGAATGCGTCGGCGGTGCGGGCTGGTAGCCGGGGCCGGTGAACGCCGTCCCCAGTCCCTCGGGAAGCGCGCCGGCGCCCGGGTCCGCGCCGCCCCCGTCCCGGACGCTCGCCAGCAGCGCGCTGGAGGCCGAGTGCGTGAAGTGGGCCCGGCCCTGCTTGATGTCCCGGACGGCGGCGACCAGTTGGTCGGCCGTGAACTCGCCGTGGACGAGATAGCCGCCCGCGCCCAGCCGCAGCGCCTCGTGGACGATCTCGCTCTCGCGGCTGTACGTCATCATCAGCACCGGCGCGAGCCGCACCAGGTGCGGGAGGGCGGAGATTCCGTCGACACCCGGCATACGGACGTCCAACAGGACCACGTCCGGCTTGTGTTGGACGGTCTGTTCGTATGCCTGACGGCCGTCGACCGCCTCCGCGGCGACCTCGATGTCGTCGCGGCCCGACAGCAGGACGGTCAGACCCGCCCGTACGACCGGGTTGTCGTCGGCGACCACGACGCGCAGCGGGGGCGTCATGGGCATCCGCCCTGGCAGGGCGGGGAATCCTCCGGATGCCGCCGGCGGTGCTGACGTGGGGACTCCCGCGGTGTGCTCCGAGCTGAGCGGTGTGGCGTGCGAGGACGAGTGCTGCGATACGTGCGACTGCTGTGTCCAGTGCTGCCCGGAACTCCGGGAGATGTCGTCCGGCATGGCTGCGGCCTCCTCTCATGGGTGGGGACAATGGGTGGGTTGCTGCTCCGGGACGGAAGTACTGGGGTCGGGTTCAGTTCAGCTGTGGCGCCGGATGCTGCCTCGGGCGTTGGCCCGGGGGCAGTCCCAGAGCCGTGAGCGGGAGTTCCAGCCGTACTTCCGTGCCCTTCGCCGCCCGGCCCCTGCCGATGCGGATACGGGCCCCGATGGACGCCGCGCGTTCCACCATGCCGACGAGGCCGAAGTGGCCCGCCCTCCGGAGGTCTTCGAGCGAGGTGCCCTCGGGCAGGCCCTTCCCGTCGTCGTACACGCTGATGCGCAGCACGTCGCGCACCACTCCCGCCGATACGTCGACGTACGTCGGGTGCGCGTGCCGCTTCGCGTTCTCCATGGCCTCGCTGGCGATGGTCAGGGCGTGCCTGGCCACGGCGTGCGGGATGGGCGGCATGGCGGTCTCGCCGAGCTGGCGGAAGGACGCCGGGACGCTGTGGCGCCGGGTGAAGTCCTCCGTACGCGAACGGAGTTCGGCGACGACATCGACCCCGCCGTCGAGGCCGGACTCCCGGCGCAGGTCGGAGAGGAGTTCGCGGGACTCGGCGGCGGCGCGGCGGGCCGATCGGGCGACGAGTTCCGCCTGGTGCTTGACGGTGAGCGGGTCCATCCGGTCGGCCGTGCTGGCGAGGCCGTCGGCTGCCATCGCCAGACCGTGCAGGGTCTTGGCCACCGAGTCGTGCATCTCGCGGGCCAGCCTGGCCCGTTCCTCCTCGACGGCGCCGGTGACCGCGAGCCGGGCGCGGGCCTCGGTGAGCGCCTGGCTGGCGGTGCCGAAGCCGAGCATCAGGTTGCGCAGGGTGCTGCCGATGGCACCGGCGATGACGCACAGTCCCGGCAGGAGGAGCGCGTTGAAGCCCGCTTCTACCTCGTCGTTGACGGTGTAGGCGCCGGCCACGATGAGGGCCTGGAGCACGGCGAAGAGCGCGGCGCCGCGCCAGCCGTAGACCAGGCCGGCGAGCAGCGGCGTACAGATGGTGACGTACGCGAGGGTCGAGTCCGGCGAGGCGGTGGCCAGCAGCAGCGCGCCGAACAGCATGTCGACGGCGAGCAGAGACGGGTGGCGGAGCAGGATGGGCCCGAAGCGTTCCCAGTCCCGCAGCAGGACGTAGGACACCATGAACGTGACGAGCACGGAGGAGCCGACGAGCCAGGTGGCGAGTCCCGCCGCGGTGCGGTCGAGTGCGAACGGCGCGGCCAGGACGATCATCGCCATCCGGAAGCCGAACGTCTGACGGCACAGCGCCTGGAGGGCGTTGACCTGGATCGGCAGTGGTGGGAGGTGGTTCGGCGTGGCGGCCGCGGGGGTCTCGCTGCGGATTCCGCCGGTCAGAGTCGTCGTTCGTGGGGCCATGGGGGTCACCTCCCGCTCGGATGGGGTGTCGGTCTGGGTCCGGGTGCCGGTCTCACGCCCTCGCGCCGGTCCGCGCGAGTCATCAGCCTCCGGAGAGGATCTCCCCGAAGTCCACACCGGAACCGTAGTAGAAGCTCAGGACGATCAGAATCATGGTTGCCGGAAGCATCACCATGGTCACGACGAGCGTGGTCTTCGGAACCGCCTGCGCCGCGGCCCGCCGGGCGTTCTGGGCGTCGGTACGGCGCATGTCGTTGGCGATCTGAATCAGGGTGTCGACGATCGGCGCGCCCAGTTCCTCACCCTGCTGGAGCGCGGTGACGAACATCGAGACCTGTTCGGAGTCGTTGCGCTTGCGCAGTTGGTCGAACGCCTCGCGGCGGCCCACGCCCATGTCCATCTGGCGCAGCGTGATGCGCAGTTCATCGGACCAGGGGCCCTTGTACTTCTCCGCGACGCGCTCCAGGGCCTGGCGGAAGCCGAGACCCGCTGAGACGACGACCGCCAGGACGTCGAGGAAGTCCGGCAGGGTGCGCTCGATGTCCGCGCGGCGCCGGCGGATGGCGCTGCGGATGATGACGTCGGTCCAGACCATGCCGTAGGCGAAGGCGACGACGGCGATGACCGTCTGGCCGCGGACGATCAGGGAGAGCGCGGCCATCGTGCCGAGAGCGCCGTAGACCGCTCGGCGGGCCGCGTACCGGTCGACGGTCATACCGCCGGGGTTGCCCGCCATGTCGAGGCGGCGGCGCAGCGCGTCGACGCGCTTGGGTCCCATCATCCGCAGCACGGACGGGGCGTAGCGCATGCCCATGCGGTCGATGCCGGAGCCGACCGCGGTGGTGCGGGTGGCGCCGATCTCCAGGGCCACGGCCAGGTCGCCGGGGAGTTTGGCGTCGGCGCGGTAGAGCCGGACGCCGTGGAAGACGCCGTAGATGGCGAGTCCCATGAGGGCCGAAAGCAGAAGTTCCATGATGTGCGTGCCCTCCTTTCTCAGACCTGGATGCGGGACATGCGGCGGATGAGGAAGAAGCCGACACCGTAGAGGCCGAAGGCGAGTACGGTGCCGATCTGTCCCAGCGCCGAACCGGTCATCTTGTCGAGCGCCCCGGGCGTCGTGGCGTTGATCATCAGCAGGAAGCCGAGGCCGAGCATCGGCACGGCGAGCGCGGTGACCTGGATCTGGGAGAGCATCGTCTTGACCTCTCGCCGGGTCTCCTTGCGCTCCTCCAGCGTCTCGGTGAGGTTGCGCAGCGAGCTGACGACCTGGCCACCGGCGCGGCTGGAGAGGATCAGTGTGGTGACGAGCACGACGAGCTCACGGGAGGGCAGCCGCTCGGCGAGCTCGCCGAGCGCGTCGTCCAGGGAGTGTCCGACGGCCAGTTGGTCCGCCACCTTGCGCAGTTCCTCACCGGCCGGGTTGTCGAGTTCCTCCGACGCCATGACCAGGGCCGTACGCATCGCGAGGCCCGCCTGGGTGGCGTTGGCGAGCACGCGCGTCAGCTCCGGCAGCTGGTTGATGAAGGCCTCGGTCCGCTTGGTCCGCTGCCAGTTCAGGAACGCGTTGCCGCCCCACACACCGACGAGCGCCGCCAGCACACCGAAGAACGGGGCGAAGATGGCGCCGATGATGAAGTAGACGGCGAGCAGACCGGCGACGACATAGATCGCGTACTCGCCCGGCGACACGTCGAGACCGGTCACGGCGATCTTGCGCTCGATGCGCTTGCCGATGCCGGTCCTGCGAAGCCGCCGGTCGATCCCGATGAAGCGCTGTCGCCGGCCGCCGACCGACGCCATCTGGCCCGTCTGGGACATCCGGTCGACGAGGACCTGTCGTTGGGCCTTGCCCGCCGAGTAGACGTGCACGCCGACGACGCCGAGCACACACGTGAGCAGTGTGATGCCTATCGTCAGGAGCGGGAGATTATCCATGTCGTGCGGGGACCTTCTGGGTGAGCGGCGGGCAGGGACTGTGGTGGTGGCCGGGGATCAGGCGACCGACTTCCGGAGTGCGAGCTGCTCCTCGGACTCGGCGACCCCGAAGGCGGGGGGAAGGGGTTCGCTCCGCATGTAGAGGCGATCCGCGATCCGGCGGGGCAGCGGGTAGTACTCGAAGTGGCCGTGGATCCGGCCGTCGGCGGCCATGGGCTGGGCGAGATAGCGGCAGACCGAGACGATCCGGTACTCCTCGCGGCCGTGGGAGTCGACGATGGCGATCTCGGTGATACGGCGGGAGCCGTCGGCGTGCCTGGTCAGCTGGACGATCACGTCGACGGCGCTGTTGATCTGGTCCTTGATCGCCACGAAGGGGATCTCGACCTCCGACATGGACGCCAGGGTCTGGAGTCGCATCAGCGCGTCCTCGGCGCTGTTGGCGTGGACGGTCGCGAGCGATCCGTCGTGACCGGTGGACATCGCCTGGAGCATGTCGAGCGTCTCGCCGCCACGGACCTCACCGACGATGATGCGGTCGGGGCGCATACGCAGGGAGTTGCGGACGAGGTCACGGATGGTGATCTGACCCTTGCCCTCCACGTTGGCGGGGCGGGTCTCCAGGGTGATCACATGCTGCTGCTGGAGCTGGAGTTCGGCGGAGTCCTCGATGGTCACGATGCGCTCGCCGTCGGGGATGAGCCCGGACAGGGCGTTGAGGAGGGTCGTCTTGCCGGTACCGGTGGCCCCGGACACGATCACGTTGAACTTCGCGCGGACCAGACCGGACAGCAGGATCATCATCTGCTCGTCGAGCGAGCCGAGAGCGATCATCTCCTGGAGGGTGAAGGCCCGGGGGAAGCGGCGGATCGTGAGAATGGGGCCGCTGAGGGAGAGCGGCGGGATGATGACGTTGACACGCTCGCCGGACGGCAGTCGCGCGTCCACCATCGGATTCGCCTCGTCCACGCGGCGGTTGACGGTGGAGACGATGCGCTCGATGGTCTGCATCAGCTGTTCGTTGGATGTGAACCGCATCGGCAGCATCTCCAGCCGGCCGCTGCGCTCCACGAAGACCTGCTCGTGGCCGTTCACCATGATCTCGCTGATGGAGGCGTCTTCGAGCAGGGGCTCCAGGATGCCGAGGCCGAGGGCTTCGTCGACGACGCGGCGGATGAGCTGGGAGCGCTCGCCGGAGGAGAGCACGGGGCCCTCTCGGCTGATGATGTGGCCCAGCACGCGCTCGAGCCTGGCCCGGCGCTCGGCCGCGGCCAGGGCGGACATCTCCGCGAGGTCGATCTCCTCGAGGAGCTTGGCCCGGTACACGCCGACGAGCAGGCTTTCCTCGCTCATCCCGTTCGTCGGCTCGGGGCTGTTGATGCGCGCCCTCAGGCTCATGTCCTCAACTCCCAGGTCGTGCTGGTGTGGTGCTCGGGTGGTGCGTCTGTGCGGTGCGGGCCCGGCCGCTCCGGTCAGTCTTGGGGCATGGTGGCGCTTCTCTCCGCTTCGCCGAAGTCGAGGATCGGCAGGATCGCCGGGATGGGGACGGTGGCGGTGACCGTGATCTCGTCGCCGAAGTACTGCGGCGTCTGGATGTCGGCGTCATCGGCCAGCCAGTCACTCATCGAACTCTTGCCGACGTTGGCGTAACCGGCGTCGTGCTGGGATGCCGCGCGGGCCGCGGCGCGGGACGCCGTACCGGCCTGCTGGACGGCGTACGCCGCGAGGCCGAGCTGTATGGCGGTGAGGCCGATGAAGAGCAGGAGGGTGATGAGGCCGGCGAACTCGATGGCCGCCTGGCCCCTGTCCTCGGTGCGCGGGGTTCCCTTCGGCATGGTCAGCTCTCCTTCACGGCGGCCGACCGGCCCGGAACGGTGAACGGGAAATTGACCGAGCCCGCGAAGAGCACCGGGACCTTGAGGTCGACCTGCGCCTTGACGAGGTCCCCCTCCGTCCAGCAGTCGATGGTGGAGTCCCAGGCCCCGGGCAGGTCCTTCTCGCCGGCCTCCTCGCACGCCGCGTCGCGCGTCCCCGCAAGGGCCACGGTCCCGGCCCGTACGGCCTCGTCGGCCGCGTTGCCCGCGAGGGAGAAGGTGTAGCCGACCAGCGCCGCCTGCCAGAGCAGGACGGCGGTGGCCAGGATGACCGGCATCAGGCCGGTGAACTCGACCGCGGCCTGGCCGCGGTCGTCGAGTGCACGGCCGAGGAACCGGCGCGGGCCCGGTGCCGGGGCCACGCCGCCGCGCTCATCTGCCCGTATCTGTGGATTGCTCATGGTTCAACGTGCCCCCTCAGCCTCGTCATCCCTCTGGTCCCCGCAGCCGTTCCGGTCATTTCGATCGTCCGCGTCGCACCCCGACCGACCCCCGGTCTCCCTTGAACTTCCCCTGCTTCTCCGCGCCTTCGGGAGTCTTCACCAGTCCCAGCTCCCCCGCGAGCCCCCAGAGCGCCTGCTTCACCGTCGACTTGGACTCCAGGTCCTGCATCCTGCCCGCGTCGACCGCCGCGTGGAGCTCCTTGAAGTTCGCCGGGATGACCACCCGTGACACCTTGGTGCTGGTGATCTTCTCGATGAGGGGCGGCTGGATCTCGGTGTTCCGCATGTAGCGGTTCACCACGATCGTCGTCTCCTCCGCCTTGCGGATCTGGAGCCGGTCCCAGAGCTTGACCATGCGCTTGGCCGCCCGTACCGCCACCACGTCCGGTGTGGTCAGCAGCAGGGTGGTGTCGGCCATCTCGATCGCCGCCGCGTTCGCGCTCGTCGTCTGCGTGCCGCAGTCGATGATCACGACCTCGTAGCGGTTGCGGAGCGCGCTGACGATCTGGCGTACGGAGCGGTCGTTTATCTCCTCACCCCGTTCACCCTCCCCCGGCGCGAGCAGCAGCCCCATGCCGGTGTGGTGGGTGAAGACCGCGTCCTGGAGCACGCGGGGCGAGATGTCCTGGATGGTGGCGAGGTCCACGATCGAGCGGCGGAACTGCACGTCCAGGTAGGAGGCGACGTCGCCGGCCTGGAGGTCCAGGTCGGCGAGGGCCACCGTCATGCCCGACGCCTTGGCGGCGAGGGCGAGTTGGACGGCGGCCACGGTCGTGCCGACGCCGCCCTTCGCTCCGCTGACCGTGACGACGGTGCCACCGGGACCGGTGAACACGTCGCCGCCGTGGCCCAGGTGGCGCCGTACGCCCACGGACCAGGCCGCGGCGGCCTGGACGCGCTGGGCGAGTTCCTCGTACGAGAGCGGCAGCCCGACCAGTCCACGCGCGCCCGAGTCCATCGCGGCCGAGAAGAGGCCGGGGCTCGCGTCGGCGGTGACCAGGATGACCCCGACCGCGGGAAAGCGCAGGGCCACCTCCCTGATCAGCTCAAGGGCCGGGACGGGACCGATCCGCTCATGTACCAGAACCACTTCCGGCAGTTCGTCGATCGACTCCGTGGCCAGCCTGGCCAGGGTGTCGATCAGCGAGGTCGAGTCACCGACCGGCCCGGCCGGCTCCGCGTCCGGGAGCTGGCTGAGCAGGGTGGTGACGGATCTGGCGGCGTCGGCATCACCGACGACCGGAAGAATTCTGGTCGTCATTCGTCCCTCACTTGTCCCCTTCGAGCGTGTAGGTGCTCTCCCCGGGGCGCAGCGTGGTGGGGCTGTCGTCGGGAAGCAGGGCGAGGCGTACGTGCTGTGCGAAGGACTCCGCGTAGGCGACGCGCTGGGCGTCCTTGGTCTTCAGGGCGAAGGTGATCGGGACGGCCGAGCGCGGTCCGGTGTTGCTGCCCCGGTCGTCCTCCTTGGGCTCCAGCGGCGTCAGCGAGCCGACGTCGATGACCTTGGCGTTGGGGACGATGATCCGGGACTGCGCCTTGGCGCCCTCGTTCTCGGCGGAGAAGGTGGCGAAGATGTTGACCAGGTCGCCCGCGTTGATCTTGCCCGCGACGCCGGTCGCGGCGTCGATCATGATCGCGATCTCCTGCTCGTCGTTGGCGAGGGCGGGCCGCTTGACGATCATGTCGTCCTGGAGCAGCGATCCCTTCTTGAGCTGGGTGACCGCGATCTTGCCGTTGACGACCGCGAGGTCGGTGACCGCGTTGTCGGACAGCCAGCGCTTCGGCATGTCTATCTTCTCGAACTGCCCCTCCTCCAGCGCCGTGTAGGGAGCGACGTCCGCCTTCAGCCGGTACGCGGCCACCTCGGGTCCGACCTTCGAATTCACGTCGCTGATCACCGAGAGCACGCCGGCGAAGGCGCCGAAGGCGCAGAGGACCGAGAGGAGCAGAAGAATGATGCCGCGGCGTTGCCGTGAATTCATGAGCGGGACAACCTCGTTCGAAGACGTGGGACGGGGACTGACGGGGCGGGGACAGGTACGGGGTCTGCGGTCGCCGCGCGGTGCCGGCTGCCGCCTCCGGCCCGTACGGACCGCCTGGCAGGCGGGTTACGACCCGTGGCGCGTTGGTGTTCCTGGATTCAAGACACCTGAACCGTGGGTTTGGTTCTCAGTCGTGGAGAGCGGAGCGGAACAGAATCCGCAACGATCACCGATGAGTTCGAGACCGCACCAGGAACACACCTCTCGCCGTACGGATGAAACCAGTTGGTAGAGAACGGAGATATCCGGCAGGAACGCTGCGAACTCGACCATCTTGGGCGTTCCCCACCAGCGGGGGGAGTCGGCGAGAAGTGACATCTCCTGCACTCCCTGTACCCGCCAGGCCGGAGCGAGTGTCGCGGTCACCCAGTCCGATTGCAATTGTCCCTTTCCCACCAGCAGTTGCGTGCCGAATTCGGGACCGGTGAGTTCACCGTTCCCGATCTTGATCAACTGGGGGTCGGGGTTGGCGAGGACACCGAACTGTGAGCCCGGCACCCAGGACTTGGCGTGGGACTTGAGGCTCACCGGGACGCGGTCGAGCTTGGTGACCGAGTTGAGGAGCGCGCCGGCGTGGATGTAGTGGGAGAGCAGCCTGGCCGCCGACGCGACGACCCCTGCACTGAAGTCACAGATCGACAACTGCCGCAGCTGCCGCACGAGTACGGCGAGGCCGAGCGGCGGCAGGTCCAGCTTGAGGAGCGCGATCCGGTCGCTCTCCAGGACCGAACGGACCGTGTGCAGCCGCCGCTCGTGCGCCACCGGGATGGAGGCGGGATAGAGCGCGACGACATAACCGTGCTGCTCCACCAGGACCTGCATGTCGGCGAGCGCGGCCTCCAGAGGCTGGTCATCGGGCGCCTGCAGCAGGGCCGCCGTGGGCGTCTGCTGGTCGGTCGGTGGCAGCACCAGATCATGACTGGTGACAGCTATGGCGGTTGACACCTGGATCCCCGTTCAGCTCGGCCGCCGGAGCTCCGGTGACCGCGGTTCTCTCTCCTGCTGGGACAGCTGGTCGCAGCCCTTCCGCGCACTTCCGCTTCGAAACAGCTTCAACTACTGCTCAGCACTTTATCCACGACTTAGGACGCAGAGAACACCTCACCGATGTCGGTGGTACGGCCCGCACATCGTACGCACCACCAAAATCGGGCGAAGCAGTCAGGCGTTAACCCATGTTTCATTTGAACTTGAAAGTAGCCGCCCCGAACTGCGGCCACCAGGCAGCCGGTGCTCTTTGGGTCCGGGTTGGGTCCAGGGACCCACGCAACCGGGTCCGGCCCGTCCGTACGCTCCGAATCCGATTCCGCATACGAAAGAGCTGTGCGGTCCACCGAGGGGGACGGTCGGATGAGGCGGGAACCGGTACGAGGGGTCAGAGGGGGGCCGCGGGGGGACCGCGGCACCTCCGCCACCGAGTACGTGGGCATGGTGGTGGTCGTCGCGGCCGTCGCGGGGGCGCTGGTGGGTACCGGTGTCGACGGGACCATCGCCGACCAGCTGAAGTGCCTGGTCACGTTCGGACCGTGCACACCCGGCGGCGGCAAGGAGAACCAGGCCGCGCCGAAGACCGACGCCGACTACGAGCCGCCGCTCTGCCAGATCTCCTCGATCAGCGACAAGGCCGGCGCCAAGGGCAAGTTGCTCTTCATCGAGTGGGGTGAGGAGTACGGCTTCCAGCAGCAGACCTTCCAGTCCAAGAACGACGTGAACAAGGACGGCAAGGTCGACGACAAGGACCAGCAGGTGATGATGACCTTCACCGACGCCGCGTCCGTCGCCGCCAAGAAGGACTGGAAGCCGGGCGCCAAGGTGGGCAAGTTCGGCTCGGACAAGGTCGAGCTCGGTGCGGGGATCAAGGTGACCAACGGGGACACCTGGGTCTTCGACAGCGAGGAGGACGCGGCCAAGTTCCGCGAGGACATCGAGGACCTCAAGACGTACGAGCTGGCCAACCGGCACGCCAACTCGCGTGGTGGCGGGCTCGGCAACAGCATCGCCTACCTCTTCAACAGCGGTCCGATGTACGAGGAGGAGCAGCTCCGCAAGCGCATCGACGAGAAGCTCGGCAACCGGCACATCAGCTACGGCAAGGTCGGCCTGGAGGCCAGCGCCGCCGGTGGTATGAAGCTCTCGGCGGGCGACGAGAAGAAGCTCAGCGCGACGCTCGGCGGCAGCTTCAAGTTCTCGCCCGAGGTGACCTGGACCGACAACAACTACCGCGACCTCAAGTCGTACACGTACAGCGCGGCCATCGAGTACACGGGCAAGGTCGGCTACGAGGCCGGGCCCATCAGCGGCGAGTCGAGCGCGACCACCACCCAGACCGGCACCATCACGGTCAGCCACGACAAGACGACCGGTGAGCTGCTGCGCATCGACATGACGCGCACGGTCGAGAAGGGCGCCACGAAGGACGGCGTCACGGTCGGCGGCGACAACGGCAAGAAGGACGGCGACAAGCGCGGCGGCAGCGGCAGCGCGAAGGGCACCGAGGGCGAGAGCGGTATCGAGGTCGTCACCAACTCGATCGTCCTCAAGCCGGGCGCCGAGGGCGACAAGCAGCGCGCGATCGCCCAGGAGTGGCTGGACGGCACCGGCGACAACGGAGCGCCGTTCGCCTACATGTTCGACGACCACGCGCCGACGAAGCGGCCCGGCGCGGACGACCCGTTCGGGCAGCTCCTCTTCGACGAGGGCCTGTCCAGCAAGAACACGTACACCGGCCAGACCGCGGCCGCCGAGTACGGATTCGAACTGAATCTGGGTCTGAGCTTCGGCTTCTCGGTCTCCACCGAGAAGAAGGAGGAGAACCTCAACGACGCACAGTTCCTGGGTGCGCCGCAGGGGGACAACCGCAGTTATGTCCCGTACAGCTACTGTGCGAACTGATCCCGGGGACAGGAGCACACACGCCATGAGCAGCAACGACGGCAAGAGAAGAGACAAGACGGCCGGGCCGGCCGGACGGACGGCCCTCGCGACCGCGACCACCGCGCTGGCGACGCTCCTGCTCGCGGCAGGGTGCGGTACGGAGGCCAGGAGCGGCACGGTGCCGGAGGGCTGGGGCACGCTCAGGACCCCGGCGGTCACGGTGGCGCACCCGCCCGCGTTCGAGGCGCAGAGCGCCGCCGAGCGCAGCAAGTACAACGCGGCGGCGGCGACGCTCCGGGACGACGGCGGGACCATCGGCATGATCACCGTGCAGCTCGACTTCACGGACGCCGACTCGGTGGAGGAGGCGGCGATCGGCGCCGAGGCGGGGGTCGCCCTGGGCTCGACGCTCGGGAAGCAGGAGGAGATCAAGGTCTCCGGCCCGGACGGCGACGAGGAGGCCCGGCGGATCAACTTCCAGTTCACCCAGAAGGATTCGGGTACCGGCTCCGGGGCGGGGACCCCGGGCGGGGCACTCGACCCTAAGGCGGGCAGCCGGGTCGACGGCGTGATCATCGCGGGCCTGGACGCCGACGACAAGACATTCGCGGTACGGATCGACGCGGTCAAGGGCAAGCTCGGCGAGAGCGACCTGAAGAAGATCATCGAATCGATCACGGTCGAATAGGCGGTCGGCAATGGATGTTCCGGGCGGTGATTACCTTTTCTTCGGCGGCATGATTCTGCTTTTCGGCTGGTTGGCAACGCACTACGCGCGTCGCCTTTCAGGCGTGAATCGGGCACTGCGAAAGGGCATTCGGGCGGAAGGCGTCTGTGTACGGATCGAGCAGGAGCCCTACAACAGGTCCGACGCACGGCAGTACTTCTTCACCTTCCGCATTCCGGACGGCCGCCAGATCGAGTTCGAGGATCTGGCGAGCCGGTCGATTCGCGTCGGCGATCCGGTGACGGTGGCGTACGACCCGGCGGCTCCGGCGCGCACGGCGACGGTCGCGTCCCGCGGCAACTGGTCGCCGGTGCTCCAGTACGGGTTGCTGGTGGCGGGCTGCGGGCTTGCCGCGGCCGGCTTCGCGGCGGTTCTTCTCTTCACGGTGGTCTGAGAGGGCGGGATTCAGGTTCCCGCCCCCGGCCCCACAGCACGAGCACTTACGGAGGCGGTTGGCGATGACGAGGTACGGCTACCCGGGGGCGACCGCCCAGCGGGACGAGGGACGCGGAGCGGCGGTGTTCGCGCTCGCACGCGCCTGGGCGGCCGGCATCGTCGTCCTGCTCCTGACGGAGTACCTGCAGACCACGCTGGTCAACGATCACCTGGCCACCGCGGAGAACCTGGAGACCTTCGACGGCAGACTGATGCTGATCCACATCCCGAACGCGGTCTGCATCGCGCTGGCCACCTGGGCGGCGGGCAGGTTCCACCGCGACCCGTTCCGCGACTCGAAGACCCAGCACGTCCTGGCGGTCTTCACGGTCGGTGTGGCGGCGCAGGCGCTGAACATGGTGATGCAGTGGCACGACCTGGAGGCGGAGGGCATCCTCATGTCGAACGCGGTCCTGGTGGTGGGCGTGGTGGCCGGCTACGCGGCGGACCGGCTCCAGGACGAGTAGCCCGCGCGCGCCCGGCGCACGTGCCGCGTCGGCGGGATGCCGAGCCGGGCGGATGCCGTGCCGGGCGGATGTCGTGTCAGAGGTATTGACAACTTGAATGGTCTGGACCATTTTTTACGCCAGGTCCTGTCCCGGGCCTGGCGGTGGCCACCGTTCCTGATCCGTACCTCCAACCCGACATCCCCAGCGGAGGCATCAAGTGGAACGTGTACCCGACGGCAGACGCAGACCCGGCAGCACCGGCGGCACCGGCGGCACCGGCAACCAACGCGGGCGGAAGCGGAGTTGGCTGGGAGGGGTGGTGGCCGTCATGGCCGCCGGGGCCCTGAGCGTGGGCGGACTGGGCGGCGTCGCACAGGCCGCCGACATCAACGTCGCCAAGAACGCCGGCTTCGAGGCCGGGCTCGCCAACTGGTCCTGTTCCGGCGGGAGCGGGGCCGTCGTCGGGTCTCCCGTACGGAGCGGGGCCGGCGCGCTGAAGGGGACGCCCGCCGGGCAGGACTACGCCAAGTGCTCGCAGTCCGTGGCCGTGCAGCCCAACTCGACCTACACGCTGAGCGCGTGGGTGCAGGGCGGGTACGCGTATCTCGGGGCCAGCGGCACCGGGACCACCGACGTGTCGACCTGGACGCCCGGCGAGAGCGGCTGGAAGCAGCTCACCACGACCTTCGGGACCGGCGCCTCGACGCGTGCGGTGACCGTCTACACGCACGGCTGGTACGGGCAGAGCGCGTACCTCGTCGACGACGTGTCCGTCTTCGGCCCGGACGGCGGCGGGGGCGGCGACCCCGACCCGCAGGCCCCCGGCACTCCCGCCGGGCTCGCCACCGGCGCCGTGACCGCCTCGTCGGTGGCGCTGAGCTGGAACGCGGTGAGCGGCGCGACCGGCTACAACATCTACCGCGACGGTACGAAGGTCCAGACGGCGACCGGGACCTCGGCGACCGTGAGCGGGCTGGCGGCGGCCACCACCTACCAGTTCCAGGTGTCGGCGACCAACGCGGCCGGCGAGTCCGCGAAGTCCGCGGCAGTCAGCGGCCGGACCTCGCCGGGCGGCGGCGACCCGGGCGGGCCGTCGGTGCCGAGGCACGCGCTGACCGGCTACTGGCAGAACTTCAACAACGGTGCGGCCGTCCAGAAACTCCGTGACGTCCAGGCGCAGTTCGACATCATCGCCGTGTCGTTCGCCGACTCGACGACCACGCCCGGCCAGATCGTCTTCAACCTCGACCCGGCAGTGGGCTACTCCGGCGTCGCCGAGTTCAAGTCCGACGTCGCCGCGAAGAAGGCCGCCGGCAAGTCCGTGATCATCTCGGTGGGCGGCGAGAAGGGCAACGTCACGATCAACAGTGACGCCTCGGCGACGGCGTTCGCCAACAGCGCCTACGCCCTGATGCAGGAGTACGGCTTCAACGGGGTCGACATCGACCTCGAACACGGCATCAACTCCACCTATCTGACCAAGGCGTTGCGGCAGCTCTCGGCGAAGGCCGGCTCCGGTCTCGTGCTCACCATGGCGCCGCAGACCATCGACATGCAGTCGACCGGCAGCGAGTACTTCAAGACGGCGCTGGCCGTGAAGGACATCCTCACGGTCGTCAACATGCAGTACTACAACAGCGGTTCGATGCTCGGCTGCGACGGACAGGTCTACTCCCAGGGCACGGTCGACTTCCTCACCGCCCTCGCCTGCATCCAGCTCGAAGGCGGCCTCGACCCCTCCCAGGTCGGCCTCGGCCTGCCGGCCTCGACCCGTGGCGCGGGCAGCGGTTACGTCTCCCCGACCACCGTCAACAACGCCCTCAACTGCCTGACGCGCGGCACCAACTGCGGCAACTTCAAGCCGTCGAAGACCTACCCGTCGCTGCGCGGCGCGATGACCTGGTCCACCAACTGGGACGCGACGGCCGGCAACGCCTGGTCGAACGCGGTCGGCCCGCACGTCCACGCACTGCCGTAATCACTCCCACGCTCCCCCACACACGAACCAGCAGCGCCGCCGCTCCCCCGGCGGCGCTGCTGCGTGATCCGGGCCGAAAACGGCCCATCGCGTCCAGGCCCTTGACAAGGCCAATGGTCTGGACCAGTTTGTACGTTCAAACGGTGGCCACCGTTCCGAACCGCCCCCACATCTCCCCCCCACGGAGGCCATGCAGTGCACAGGAAAGCGCGATCCCGCACGCCCCGCACGCTCAAAGTCCTCGCCGTGGCAGGCGTTCTCGCCGTCGCCGCACTGGCCGTACCCGCGGCCAACGCCGCGAACGAGCCCGCGCCGGCCGCCGCCGCACCCGCCGCCGTACCGGCCCACGCCGTGACCGGTTACTGGCAGAACTTCAACAACGGCGCGACCGTCCAGACGCTGGCCGAGGTCCAGGACGACTACGACATCATCGCCGTCGCGTTCGCGGACGCCACCGCCACCGCCGGGCAGGTCGACTTCACCCTCGACTCGGCCGGTCTCGGCGGCTACACCGACGAGCAGTTCAGGGCCGACATCGCCGCCAAGCAGGCCGCGGGCAAGTCGGTCGTCATCTCCATCGGCGGCGAGAAGGGCACCGTCTCGGTCAACGACGAGGCGTCGGCGAACGCCTTCGCCGACTCCGTGTCCGCGCTGATGGACGAGTACGGGTTCGACGGCGTCGACATCGACCTGGAGAACGGCCTCAACTCCACCTACATGACGCAGGCGTTGAAGTCGATCGCCGGTCAGGCGGGCGACGGCTTCGTCCTGACGATGGCGCCGCAGACCATCGACATGCAGTCGACGTCCAACGAGTACTTCAAGACCGCGCTGGCCGTGAAGGACATCCTCACGGTCGTCAACATGCAGTACTACAACAGCGGTTCGATGCTCGGCTGCGACGGACAGGTCTACTCCCAGGGCACGGTCGACTTCCTCACCGCCCTCGCCTGCATCCAGCTCGAAGGCGGCCTCGCCCCCTCCCAGGTCGGCCTCGGCCTGCCGGCCTCGCCGAGCGCGGCGGGCGGCGGCTACACCGACCCCGCCGTCGTCAACGACGCGCTGGACTGTCTGACGCAGGGCACCAACTGCGGCAGCTTCAAGCCCGACAAGACCTACCCCGGCCTGCGCGGCGCGATGGCCTGGTCCACCAACTGGGACGCCTCCAGCGGCGACGCCTGGTCCAAGGCGGTCGGCCCGCACGTGCACGGCCTGCCGTAGCGGTATCGCGACACCCCGAACCACCCCCCACAGACCGGTGGCGCCGTCGGACTCCGACGGCGCCACCGTGTGTTCTCAGCCCCGGGTCACCACGGCAGGTCCCGCACCTGCTGCACGCACAGGACGACGAACAGCAGTCCGCCCGCCGTGAGCATCGTGTTGCTCAACTTGCCGTTGCGCCATTCCGTCGGCGTACGCGAGGAGTTGAGCAGCCACAGCAGCGTGAGCGCCAGGAACGGCATGAAGAACGCGCCGAGCACGCCGTAGACCACGACCAGGCCGAACGGCTGGTCCAGGAAGAGCAGTGTGATCGGCGGGAACGTCAGCCAGAGGAGATACGCGCGGAACGGCAGCGACCGCTCGCGCCCGCCCGCCGCGACCTCGCCCACCGTCCCCTCCTCGACCGGCACGCCCTTGCGGTCCAGCTGCCAGCGCTCCACGAAGTCCGCGAACATCAGGCTGACCCCGTGCCACACTCCGATCAGCGACGAGAAGGACGCGGCGAAGAAGCCGATCAGGAAGAGCTTCGCCGTCGTGGCGCCGAAGCGCTCCTCCAGGATGGCCCCGAGATCCACCAGGCCCTTGTCGCCCGAGGTGAGGGCGATCTGCGAGGCGTGCAGCAGTTCGGCACCGATGATCAGCATCGCGACGACGAAGATGCCGGTGGTGATGTACGCGACGCGGTTGTCCAGCCGCATCACCTTCATCCAGCCGGAGTCGGTCCAGCCCTTGGCGTTGACCCAGTACCCGTACGCGGCCATGGTGATCGTGCCGCCCACACCGCCGATCAGGCCCAGGGTGTAGAGCAGCGAACCGTCCGGCAGCACGGGCAGGAGACCGGCGAAACTCGCGCCGATGTCGGGGGTGACACGTATCGCGACGTACACCACCACGACGAACATGATGCCGATCAGGACCGTCATGATTTTCTCGAAGACGGCGTACTGGTTGAACCAGACGAAGACCAGGCCGACCAGGCCCGTGATCACCGCCCAGGTCTTGAGACCGGGGCCGTCCGGGAAGAGGGCGACGATCGGCAGCGCGCTGGACGACATGGCCGTCGCGCCGTAGATGAAGCCCCAGACGACCACGTAGACCGCGAAGTAGACGGTGGTCCAGCGGCCGAGGCTGCGCCAGCCCTCGAAGAGGGTGCGTCCGGTGGCGAGGTGCCAGCGGCCGGCGGCCTCGGCGAGGGAGATCTTGACGACGCAGCCGATGACGGCGGCCCAGAGCAGCGTGTAGCCGAACTTGCTGCCCGCGATGAGGGTGGCGACCAGGTCGCCGGCGCCCACACCGGTCGCGGCCACGACGATGCCGGGGCCGATGTACCTCCAACTCGACTTGCGTGGGCGCGATTTGGCGGCGTCCGTACCGCTGTCGCTGATATCTGCCATGCGTCGACCTCCACACTCGTCCCCGTAAGTGACTCGGGTCACCAAAGCCGTACGGCGAAGATCGCGCAAGAGGTCCGGCGGTCTCGGTTCCGTTTCCGCCGGGGAGAGGTGTCGCTCAGGGAGTCCAGGGGGGCGGATTGTCCCGGCGGCCGAGATAGACGTGGAGCACGTGTCCGAGATCGCGGAACCAGTGCTCCAGCGTCGCGCGGTTGCGCGCCTTCACCACGCACTCGTAGAACTTCCCGCCGGGCAGCACGACGGCCACCATGAGCCGGTGGCCGCCGCCCGGTCTGGAGTGCACGCTCTGGATGTCCGGCCAGGGGAACTCGGCGCTCTGTCCCTCGAAGTCGAACGTCACGCCCGTCTCGTCGACCACGATGCCGCTCCTGCTGTCGGCGGCGAGGAACTCGGGGTTGGCGTGCGGGTCGGCGTACGGAGCGACGTACGGGTGCGGTTGGGCGGGGGGTCGCGGCGGCGGGCTCAGGTACGGGTTCTGCTGGGGGTGCGGCTGCGGCTGCGGCTGCGGATTCGTGTACGGATTCGGCTCGGGGTACATGGAGCCGTACCGTACCTAAATCACCAGGCTGAGCAGCGCCGCGACCACGAAACCGGCCACCGACAGGACCGTCTCCAGCACGGTCCACGACTTCAGGGTGTCGCGCTCGGAGATGCCGAAGTACTTGGCCACCATCCAGAAACCGCCGTCGTTGACGTGCGAGGCGAAGATCGAGCCCGCCGAGATCGCCATGATGATCAGCGCGAGATGCGCCTGCGACATGTCCTGGCCCTCGACCAGCGGTACGACGATGCCCGCCGTGGTGACGATCGCGACGGTCGCCGAGCCCTGGGCGACGCGCAGCACGACCGAGATCAGCCACGCCAGCAGGATGACCGGCAGCCCGACGTCGTTGAAGGTGTCGGCGAGCGCGTCCGCGATGCCGCTGCCCTTGAGCACGGCGCCGAAGACCCCGCCCGCGCCGACGACCAGCAGGATGTTGCCGACCGGCTTGAGGGACGCGGTGGAGACGGTCTCCAGGGAGTGGCGGGACCAGCCGCGCCGGATGCCGAGCAGGTAGTACGCGAGCAGCAGCGCGATCGTCAGCGCCACGAAGGGGTGGCCGAAGAACTCGACGACCGACCGGAGCGTGCTCGGGTCCAGGGCTATGGAGGAGAACGTCGCCAGCAGGATGAGGATCAGCGGGGTGCCGATGATCGCGAGCACCGTACCGAGGGCGACCGCCTTCTCGGGCGGGGCGACGCCCGACGCCTCCTGCTCGGCGCCGACGGCGCTCTTGGCCTCGGCCGCGGCCTCGACCATGTCCTGCGGTACGTCGACGAAGAGGCGCTTTCCGATCCACGCGGCGTAGACCCAGGCGGCGAGCACGGCCGGGACGCCGACGACGACGCCCATCAGGATGACCCAGCCGAGGTCCACGTCGAACAGACCGGCGGCGGCGACGGGGCCGGGGTGCGGCGGCAGGAAGGCGTGGGTCATCGACAGGCCGGCGAGCAGCGGCATCGCGTACAGCAGAATCGATTTGCCGGAGCGCTTCGCGGCGGCGTAGACGATCGGCGCGAGGACGAAGATGCCGACGTCGAAGAAGACCGGGATACCGAAGACGACACCGGTGACGCCCATCGCGAGCGGGGCGCGCTTCTCACCGAAGAGGTTGAGCAGCCGGGTGCTCAGCACCTCGGCGCCGCCCGACACTTCGAGAATCGCGCCGAGCATCGTGCCGAGTCCGATGATGATCGCGACATGGCCGAGGATGCCGCCCATGCCCGACTCGATCATCGAGACGGCGGCCGACTTCTGGACGGTGCCGAAGAGTTCGGTCACGGACAGTCCGGCGGCGAGGCCGACGGCTATGGAGACACCGAGCAGGGCGACGAAGGGCTGGAGCCTGACCTTGATGATCAGGAAGAGGAGGAGAACGATTCCGAGGACGGCGACGGTCAGCAGACCGGCCGTCCCGTCTATCAGCAGAAGCAGTCCGCCGGTGTGGGGCGGGGCCTCGGGCGCGGGGGGTGCGTCGGCCGCGAGCAGCATGGGGGGACCTCGTGTTCCGTGCATCAGAGCGTGTCGAGCGGGCTCCCGTAAAGGGAATCGAGCAGGGGGATCGCGGCGCGGCGCCCGTGGGGTTCGGGGAACGGGCACCGTGCCGTGCCGGGTGGGGTTCGAGTGGCCGGAGCGTCCGGCCGGGAGGGCCGGAGGGCCGGGATCAGCCGAGTACGGCCAGCGCGTCGATCTCGATCAGCAGTCCGGCGGGCAGGCCGACGTACACCGTCGTACGCGCGGCGGGCGCGTCCTTGAGGTTCTGCTCCTCGAAGTAGGCGTTGTAGATCTCGTTCATCTCGGCGAAGTGCGCGACGTCCGTGAGGTAGACGCGGATCATCATCACGTCGTCCCAGCTCGCGCCGCCCGCCTGCAGAACGGACTTGACGTTGCCGAGGGTCTGGAGCGTCTGCTCGCGCAGTGTCGGTCCGGCCACGGTCGGGGCCTCGCCCGCAACGGCCGGGAGGAAGCCGACCTGTCCGGCCACCTGGAGGATGTTGCCCTTGCGGACGCCGTGGGAGAACTTGGCCGGCGGCGCGGCGTGCGTGGCGGGGACGACTGCGGTCTTCGCGGTCTGGTCGCTCATGAGATCTCTTTCCGAAGAGCGGGGGGTGCGGGTTCCGGTTGGTGCGCGTGCCCTGAATACTCGCGGCTGATCGCGTCGGCGGCGCGGCGCAACAGCGGGAGCAGGGCGAGGAGTTCATCGACGGTGACGACGACATTCGGCGCGGACACCGACATGGCGGCGACGACCCGGCCGTCCGCACCGCGGACCGGGGCCCCGATGCAGTTGATGGACTCCTCGTGGCCGCCGAGATCGGCGGCCCACCCCTGTTCGCGTACGGTCGCCAGCTCCTTGAGGAAGGCGGCGGCGTTCGGGATCGAACGGGGGGTGTACATGGGGAAGTCGAGCCGCTCGGCGAGTGCGCGGCGCTCGGCTTCGGGCAGGTCGGCGATGAGCAGCTTGGCGACGGCCGCGACGGTGACGGCGACCGGTTTGCCGATCCGGGAGTACATCCTGACCGGGTAGCGGCTCTCGACCTTGTCGATGTAGAGGACCTCGCTGTCCTCTATGACGGCGAGGTGGACGGTGTGCCCGCACTGTTCGCCCAGCGCCGTGAGGTGCGGGTGGGCGATCTCACGTACGTCCAGGCTCTCCACGGCCTCCTGCGCGAGCGCGAAGAGTCGGGCGCCGAGGCGGTAGCGCTGGTCCTGCTGACGGTAGACGAGCCCGTGCTCGTGCAGGGTGCGCAGCAGCCGCAGGGCGGTGGACTTGTGGACGTCGAGGCGCGCGGCGACCTGTCCGAGGTCGGCGGGGCCCCGGGCGAGGAGCGGCAGGATGCTCAGCGCGCGGTCGACGGTCTGGCTCATGAGGTGGGTACCGCTTCCCGCCGTTGTCCGGGCTCCCCGGCGCCGGAGGTCCAGCCGGGGCCGAGTCGCAGGCTGCCCCACGCCGCGTCGTCCAGCGCGGCGAGGCGGTCGGCGTGTGCGCGGGCGGGCGGGACGCAGACGTCTCCCGCGTCGGTGAGGACGGCGGCGGCCGTCAGATGGCCGTGGCGCAGCCGGGCCACGGTCGGCAGGTCCCGGAGGGTCGCGGACAGGAAGCCGGCGGCGAAGGCGTCGCCCGCGCCGACGGGTGCCACGACGTCGACGGCCAGGGCGGGTACGGATGTGACGGTGTCCACGCCGGAGCCGGTGCGGGTGCTCGCGCCGGTGTCCGTGCCCGTGGCGGTCCCGGAGTCCCTCACGAACGCGGTCGCGCCGTCCGCGCCCGCCTTCACCACCAGCACCGCGGGCTCCGGCAGCGCCTCCCGGATCGCCTGCGGGCTGTGCAGGTCCCAGAGCTGCGCGGCCTCGTCGTCGCCGACGAAGACGAGGTCGGCGCCGCGAGCGAGGTCGAGCAGCACGCGCGGACCTGAGTCGTCGCGCCAGAGCGCGGGACGGTGGTTCACGTCGAAGGACAGCAGCGGCCGGCCCGCCCGGCGCTCGGACAGCTCGCGCATCAGGGCGAGGCAGTCGTCCGAGAGGGCGGCCGTGATGCCGGACAGGTGCAGGACGCGGCCGGACCACAGGTCGTCGCGGTCCATCGTCCGCGGCGACATCGCGGACGCGGCCGAGCCCGCCCGGTAGTAGGCGACCTCGTGGGCGGTGGTGGAGCGGTCCGTGGCCGTGCGGAAGTAGATGCCGGTCGGTCGGCCGTCCGCGTCGCGGCGCACGGCGGAGGTGTCGACGCCGTACGCGCCGATCGCCTCCACGAGGTGGTCGCCGAAACCGTCGGCGCCGACGCGGCTGATCCACCTGACCGTGTGGCCGGCGGCGGCGAGCGCGCAGGCGACGTTGGACTCGGCCCCGCCGATGGTGCGGGTGAAGGCGGGGACGTCGGCGAGGCGGCCGGGGCGCGAGGGCAGGAGGGTGACCATGGACTCGCCGAGGCTGACCACATCGACGGGTGCGCCGGGCCCACCGGGGCCTGTCGGGTCCGCTGTTTCCGGTGCGGGCACTCGGGGGCTCCTCGCTCGTCGTGGCCGGCAGCCTTCACCGGCCGGGGCGCCGGGCCCATCATTGACCCGGCAACGGCTCGGATGTTAGACAGCGTCAAGCGTCATACGCAATGGGTGTTGCACATGTTGCAACGAGACAGATGGAGGAGGCCCTATGGCGGTCGCCGGACGACTCAGCGAAGAGCACCTCAGGAACGAGCGTCTCGACCACCGTTTCAAGGGGCTGCCGCCGGACGCCGACGGCCTCACCGTCGCCGAGCTGGCCGCCGAGCGCCGCAATCTGTTCACCGGCGGTTTCACCACCCCGGTACTCGCCCTCTCCGCCGAGTCCCTCACCCACAACCTGGCGCTCCTGGAGACGTACTCCGAGCGGCACGGCCTCGCGTTCGCCCCGCACGGCAAGACGTCCATGTCCCCGCAGCTCTTCGCGCGCCAACTGGAGTACGGGGCCTGGGGGATCACCGCCGCGCTCCCCCACCAGGTGCGTGTCTACCGGGCGTTCGGCATCCAGCGGATCTTCCTCGCCAACGAGGTCGTCGACGCGGTCGCGCTGCGCTGGCTCTCCGCCGAGCTGGACGGCGACCCGGGCTTCCGCTTCATCTGTTACGTCGACTCCGTGCGCGGCGTCGAGCTGATGGACCAGGCGCTGCGGGCGGCGGGCGGTTCGCGCCCCGTCGACGTCGTCGTGGAGCTGGGCGCGGGCGAGGGCGCGCGCACCGGCGTCCGTAGGGAGGCGGAGTGCGCGCGGGTCGCCGACGCCGTGGCCGCCACCGACACGCTGCGGCTGGTCGGTGTCGCCGGTTACGAGGGCGAGGTGCCGCACGCCGACAACGAGACCGTACGCGCCTGGCTGCGCCGGCTGACCGCGCTGGCCGCCGAGTTCGACGCGGCGGGCCGGTTCTCCGGGACCGTGGACGAGGTGGTGGTCAGCGCGGGCGGCAGCGCGTGGTTCGACGCGGTCGCGGACGTCTTCGCCGACATCCCGGTGCTGTCCCGCCCCGTACTGAAACTGCTGCGCTCCGGCGCGTACGTGTCCCACGACGACGGCCACTACAAGCGGCTGACCCCCTTCAACCGGATCCCCGCCGAGGGCGCGCTCCAGCCGGCCTTCCGGCTCTGGGCCCAGGTGGTCTCGCGCCCCTCGCCGGAGCAGGCGTTCGTCAACGCGGGCAAGCGGGACGCGGCGTACGACCTCGACCTGCCGGAGGCGCAGGTCGTGCGCGACGCGCGCACCGGCGAGATCCGTCCGGCGCGCGGCATCACGGTCACCGGCCTGTCCGACCAGCACGGCAAGCTGCACACGTCGCCGGACGCGGTGATCGAGGTCGGCGACTGGGTGGGCTTCGGGCTCTCGCACCCGTGCACGTCGTTCGACAAGTGGCAGCTGATCCCGCTGGCCGAGGCGGACGGCACGGTCACGGATCTCATCCGTACGTTCTTCTGACCGCCGGGCGGGGCCTGCCCGCCGCCGGGTGGGCCCTTCCCGTCGCCGGGTGGGCCCTTCCCGTCGCCGGGGCGGGGCTTCCAAGCCCGTCCGGCGATTGAGGACAAACCGCCCCCGGGCGGCCCCGGCCAAGCAACCCGACCCACCCCCAAGGAAAGCGCTGCCAGCCATGGATCTCGTCATACGGGACGTGCGTGTCGTCGACGGCACGGGTCAGGACTCCTACCGGGCGGACGTCGGCGTCACCGCCGGCCGTATCGCCGAGATCCGGCGCCACGGGACCGGCGCAGGCCCCGCGCTCTCCGGGACACGGGTCGTCGACGCCGCGG
Source organism: Streptomyces sp. S4.7 (assembly GCF_010384365.1). Taxonomy (NCBI): domain Bacteria; kingdom Bacillati; phylum Actinomycetota; class Actinomycetes; order Kitasatosporales; family Streptomycetaceae; genus Streptomyces; species Streptomyces sp. S4.7. Next base: position 4,898,542 of record NZ_CP048397.1, on the reverse strand, counting down.
GGCTCGCCCTCGCCCCCGGCTTCATCGACATGCACGCGCACAGCGATCTCGCGCTGCTGCGCGACCCCGACCACTCGGCGAAGGCCGCGCAGGGCGTGACCCTGGAGGTGATCGGCCAGGACGGGCTGTCGTACGCCCCCGTCGACGACACCACGCTCGCCGAGGTCCGCAGGGCCGTCACCGGCTGGAACGGCGGCGGGCCCGGCGACACGTCGGTCGACTTCGACTGGCGCACGGTCGGCGAGTTCCTGGACCGGCTCGACCAAGGCTTCGACGGCCGGGGTATCGCCGTCAACGCGGCGTACCTCGTCCCGCAGGGCACGGTCCGGATGTACGCGGTGGGCCAGGACGACCGCCCGGCGACCCCCGCCGAAGTGGACCGGATGCGGCAACTGGTCGCCGAGTCCCTGGAGCAGGGCGCCGTCGGCATGTCCTCCGGGCTGACCTACACCCCGGGCATGTACGCGGACGACGCCGAACTCACCGAACTCTGCCGGGTGGTGGCCCGCCACGACGGCTACTACTGCCCGCACCACCGCAGTTACGGCGCGGGCGCCCTGCGCGCGTACGAGGAGATGGTCGACCTCGCACGGACCGCGGGCTGCGCGCTCCATCTCGCCCACGCCACCATGAACTTCGGTGTGAACAAGGGCAAGGCACCCGATCTGATCGCCCTGTTGGACAAGGCGCTGGACGACGGCGCGGACATCTCGCTCGACACCTACCCCTACACACCCGGCTGTACGACGCTCGTGGCGATGCTGCCCAGCTGGGCGAGCGCGGGCGGCCAGGACGCGATCCTGGAGCGGCTGCGGGACGCGGCGACCGCCGAGAGGATCCGTCACCACATGGAGGAGATCGGCGCGGACGGCTGCCACGGTGTGCCCATCGAGTGGGACACCATCGAGATCTCCGGCGTCGCCGACCCGGCGCTCACGGCACATGTCGGCCGGACGATCGCCGAGACGGCGCGGCTGCGCGGCGAGAGCGGCTGGCTGACCGCCCGCAAGCTGCTGATCGACGACCGGCTCGGCTCGACGATCCTCCAGCACGTCGGGCACGAGGAGAACGTGCGGGAGATCATGCGCCACCGCGTGCACACCGGGGGCAGCGACGGAATCCTCCAGGGCGCGAAGCCGCACCCGCGCGCGTACGGCACCTTCCCGCAGTATCTGGGCCGGTACGTGCGCGAGCTCGGCGTCCTGTCGCTGGAGGAGTGCGTGGCCCATCTGACCTCGCGTCCCGCCGCACGCCTGCGCCTCGCGGACCGGGGGCTGGTCCGCGAGGGCTACCGGGCGGATCTGGTGCTGTTCGATCCGCGGACGGTGGCGGCGGGCTCGACCTTCGCGTCGCCGCGGACACTGCCGGTGGGCATCCCGCACGTGCTGATCGACGGCCGTTTCGTGATCGAGGACGGCCGCCGCACGGACGTCCTGGCGGGCCGATCGGTCCGCCGTACGCCGTGAACCGCCCCCGCCGCGGGCCGGGCGGAACCCACCGGCATCAATCCCGCCCGGCGACACCCGGCCCGTCCGGCGATCGAGGACACCGGGACCGACGCGATGCAAGCCCGTCCGGCGATTGAGGACGCTCCCCGGCAACGCGGGGCGAACCCGCCCCTCGCCTCAGCGGCCGACCCGGTAGATCGCCGTCGTCCCGCTCACCTCATTGCCCACCACCAGCAGCGCCTCACCCGTCGGACTGTCCTTCGCCGCGACGAACAGCACACCCTCCGGGCCCAGGTCACCCGCCGTACCGGCCTCCGGGTCGCCCGCGAAATCACGCGAGTTGACATATCCGGCGGCCTTCGGGCGGCGCGGGTCGCTCAGGTCGTACGCCGCGATGCCGCCGGGCCGCTCCAGACCGACGAAGGCGTACGTCGTACCGCGCACCGTTCCGGTGGTGATGCCCTCCGGCTCGGGGCCCTTGCTGTCGCTGCGGCTGTCGGGGTCGTTCTCGGCGTTGTCGGTGTTGAAGTCCTCCGGGAACGCCTTCGCCGTCAGCTGCTCCAGGTCGTCGCCGGAGTCCCAGACGAGCCGGCCGCGCTCGTCGCGTACGGAGATCGAGCGACCGCCGAGCGAGTTCAGCTCGGTGACCCGGCCCTGGCTGTCGCGCGGTGAGGTGCTGGTGATGTTGAGACGGCCCAGCGCGTCGTCCTGCTGGAGCGCGGCGGCGTTCGGGAACGCCTTCGGGTTCAGCTCGACGTCCTTGACCCGCACCTCCTCGGCGAAGCAGTCCCAGTCGCGGGCGTCACCCTCGTTGGCGCTGACGGTGTACTCGCCGCCGCGCGCCGTGAACGCGTGGATCCCGTCGGGCTTGTAGAGGCCCTTGACCGGCCAGGTGCGGATGTTCACGCCGTCCTTGTCGGAGGCGTCGAGGCCGTTGCCGGGCCTGGAGTGGTCCTTCTCGCCGAGCGGGACGATCTTCTCGACCTCGGCGCGGCGCAGGTCGACCAGCGCGAGCGCGTTGTTCTCCTGGAGGGTGACCCAGGCGGTGCGGCCGTCCTCGGAGACCGCCACGTACTCGGGCTCGATGTCCTGGCTGACGGAGGCGTTCGGGCCGTAGACCAGTACGCCGTCCCGGGTCAGCTCCGCCTTCTTGCGGTCCCACTTCTCGAAGCCGGCCGTGCGTACGGTGGCGCGCCGCAGGTCGCCGCCGCGCCCCCGGTCCAGCTCCACGACGCCGACGGAGCCGACGGGGTCGATGCCCGCGGGCTCTTCGCCGCCGGGCGGGCAGTACGAGTCGGGCTCGCCCTCGTTCGCGACGACGACGCGGTCACCCTTGGGGGTGAACGTCACCATGTCGGGCAGGGCGCCGACCCGGACCTCTCTCAGCTTGCGGCCGTCAAAGGCGCGGAAGAACGAGACCGTGCCCCGGTCCGTCTTGGCCTCGGCCTGCTGGGCGACGGCGACCAGACCGTCGTGGACGGCGACGCTGTTGGCGCCGGGGGTGGCGAGCTGCCCGGTCCTGCGGGGCTGGGCGGGGTCGCGGATGTCGAGGATGTCGACGGTGCCGGCCTGCGCGTTGATGGTGAAGACCCGGCGGGTCCTGGAGTCGTACGCGGTGATCTCCGCGCCGCCCTCGTCGTACTTGCCGCTCTCGTAGCGGCCGAGGAGGGTGAGGTCGAGCTTGCCGCCGCGGCTGTCGCCGTGGCCGGGCTTCGTGTGGGAGCCGGTGGCCAGGGCCGACGGCAGCAGTGCGGTGGTGGCGGCCATGACCGTGACGGTGGCCAGGGCGAGGAGTGTGCTGCGCTTCTTCATGAGCGCCCAGCGTTGTGGGACCCCCCGCTGCCCGGGTGAACCGACCGGGCCGTTTCGATGAACACTGCCTCAACAAAATGCGGGCCCTGCGGGGTGTCTCAGGCCCGACCGTCTCACACTCCGGACCGACGTGGTCAAAAACACCAGGCGCCCCGGGAAACCCGGTCGTAAGCTCGCCGTCATGCAGGTCATCCAGTCAACCAAGCTCGCCAATGTCTGTTACGAGATCCGGGGTCCCGTCCTCGACGAGGCGATGCGGCTGGAGGCAGCAGGCCACCGCATCCTCAAACTCAACACGGGGAACCCGGCGGCCTTCGGCTTCGAGTGCCCGCCCGAGATCCTGGAGGACGTCCTCCGCAACCTCGGCGACGCACACGGCTACGGCGACGCGAAGGGGCTGCTGTCCGCGCGGCGCGCGGTGATGCAGCACTACCAGACCAAGAACATCGAGCTGGACGTCGAGGACATCTATCTCGGCAACGGCGTCTCCGAGCTGATCCAGATGTCGATGCAGGCACTGCTGGACGACGGCGACGAGGTGCTCGTACCGGCGCCGGACTATCCGCTGTGGACCGCGTCCGTCTCCCTCGCGGGCGGCACCGCCGTGCACTACCGCTGCGACGAGCAGGCGGAGTGGATGCCGGACCTGGCCGACGTCGAGCGCAAGATCACCGACCGCACCAAGGCGATCGTGATCATTAATCCGAACAACCCGACCGGCGCCGTCTACAGCGACGAGATGCTCCTCGGGCTCACGGAGATCGCCCGCAGGCACGGTCTGATCGTCTGCTCGGACGAGATCTACGACCGGATCCTGTACGACGGCGCGACCCACACCCCGACGGCCGCCCTCGCGCCCGATCTGCTGACCCTGACCTTCAACGGTCTGTCGAAGAACTACCGCGTCGCCGGCTTCCGTTCCGGCTGGCTGGCGGTCTGCGGCCCGAAGAAGCACGCGACCTCGTACATCGAGGGTCTGACGATTCTGGCCAACATGCGGCTGTGCGCCAACATGCCCTCGCAGCACGCGGTGGCGACGGCGCTCGGCGGCCGGCAGTCGATCGACGATCTCGTCCTGCCGGGCGGGCGCATCCTGGAGCAGCGGAACACGGCGTACGACCTGCTCACCCGGATCCCGGGCGTCACCTGCGTGAAGCCGAAGGGCGCGCTGTATCTCTTCCCCCGGCTCGACCCGAAGGTCTTCAAGATCAAGGACGACCGGCAGATGGTCCTCGATCTGCTCCAGCGCGAGAAGATCATGGTCGTGCACGGGACGGGATTCAACTGGCCGGAGCCCGACCACTTCCGCATCGTGACGCTTCCGGCGGCGCGGGAACTGGCCGACGCGGTGACGCGGATCGGGAACTTCCTGGACGGGTATTCGCAGCCGTGAGACGCACGGTTCGACAGGACTCAACTTTAGACTGATTCCAATGTAGGATGGTCTCCTGACGACGCCAGGAGACCATCCCCATGTACGAGCCGATCCGCACCAAGTCGGTCCACTCGATGGCCGACACCGACTTCCCGCACCGCACCCGCGAGGAGGAGCTGGACATCCAGCTCGCCGGCCACCTCGCGGCGCTGCTGGCCGCCACCGACGACCTGGGCCTCGACCAAGCGGCGGAGCTGATCGCCCGGCAGGTGACGAGGCTGCGCGGCGCCCCGCCGCTCCGCACCACCGGCGCGACCCCCGGCCCGCCCGCCGCCGCCCTGCACCGCCGCGCACTCGACCTCGCCGGCCGGGCGCTCGTCGTCGCCGCGTCACGGGCGGACACGGCGGCGGCGATCCTCGCGGCGGAACGGATGGACGCCCACACGGCGGCGCTCCGGACTCTTGAGCCCGACCGGTCGGAGCCCTTCGCCACGGCGCACGCCTCCTAGGTCCTGTCCGGCGGACCTTCGGGGATCGGCCCGGGCCCACCGCGGAGCGGCTGGTGTCACGTGGTGCGGTGCATCGCAAGGCGCAGGATCGTGCTCGCACTGGACGTACTCGGACGAGTCCGGCAGTGCGGCGAGGTGCCGTGCCAGCCGTTCCGGCTCCCGAAGATCCGCCGGAAAGGGCCCAGCCGGCGGAAGCCGCACACGCCGAGACCCCCGGAGCCGTGAGGGATGGGCTCCGGGGGCCGTTCTCGGAGGGTGGTTCAGGGGTGGCGGTCAGGAGGAGAGGCGGGTCACCAGCGCCTCGTACTCCGCCCACAGTTCCGGCGGCGTGTGCGTGCCGAAGGTGTTCAGGTGGGCCGGGACCAGGGACGCCTCCTCGCGCCAGACCTCCTTGTCGACCGTGAGCAGGAAGTCCAGGTCCGCGTCCGAGAGGTCGAGGCCCTTGGTGTCCAGGGCGCCCTTCGCCGGGAGGATACCGATCGGGGACTCGACGCCCTCGCCCTTGCCCTCCAGGCGCTCCACGATCCACTTCAGTACGCGGCCGTTCTCGCCGAAGCCGGGCCAGACGAACTTGCCCGCCTCGTTCTTGCGGAACCAGTTGACGTAGTAGATCTTCGGGAGCTTGGACTCGTCACCCCTGGCCGTGGCCGTGGCGCCGACCTTGACCCAGTGGGCCATGTAGTCACCCATGTTGTAGCCGCAGAACGGCAGCATCGCGAACGGGTCGCGGCGCAGCTCGCCCACCTTGCCCTCGGCGGCGGCGGTCTTCTCGGAGGCGACGTTCGCGCCGAGGAAGACACCGTGCTGCCAGTTGAACGACTCCGTCACCAGCGGTACGGCGGAGGCGCGGCGCCCGCCGAAGAGGATCGCCGAGATCGGGACGCCCTTGGGGTCCTCCCACTCGGGCGCGATGATCGGGCACTGGCCGGCCGGCACCGTGAAGCGGGCATTGGGGTGGGCGGCGGGGGTCCCGGACTCCGGGGTCCAGTCGTTGCCCTTCCAGTCCGTGAGGTGCGCGGGCGGCTCCTCGGTCATGCCCTCCCACCACACGTCGCCGTCGTCGGTGAGCGCGACGTTCGTGAAGACGGAGTTGCCCCACATCGTCTTCATGGCATTGGCGTTGGTGTGCTCACCGGTACCGGGCGCGACGCCGAAGAAGCCGGCCTCGGGGTTGATCGCGTACAGCCTGCCGTCCTCGCCGAACCGCATCCACGCGATGTCGTCGCCGATCGTCTCGACGGTCCAGCCGGAGATCGTGGGCTCCAGCATCGCGAGGTTGGTCTTGCCGCAGGCCGAAGGGAAGGCGGCGGCAATGTACTTGGGGGCTTCGACCTCGCCGCGCGGCGGCGTGAGCTTGAGGATCAGCATGTGCTCCGCGAGCCAGCCCTCGTCGCGCGCCATGACGGAGGCGATGCGCAGCGCGTAACACTTCTTGCCCAGCAGCGCGTTGCCGCCGTAGCCGGAGCCGTACGACCAGATCTCGCGGTCCTCGGGGAAGTGCGAGATGTACTTGGTGGTGTTGCACGGCCACGGTACGTCGGCCTGCCCGGCCTCAAGAGGCGCGCCGAGCGTGTGTACGGCCTTGACGAAGAAGCCGTCGTCGCCGAGTTCGTCGAGGACGTGCTGCCCCATGCGCGTCATGGTGCGCATGGAGACCGCGACATACGCGGAGTCGGTGATCTCGACACCGATCGCGGAGAGCGGTGAGCCGACCGGACCCATGCAGAACGGGACGACGTACATGGTCCGGCCGCGCATCGAGCCGCGGAAGACGCCCTGCTCGCCGGTGAAGATGTCGCGCATCTCCGCCGGGGCCTTCCACTTGTTCGTGGGGCCGGCGTCCTCCTCCTTCTCGGAGCAGATGAACGTGCGGTCCTCGACGCGCGCCACGTCGGTGGGGTCGGAGGCCGCGTAGTACGAGTTGGGGCGCTTGATGGGGTCGAGCTTCGTGAACGTGCCCTTTGCCACGAGCTCTTCGCACAGGCGCTCGTACTCGGCCTCCGAGCCGTCGCACCAGACCACCCGGTCCGGCTGGGTCAGTGCCACGATCTCGTCGACCCAGGAGATCAGCTCCTGGTGGCCGGTCGGGACGGACTGACCGGCCGGGACGGTGGGAGCCACGGGATTGAGGGGGTCTCCGGTGGAAATCCCTGCGTCGCGCGCCACGGTTACTCCTTGATGAGGGTTTGTAGGTGTATGCCCCGTGGGGGCTGCGACCCGGACGCTTCGTTATCGCTCATCCGGTGCCGACCGCACTCATTTGATCATCCGACGCTCGCGCCCATCTGTCCAGAGGGCCGCACACGTGAGCATCGCCACTCCGCCCCCTCCCCCGGAGCGCGGGGTGTCCGGCTCGCCACAGAGCCACCCGAACCTACGGTCCCGTAGGTAGCATGAGCTCATGACTTCTCCCGCGTCCGACTCGCTTTCGAACCCCCGACCACCCGAAGGGGGGCCGACCGAGATCCAGCTGCCGACCCCGGTCAAGCCGGTGATGCGCGGCTGGTTGCACATGGGGATGTTCCCGGCCGTCGTGATAGCGGGAATCGTGCTGATCGCGATGGCCGACTCGACCAAGGCGCGGGTCGCCTGTGCGATCTACGTGGCCACGGCCTGCCTGCTCTTCGGCGTCAGCGGCGTGTACCACCGAGGCACTTGGGGCCCCCGGGGCGAGGCCGTACTGCGCCGGCTCGACCACGCCAATATCTTCCTGATCATCGCGGGCACCTACACCCCGCTGACGATGCTGCTGCTGCCGGACTCCACCGGCCGGACGCTGCTCTGGGCGGTCTGGGGCGCGGCGGTGGCGGGCATCGCGTTCCGGGTCTTCTGGGTCGGCGCCCCGCGCTGGCTCTACACCCCCTGCTACATCGCGATGGGGTGGGCCGCGGTCTTCTTCCTGCCGGACTTCATGCGTACGGGCGGCATTGCCGTCCTCGTCCTGATCATCATCGGCGGGCTGCTCTACAGCGCGGGCGGTGTGATCTACGGACTCAAGCGGCCCAACCCGTCACCGCGCTGGTTCGGCTTCCACGAGGTCTTCCACTCCCTGACGCTCGCCGCGTTCGTCGTGCACTACGTCGGGATCTCACTGGTGGCGTACCAGCACAGCTGACACCGGGATCCTCAGCGTGGCACTGCCGGCGATGGCCGGCGCACTCGGCGCCGCCACCGGACAGCGGCGGTCAGGACGTGATGAGCGCACCCGTGGATGCCCGACAATAAGCGGCATGGCCGCCTCCGCACCCCTCTCCCCCGACGACGACGCGCAGCAGCCAAGACTGGGCCTGCGCGAAGGCAAGAAGCTCAAGACCCGGGTCGCGATCCGGGAAGCGACGTACCGGCTCATCGACGAGCAGGGCTACGAGGCGACCACGGTCGAACAGATCGCGGCGGCGGCCGAGGTCTCGCCGTCCACCGTCTTCCGCTACTTCCCGACGAAGGAAGACATCGTCCTCACCGACGAGTTCGCCCCCCTCATGGAGGCGGCGATCCGCGCCCGCCCGGCCGACGAGCCGCCGCTGGAGTCGGTGCGGGCCGTGCTGCGGCACGCCGTCGAGACGATCCTCGTCGACCGGCCCGAGGAGTTCGCCAGACGCAGCAGGCTGATGGTGGGGATCCCCGCCGTACGGGCCAGGATGACGGAGACGATGGCGGAGACCTCGCTCCTGCTGTCGCGCGCGGTCGCGGACCGTACGGGGCGCGAGGAGAGCGACCTGGAGGTTCTCGTCTTCACCGCCTCGGTGCTGGCGGCGCTGCGCGAGGTGACGATCCACTGGGCGGAACACGGCCAGAAGGACGATCTGGCCGTGCTCGTCGACCGCGCGCTGGACACGCTCAAGGGCGGGCTCGCGCTCTAGATGATCTATTCCAAGGGGTCAGTGATCGTAGGTGGTGAGGGATCGTAGGACTCGCCGGGGAAGCCTTCGGTGCGCCACGACCGCCCGTCGGGAAGCACCGCGAATCCTTCGTAGCCGTCGAGTGATTCCAGCCAGTCCCGTGCCGACTCCCCTCTCGCGAAAGCGGCGGTGGCGTTGACGTCGGTCATCGTGAGCCCGGCGCCGGTCACGGTGACCGACGCCAGGCCGTTCGCGGGTGTGCCGAGGTGCGGGTTGACGACGTGGGCCCCGCGTTCGGCCGTCCCGGACGTGGCGACGGCCAGGTCGCCTGCCTCGACGGTCGCGCACAGCTCTCCTGGGCGCAGCGGGTGGGCGATCCCGATGCGCCAGGGAGCGCCCGGTGCGGACTCTCCCCTCAGCCGCAGGTCTCCGCCACCGTTCAGGCAGGTGTTGCGGGCCCCCGCCTCGTACAGGATCTGGGACGCGCCCTCCACCGCCCAGCCCTTGACCAGCCCCGACGGGTCGAGGAAGCCGGTCGCGAGATGGCTGAACCAGCCGCAGGTGTTCCGTACGGCGCTCCGGCAGAGGGCGAGGACCTCGCGTACCTCCGCGGAGCAGTCGGCGAGCTCGATCTCGTGGCGGACCAGGCGGCTTACGGTGCTGTCCGGCCGGTAGGTGGAGAACACCTCGTCGACGTGGTGCAGCCAGGAGACCGCTTCGCTCAGCGCCGCCTCGATCGCGGGGACGCGTTCGTCGCGGATGTCGAAGGAGAAGACGGTGCCCATGACGTGCTCGACGTGGCGCAGGCCACGCGTGGTGTCAGACACCGGCCTGGTCCAGCTCGCTGTGCGGGGGCTGGAGGTACCCCTGACTGGTGTGGCTCGCACCGGAGACCGAGTCGGTGCGCGCGCTGTGGCTGCTCGGTGCCTGTTGCGTCGGGCGCGGCACGGCGTAGGCGGCGATCTCCCGGTCGCGTCCGTTTCCGGACGGCACCTGGAGCACCTTGACCGCGGTCAGCTTTCCGGCCTTGACGGTGGCGGCGACCTGCACCGTGCCGTACCGGCTTGGTACGGGGTCCCCGGTGTGGGTACCGGTGACCCGTCCGCCCGGTGGTGTCGCCGTCCCCGGCGGGGCCGGCGACGTCCCTGTGGACGGGGCCTCCCCGAGCGCCGGGCTGCCCGGCTGGTGCGGTTCGAGGGTGAGCAGCGGCACGACCAGGGCGCTGGTCGACGCGGTGGCGATCACGGCTCCGCGCACGGCGGACCTCCTCAGAAGTCGAACGACTCGTGGTGGATGTGGCGGCGGGGCACCCCGGCGCCGCGCAGAGCGACCTTCGCGGTGTCGGTCATTCCGGGCGGGCCGCACAGGTACACCTCGTGGGCGGAGAGGTCCGGCACCAGGGTGCTGAGGGCGCGCGCCGTCAGAGGCGAGTGGCTGGAGGCGGGTTCGCCCGCGACGTAGTGCACGACGGCGCTCCGGGCCGCCGCTATCGCGTCGAGCTCGGTGCGCAGCGCCAGGTCTTCCGTGCGACGGGCCCGGTAGACAAGTGTCACCTCGCCCGGAAGGGTCTCGAAAAGGGTCCTGAGGGGTGTGATCCCCACGCCCCCGGCCAGCAGCAGGACCTTCCGGGACCTGGTGCGGTCCGCCGTGAAGGCGCCGTAGGGCCCCTCGGCCCACACGCGGGTGCCCGGCCGCAGCCCTGCCAGTGCCGCGCTGTGCCGCCCCGCCTCCTTCACGGTGATCCGCAGACGGTGGGAGAGCGGCGGCGCGGAGAGGGAGTACGGATTGGCGGTCCACCACAGCCCGGCCGCCAGGAAGCGCCAGCGGAAGAACTGTCCCGGCCGCGCACCCAGTTCCTCCAGGTGCTCACCTGTCAGATGGACCGAGACGACGCCGGGGGATTCGTGACGTACGCCCGTCACCCGCAGCCGGTGGCGCAGCGCACGCCGTACGGGTAGCAGGAAGCGGTACCAGCCGACGAGGGCGGCGGCTGTGAGGTACAGCGTGTACCAGGCCACTTGGGCCGGCAGGTGTCCGACGAAGTCTGCTCCGTCGCTGAGCTGGTGCAAGAAGCCCAGGAAGACGGCCACGTAGGTGGCGAAGTGCAGGTAGTGCCAGGTCTCGTAGCGCATCCGGCGGCGCGCGGCGCGTGCCGAGACGACCGCGGTGAGGACGAACAGCAGGAAGGCGGCGGTGGCGTTGAGCATGCCCGGGTAGTGGAGGACCAGGTTGCTCGTCCGGCTCATCACTCCGCCCGACGTCAGCGCGTGTTTCCAGATGTTCAGCAGCGTGTGGGCGAGGATCAGCGAGATCGTGTACCGGCCGCCCATGGCGTGCCAGCGCGCGAGCCGGTCGGTGCCGATGCTGTGGTCGAGGAGGGGGACCCTGGCCATCAGCGCGACCAGTACGGCGCAGGCGTAGCCCGCGAGGAGCCCGGTGATCCGGCCCGCGTCGGTCAGCCACGCGTCGGCCCCGGCGACGGATGCCGTGCCACTCCACCAGAGGCCGAGAACACCCGCGGCGCCCAGCCAGATCGCGCTCTGGACGGTCAGGGGGATCATCGAACGCGGCCGTCGCAGCCGTGGAGCACGCTCTGCCCGGTGCCGCGCTTTCGTCGTCGTGCGCATGGGTCCCCTTCCCTGGTTGCTCACCACCGTCGCAGCGCAACTTCTGAGGTTTCTCTGAGACGGGTGACCGCCGACGCGTTCAGAGGGAACTCAGAGCGAGCCCAGAGCCCCGCGGGCACGATTCGGGAGGATGCTGGAGAAACCATGAACAACGACGAGAGTTCCTCACCCCGGGCACTGCGGGGCAGCGACGGCGGCCCCGTACGGGTCCTGGTCGTCGACGACGAACCGGATCTCCTGGAGGTCCTCGACGGCGCCCTGTCGGGCGAGGGCTGGCAGGTGCGGACCGCGCACGACGGCGCTTCCGCGGTGGAGACCGCGCGCGTGTTCCGCCCGCACGCCGTCGTGCTGGACTGGATGCTTCCCGACATGGACGGCCTGCACGTCCTGCGTGGCCTGCGGGGCGACCTGGACAACGTGTGCGTACTGTTCCTGACCGCACGCGACTCGGTCCAGGACCGCGTCGCCGGCATCACCGCGGGCGGCGACGACTACGTGACGAAGCCCTTCAGCCTGGAGGAGGTCCTGGCCCGGCTGCGCGGCCTGCTGCGCCGGGCCGGAATGGCGCGTGAGCCGAGCGACGACCGGCTGGTCGTCGGCGAACTGGTGATGGACGAGGAGGCGCGGGAGGTCACCCGTGGGGGTGATCTCGTGGAGCTGTCCCGTACGGAGTTCGAACTCCTGCGGTTCCTGATGCGCAACCCCCGCCGAGTGCTCTCGAAGGCACAGATCCTCGACCGGGTCTGGTCCTACGACTTCGGTGGCCGCGCGCACGTCGTGGAGCTGTACATCAGCTACCTGCGCAAGAAGATCGACACCGGCCGACCGGCGATGATCCACACCGTGCGCGGCGTGGGTTACGTCCTGAAGCCGGGGTGCTGATGAGACCGGGACTTCGCCGGATCCCGCTGCCGCGCACCCTCCGGGGGCAGCTGACCACCGGGATGGTGATGCTCCTCGCCATGGCGTGCCTGGCGGTGGGGATCACCACGGTCCTCGCGCTCGAAGGCTTCCTCGTACAGCGCCTCGACCAGCAACTCACCTCCTCCGGAGGGCGGTTCGCGGCAAGCCTGGAGCACGGGGCCCGTCCCGACGCCGGCAACATGCCCGACACCCGTGGCCAGTCGGCAGGCACGTTCGGCGCCCGCCTGCTGAACGGGTCGATCGACGAGGCGGCGGTCGTCACGGACGAGGCGGATGCCGAAGTGCGTCTGCCCAGCGCCGACCGACAGGTGCTCGAACGCCTGCCCGTCGACGGGGACATCTACAGCCGGAGACTGTCGGAGCTGGGCGCCTACCGCCTCACCGCCATCCACGGAGCCCACGGGGATGTCCTCATCACCGGCCTGCCGCTGCGCGCCGTCGAGGAGACGGTGCACCGGATCGAAGGGGTGGAGGCGGCGGTGTTCACCGCCGCCCTCGTGATCACCGGGATTCTGGGAGCGCTCTGGGTACACGTCTCGCTGCGCCCTCTGCGCCGGGTGACCAGTACGGCGGTGAGCGTGGCCGAGCGGCCCCTGGCCAGCGGTGAGGTCGCCATGCCGCAGCCCGTACCGGTCGGTGACCCGCGCACCGAGGTGGGGCAGGTCGGCACCGCCGTCAACCGCATACTCGGGCACGTCGGCGACGCCTTGGAACGACGACAGGCCAGCGAGGAACGCCTGCGGCATTTCGCCGCGGACGCCAGCCACGAACTGCGCACACCCGTGGCGAACATCCGCGGACACGCGGAACTCGCGCTCCGGACCACGAGCCCCGTACCGGCCGAGGTACGCCGCGCGCTGGACCGTATCCAGTCCGAGTCCGAGCGGATGAGCCGCCTGGTGGACGACCTGCTGCTGCTCGCCCGCATCGACGCGGGGCGTGCCCTCGGCCGTTCCCGGGTCGACCTGACCCGGCTGGTCCTCGACGCCACGGACGACGCGCGCGCCGCCGGTCCGGATCACCGCTGGCTGCTGGACCTGCCCGAGGAATCGGTGACGGCGCAGGGCGACGAACACCGACTGCACCAGGCCATCGGGAATCTCCTCGCCAACGCCCGCACCCACACCCCGGCGGGCACCGAAGTGATCGTCCGGCTGTCCGCCGACGACAGCCGCGTCCGGCTGACCGTGACCGACCATGGTCCCGGTGTCGACGAGGACCTGCTGCCCGAGGTCTTCGGTCGCTTCGTACGCGCCGACCACGGCCGCTCGCGTACGACGGGCAGCACCGGACTGGGTCTGGCGATCGTCCACGCGGTGGTCCATGCCCACGGAGGCACGGTGGACGTCGAGAGCCGACCCGGCCGCACCGTGTTCACGATGACGCTGCCGGCCCCGCCGCCGGACGCGGCGCGGACCTCGACCTGAAATCGCGCCTCCGTCGACGCCACGCCTCGTGCGCTTCTCGTGGCACGAGCGGATCCGTCTGCCCCGGCAGCCCACCCGCCGCACGCTGGAACCATGACCTTCGCCGCCGCTGGGACTCCGCACCGCTGGGCTGTCGAGCGGCCGGGGCCCATCGGGACAGGGCCCCTGGCCCTGGTTCCGGCGGCCTTCGCCCACCCGCTTCCCGACGACCGGGACGCCCCCTCGCTCGCGCCCCTCCTGTGTGCCGGGATCGCACCCCGACCGTGCCCGCCACGGTGTCCAGCTGCGGGGCAATCACGTCCAGCGCCCGGTCACCTTCGGCAGGACCCCTCGTACCGCTCGGCAAGAGCATCCCGGATGTCGATGGGCTTACCGGCCTTCAGCGCGTGACGGTCCCCGGGGCGGGTGCCCGGCCGGGCCGCGGGACGGCCGGCGCGAGGCCCGCGCTGGTAAGGTCGGGTCACGCTTGCAGAGAGCCTGGGCCCGTGCCGGACAAGGCACGGGCCCAGGTCCGTTCAGGGCGCCGAAACGAGGAACCCCCAATGAAGTCGAAGCAGTCGGCCTCCGGTCGCTTTGGACCCGGCAGGTCCGACCGGGGGAGGGCCCCGCGGGGCGAGCTCTCGGTGCCGGGGACACGGTCGCCCGGCCTCCCACCGGCCGGCTCTTTCGCGGAGCTGGAACTGCCCGTCGAGCTGATGGGGGTGCTGGCGGGGCTCGGGATACGGGAGCCGTTCCCGATCCAGGCGGCCACCCTGCCGAGCGCGCTGGCCGGCCGCGATGTCCTCGGCCGCGCGCGGACCGGCTCGGGAAAGACCCTCGCCTTCGGGCTCGCGCTCCTCGCACGTACGGCGGGTCGGCGCGCCGAACCGAAGCGCCCTCTCGCGCTGGTCCTGGTGCCGACAAGGGAACTCGCGCAGCAGGTGAGCGAGGCACTGGATCCCTACGCGGAGGCGCTCGGGCTCCGCTCGGTGACTGTGGTCGGCGGGCTGGCGATCGGCTGGCAGGTGGCGGCGCTCCGGGCGGGTGCCGAGGTCGTGGTGGCGACGCCGGGACGGCTGGCCGATCTCGTCGCCCGGCGGGACTGTCACCTGGACCGGGTGCGGATCGCGGTGCTGGACGAGGCGGACCAGATGTGCGACATGGGTTTCCTGCCGCAGGTCTCGGAGACCCTGGACCGGACGCCCCCCGGCGGGCAGCGGATGCTGTTCTCCGCGACGCTCGACCGCAACGTCGATCAGCTGGTCGGGCAGTATCTGAATGAGCCGGTGCTCGCCGCGGTCGATCGGGCGGAGGGCTCGGTCGCGACGATGGAGCACCACGTACTGAACGTCCATCCCGCCGACAAGTACGTGACAGCCACCGAGATCGCGGCTCGGGACGGGCGGGTGCTGATGTTCCTGGACACCAAGCACGGTGTGGACCAGTTCACCCGTCACTTGCGGAGCAGCGGCATAAAGGCGGGTGCTGTGCACAGCGGGAAGTCGCAGCCGCAGCGCACGCACACGCTGGCCCAGTTCAAGGACGGGGCGGTCACGGTGCTGGTGGCCACCAACGTCGCTGCCCGTGGCATCGACATCGAGCATTTGGACCTCGTCGTCAACGTGGATCCGCCCTCCGACCCCAAGGACTACCTCCACCGCGGCGGGCGCACCGCGCGTGCCGGGGAGTCCGGCAGCGTGGTCACGCTGGTCACGCCCGGCCAGCGCCGGGACGTGAACCGGATGATGTCGGATGCCGGGATCCGGCCCACGGTCGCTCAGGTTCGCTCCGGCGAGGAGAGGCTGACCAGCATCACAGGCGCGAAGCGCCCGCCGGTGCAGGACGGGGCGAGGACCGGCAACGCGGCGTTCCGGGGTCTGGGTACCCGCGCGGGCCGCCCGCCGAAGGAATCCCGCAAGGCCGCGGAGGCGCGCACGATGGCCGAGGCCCGCAAGGCCGCCCGAGCGCGCAGGGCCCCCTGACGGGCGGTACGGCCGTCGCGGTCGAAAGACACAAGGAGGCGCCCACTGCCTCGCACCGAGTGGAGCGTCAGCAAGTGCCGATGGCGAACAGGGTCCAACGACCGCATGAGGAAGCCGAGTTCGAGTTCATCCTGGCGAGGGCGGACGTGCCGGTGCTCGCGTACTTCCACGGGGTGTGGCCCAAGGCCGCGGCAGCGTGCAAGGAAATGGACGCCCTGGTACGGGAGGTGGCCGACGTCTGCCAGGGCCGACTGATCGTCGTTCGGGCCGACATCGCAAGGTGCCCCGGCCCCGTACGGCGGTACGGCGTCACCGGCGCGCCCTCCTTGGTGCTGATCGATCGGGGCGGGGCGACGGCGGCCGGGAGCGGTCCGATGTCCAGGACAGCCCTCGGGGAGTTCCTGGACGCCCACCTGTGAGCAGGCCGCAGCCGCGCGTCGGTGGAGTGAGCCACCCCCGTGATCACGGAACGGCGGCTGTACCGGCGGGAGAACGGCGAAACGAAGGTCACGACTGGCATCTCCGCCAGGAATGACCGCCAGCTGTGGTGCACAAGTGGTGCGTGATCTTCGAATGGGATTCGTCAGACCGGCCCAGGACCCGTCTTCCGAGTCCCGCCCGGCCCGCGGGCGGACGGCGCTACTTCGAAGACACGACCCGGGCCGAGCCCCGGGCCGAGACCGGGCCCGCCGGGCAGCCGGTTCGTCCTCGCTCGCCGGACTCGCGTTTCGAGCCCGTCCGGCGAGCGAGGACAGACGCGGCCCACGAGCCGTGCAGCCCGCCGGCGCTCCTCAGGCGCACGCCCTCCCGTCCCCGTCCGGGTCCAGACGCAGCGGGTCGTCCTTGCCGTTGACCTTCAGCGGGCCGTAGCCGTTCGCGGCGAGCCAGTCGCAGCGCGCCCGGGTCACCGTCCTGCCCTTCGTCGCCTTCACCGTCTCCGGGAAGACCGTCGGCACGCACACGTTCGCCGAACCGTAGTGCCGGTCGCAGCCCGAGATCTGCGGGCTCACCGGCACCGAACTCCGCTTCTTCGCGGGCTTCTTGGCGGGCTTCGCCAACTCGCCCGCGAAGTCGTGATGCCCGCCGTGCGCGGACTTCTCCGCCAGCGCCGCCGGGCCGCCCAGCTTCACCCACTCGGCCACCGACGGGACTCCGTTGGCGTCGACCGCGAAGAGCATGTACCACCCGGGCGGCGCCAGATTCGGATTGCCCGTCACATTCAGATCGACGGTGTTCCCGTCGACCGTCAACGGCAGGTCGACGAACCGCTGGTTGGGGTCCGACGAGTGCGTCACCGCCGCCGGACGGATCAACTCGGCCTTGGCGATGGGCCGGTCGACGGTGATCCGCTGCGTGTCGCCGTAGTTCCACTCCGGGTCGATCAGCGAAGTGATCTCCGGCCTCGGCCCCTTGAACAGGTACGGCGGTGTGTAGAGCGACACCTGGTGGTTCCAGGAGCCGTTGCCCGGGTTGTCGCCCGTCGTCATCACCCGGCCGTCGGGGAGCAGGAACGCCGACGAGTGGTAGCCGCGCGCCTCCGGGTCGGTGGCCACCACGTCGTACGTCTCCGTCACCGGGTCGAAGACCGAGGTCGAGAAGACCGGGTTGGCCCGGTTGTGCAGCCCGCCGCCCGTCTCCAGCACCTTGCCGTCGGGCAGCAGCACCGCGGAGCCGTACATCTTGCCCTGCGCACCGGTCTGCGGCTGCGGACCGCCGGGGCCGCCCAGGTCGACGGTGCCCTGCGGCAGCGGCGGCCCGGCACGGTACTGCGGGTTCGGCTCCTTCAGGTCGATGATGTCGGTGAGCCGGTTCGCCTCCGGGTTGGAGTCGATGTTCCCGCCACCGATGGTGAGCACCTTCTGGTCCTGGGCGGGCGGCAGCAGCACGCTCGTCGACTGGTCGCGCTCGTCCTTGTTCCGCAGGCCGGGCACGTCCGTGACGGTGTTGGCGTCGTAGTCGTAGATCGAGGAGCCGGTGCCGGGTGTGCCGTTGCCGAAGGTGTGGCTGCCGGTGTAGAAGAGCCGGCCGTCCTGCATCAGCACCATCGCCGGGTACAGACCCCAGTACGACCAGGTCTGGTTCACCTGCCGGAGCGGCAGCCACTCCTCCTCGGCCGCCGACCACCGCTCGGCCGTCACCGAGCCGGTGGAGTCCTCGCGCAGCCCGCCGAAGGACAGCACGTCACCGTTGCCCATGATCGTGGCGGACGGGTACCAGTGCCCGTCGTTCATGTCGTTGGTCCTGCTGTAGGTCTCGGTGGCCGGGTCGAAGACGTACGAGTCCTTGTAGCCCTGGTAGCCGATGGTGCCGTCCGCCGCGGGATAGCCCTTGTTGCCGCTCATCACCAGCACGCGGCCGTCGGAGAGTTGCACGTGTCCGGAGCAGAACATGTCGTCGGGCGTGGGGATCGTCGTGTACGTCCCGTCCTCCGGGTCGTACACCGCCGAGGTGAAGGTCCCGGCCTCGAACGCCTCCGGGTCGTTGCCGGAACCGGCGATCAGCAGCACCTTGCCGTTGTTGAGGACCACGGAGTGCATGGAGCGCACCGGGTTCTCGGTCTCCAGCACCTCCCAGCGGCCGTCGGCGCAGTCGGCCGCCGTGCCGGTGCACTCCGGGTCGGGCGCGGGGACGGCGACCTCCTCCATGCCGTAGTCGTCCGTGGTGGCGCTGCCGGTGCCGAAGACGGAGACGCCCCAGCTGATCCGGTCGGTGCCGGGCGGCACGACGGGGGTACGGACCTCGGCGCGCTGGTAACCGGCGCTGAGGTCAAGGGCCTTGAGGTCGGTCCAGTACTGCCAGCCGGCCGTCGTGTCGTGCCGGAAGAGCGTGATCGCCGTGTCCGGTGTCGTCGACTTGTACCAGAGGGAGAGGTCGTACTGCTTCCCCTCCTGTACGGCGGGCGCGCACGCCGCCGACTCGGTGACCAGCGCCTTGCGGTCACCGTCGACCCGCCGGCTCAGCTCGACCCTGAGCGCCTTGGTGCCGCTGTGCGCGTCGGCGACGGTGGCGAAGGTGAAGTCGTTGTCACCCCAGCCGGACTGCGACCAGCAGTCCGGCATCGCGGCGCCGCCCCCGGCGCCGGGGGTCTCGAAGCCGGGGTTCTTGACGAGGTTGGGGCCGGCGGTGGCGGGCTGCTGGACGCTGAGCAGCAGTCCGGCGGTCATCGCGGTGACGGCGAGCAGCGCGGTACGGCGGCTGCGCCGGGCGGGCGGTCGGCGGAACGGGGTCATCAGCCGCTCCTCCCGGTAGGGGTGGCGGAGACGGTGCGGGAGGCACCGGCACTTTCGGGTCCGGCGGCGGCGTCGGCGGCGTCGGCGGTGCGTCCGCGCGAGCGGCCCCACTTGCGCTTCGGCAGGTACACCAGCGCCTCGGTCCCCGCGAACCGCAGCACGAACGTCGCGAGCAGCGCCAGCACCGTCGCGGGCATGACCTCCACCCCGAACTCCCCCACGAGCAGGGCGATCAGCGGAATCCGGAGGAGCAGATCGGCGTTGGCGAGGAGCGCGAAGCGCCCCACCCGGTCCGCCCAGTGCCGGTGGCCCCGCCGGCCGCGGAACAGCAGAAGTTCGATGAGGACGAAGTTCCACGCCACCCCGAACTGGTTGGCGACGATCTCGGCCGGCAGATAGTGCATGCCCGCGCCCGTCAGCCCGTACAGCGCGAGGAGGTTCGGTACGAAGCCGGTCAGTCCGATCAGTCCGAAGGCCACCATCCGGGCGAGGGGCGACGCCGTGCGCAGTTCGACGAGATGCCGCAGGAACCGCATCCCTTCCCTGGCCGTCGACTTGGACTCACCCGCGAACCGGTCGCGGAAGACGAACGGCACCTCCGCGACCTGCTGCGGCCGGCACCGTACGGCCAGTTCGAGAAGGATCTTGTAGCCCAGCGGGCGCAGCGCGTCCGCGGTGACGGCGCTGCGGCGGATGGCGAAGAAGCCGCTCATCGGGTCGCTGATGCCGCGCAGCCGGCGCGGGAAGAGGCCCTTGGTGAGCCAGGTGGCGGCGCGGGAGACGGCGACGCGGTAGCCGCCGGCGAGTCCGGCCCTGCTGCCGCCGTCGACGTACCGGCTGGCGACCACGAGATCGGCACAGGAGCGCTCACCGGCGGCAACCAACTCCGGTACCAGGGACGGCGGATGCTGGAGGTCTGCGTCCATGACGACGATCCATTCGGAGCAGGCGGTGCGCAGCCCTTCGACGACCGCGCCGCCGAGGCCGCCGACCGGTTCGTCGCGGTGGATGACGGCGACGGGGAACGGGCAGTCCTGCGCGGCCTCCTCGATCGCCTCCGGGGTGCCGTCCGTGGAGTCGTCCACGAACAGCACCTCGCACGGCAGCCTGGACGGTACGGACTCCGTCAGCTGCCGCAGCAACTCCCGTACGTTCGCGGCCTCGTTGAACGTGGGGATGATGACGGTGACAGCACCCGGCTCGGCGACGGCCGTCGACTCCAGCTCCGCGTCGCCGAGTTCGCCGGTCCCCCGCGGGGGGACAGGAAGAATGCTCATCGTTCGCCTCCCGCGACGTTTGTGATCCGGCGGATCTCGATCCGGTCCTCGCCGTCCCCGAAGACGGCCACGGCTCTGGAATGGTTGAGCGCGTCGCGCACTCGTGGCAGGTCACGGGCGTCGCGCCGGACGGTCGGTGACGCCACGACGTAGTCGATGTCGCGCCAGCCGCCGGGCATCGTCTTCGTCACGGCGGGGTCCAGGTCGGCCTTGTAGAACCAGATGGCGCCGAGACCCGGCCGGTATCCCGCGTGCACCAGGTCCAGCCACATCGCGTCGTCCACGAGGACGCGGGTGCCGGCCGGGTCGGGCACCTCGGTCGCCATCCAGGAGGCGGCGGCCCGGTAGGGGGCGTTGGCGTCTGTGGTCAGGGCGGTGCGGTTGCCGTCGTACCAGCGGGGTGCGACGTACGCGACGGAGGCGGCCACGAGCGCGACGACGGCCGTCCACCGTACGGCGGTCAGTCCCCGTGGCTCGTCCGGCCCGCGTCCTCTGCGCAGCAGCGCGTGCGAGACGCTGGCCGCGCCCCCCGCGAGCATCAGGGCGAGGAACGGCAGACCCTGGATGACGTACATCGCCGGGAGGTAGCCGGAGGGGCGCATCGCGACGGCGGTGAGTATCGCGACGGCCAGGGCGGGGCCGGCGAGTGCCCGCCCGGTGACGGACCAGCGGACGGTCAGGAGCAGCAGGAGCGCACCGGCCATCCCGCCGAGCAGCAGGATCCGGTCGTAGTAGAGCCATGACCGCAGGACGCCGTGCGAGCCGGATCCCGAGTCGAGTACGAAGCCGGAGCCGGGCCTGCTCATCTGGTACATGACGCCGTCCCACAGCGACACATGGCCGTCGCCGGGCAGCAACTCGCCCTTGAGCAGGGCGAAGAGAGGGTACGAGAGGCCGATGACCGCGCAGGCCGTGATGGCTCCGGTGACCGCGAACTTACGGGTGTCGGGGTGGCCGTTGCGCCACATCGTCACCAGCACGGCCGGCAGCACGATGAGCATCGTCTCCTTGGTGAGCACCCCGACGGCGGCGGCGATCCCGGCGGCGAAGTGGTGCCACAGGTGCCGGTTGGGCGACGCCGCCAGACAGAAGGCGAGCAGCATCCACATGACGGCGATGTTGTCGAGGAAGATCTCCCGTTGCAGCACGACCGAGAGCGGGGAGAGCCCGAACAGTGCCATCGCAAGTCCGGCGGCCCAGCGCGGCAGCCACAGACGCCGGGCCAGTATGTAGAGCAGTACCGCGCTCGCCGCGCTGACCAGCAGCATCGCGAAGCGCATGGCGCCGACGGTCATCGATTCCGGGGCGACGAGCGAGGGCAGCCAGGTGAGCGCGGCTATCTGGATCCAGCCGAGCGGCGGGTGGTCGTACCAGTAGGTGTAGTGGGCGAGTCCGTCGCCCTGTTGGACGGCCCACGCCTGGGCGAGATAGGTGCCCTCGTCGTCGCTGAGGGTCGGGTAGTGCTGGATGTTCCAGCCCTGGACGGCCATGATCACCAGGAGCAGGGCGGCGCAGAGGACCAGATCGGCGCGCGAGGTACGGAAGCGGACGACGGGCCGTATGAGCAACCGCCGCTTGTCGAGCGGCCGTTGGTCGGGTCGGAGCTGGTCGGGTCGGAGCTGGTCGGGTCGGAGCTGGTCGGGGCGCTGTTGGCCGAGTGACCGTTGGTCGAGTTGCCCTTGGTCACCCGACCCGGCCGGGCCCGGTGCGGGTCCGGTGCCGGGGGCGGTCGTCCTGCCCGGGGCAGGGGGGATCTTCGCGGGGGCGGTTTCGGTGGTCCGGCCGGTGGCCGTCTCCGTCGCCTCCGCGGGGAGGATCGAGGTCACGCGTGGATGTCCTCTCGGGTGAGATGCGCGCCGACATGGCTGGTCAGCTCCCAGTCACGGCGGCCGCGCTGCTCGCGCCAGACGGCGCGGACGGCGGCACCGGCCAGGAGCACCTGATAGAAGGGGCCGCCGACGACGAGCTTGAGATAGTGCGTGACACGGACCTTGAGCCCGTACTGCTTGCCGAAGTCGTGGAGTCCTACGAGCTCGAACACGAAGGTCACCAGCGCGGTGACGGCCGGCAGGAAGGTGACGAAGGCGATCCCGACAGGTACGTCGAGGAAGAGCGCGATGGCCACGTTGAGCGGGATGACGACGCCGGTGGTCGCCTGGAAGAAGGGTGTCATCAGCGTGTAGCGGGCGAGCAACCGCTGCCCTGGCGTGGGCAGTTGGCGCCAGTCGTTCTTCCGGTAGACCTGGAGGAAGCCCTGGTTCCAGCGGGTGCGCTGTTTCAGCAGCGACACCAGCGAGTCGGGCGTCTCCTCGCGGGTGACCATGTCGGAGTCGTAGGCGACGACGACCTTCTTGCCGATGCTGGAGAGCCGTACGCCCAGGTCGCAGTCCTCGGCGAGGCAGTCGGGGTCCCAGCCGCCCGCGGCGCGCAGCACGTCGGTGCGGACGAAGACGGTGTTGCCGCCCAGCGGGATGAAGCCCTTCTGCGCGTGCAGGTGCAGCCTGCTGCGGAACCAGAAGAAGTACTCCAGGCAGTTGCGCAGGCTGTACCAGCTGGAGTGGAAGTTGATCAGCTGGACGCCGCCCTGGACGACGTCGGCGCCGGTGGAGCGGAAGGCGTGGTCGACATGGGTGAGCAGCTCCGGGTGGACCTGGTCCTCGGCGTCGAAGACCCCCACCACCTCGCCGTTGCAGTGCGGCAGCGCCGTGTTCAGCGCCTTGGGCTTGTTCTTCGCGAGATGGGTGTCGACGACGACCCGGACCCGGGCGGGGTCGCGGGCGGCGGCCCGCTCGGCGACCTCCGCGGTCTCGGGGTCGTCGTGTCCGACGATGACGATGATCTCGAAACTGGAGTGGCTGGATTCCAGCAGCCGCTCGATGGTGTGCTCAAGGACCGCCTGTTCATGACGGGCGGGCAGGAGCAGCGAGAACGAACGCGCCGGCCCCCCGTCCGGCCGGTCGAATCGTGTCGCCGCCAGCGTCTCCGGCGTACGCCACGCGTGCATCTGCCACCACAGCGTGAACGCCGCCATCCAGAACAGCGCCAGCGAAACGGCAGCGATGAATACGGACGTGACCACATGGCCCCCCTCGGCCAAGGGTGAACCGCGGCAAGGCCCCCCTGGCCGCCGGTCCCCCCGGTATCACCCTGTACGCATGCCCCCCATGCGCACTTACTGCGTGCCCTTCGTGATGAAGATAGGGGGGAAGTGTGACGACAGAGGGGCCAATTCGATGAACTCTGTAATTACGTCCGATTTTGCATGCTTCACAACCGGCCCGAACTGTGCCTCGGGCGCGGTCGTTGCTACAGGCGTACGGTCAACTGCTCGGCCAGCGCGTCCACTTCGGTGGTCGGGACCGAGCAGACGAAGTTCCGGCACACATACGCGGCGGCCCGCCCGTCGACCAGCGGCCGGTCCGCGAGCAGCGGGAACTCCGGCTCGCCGGACGCCTCCCGGGCCGTCGGCTCACCGACCGCGACGACGGCTCCCGGCGCCGTCCCGAGCAGCGCCGTACGGTGCAGCCCAGCCGTCGCGGCGTCACCGCGCGGACCCACCACGGCGACTTCGCGCGGCCCGTCGAGCAGCGCCTCGGCGACGGCGAGACCCCAGCCGATGAAGCGCGGGGCGCGCGGACCGAGGGCCTTGACGACGCCGAGTGCCCCCTCGGCGGCGGTGCGGTGGGCCGCCGAGCCGGTGTGGGCGGCGTACGAGAGCAGGGCTCCGGCGGCCGAGGTCCAGCCGGACGGGGTGGCGTTGTCCGTCGGGTCCTGGGGCCGGC
Organism: Streptomyces sp. S4.7; assembly: GCF_010384365.1. NCBI lineage: Bacteria > Bacillati > Actinomycetota > Actinomycetes > Kitasatosporales > Streptomycetaceae > Streptomyces > Streptomyces sp. S4.7. Next base: position 4,874,331 of record NZ_CP048397.1, on the reverse strand, counting down.
GGATCAGCGGCTCGGCGTCGTGCGCCGTGTCGTACAGGGCGCCGCCCTCGCCGGTGAACCGCTCGATGACGGTGTCGAGGAGGAATCCCGCGAAGTCGAGCCACACGCCTTCGCCGGTCACCCCGGCGAGCGTCAGGAAGCCCTCGGCGACATCGCCGTAGTCCTCCAGCACACCGGCGTTGGCCCCGACGCGGCCGTCCCTGGAGGTACGGGCCAGCCGTGTCGTCTCGTCCATGTGCACCCGCACGACCAGATCCGCGGCTTCGGTCGCCCGTTCGACGAGATCCGGCCGTTCGAAGTACGCGCCGGTCTCGGCGAGCGCGGCGATCGCGAGCCCGTTCCAGGCTGCGACGACCTTGTCGTCCCGCTCCGGGCGGGGCCGGGTGTCACGGGCCGCGAGAAGCCGCTGCCGTACGGAATCGACCCGCGCCGCGTCCACGACCCCTTCGCCCTGCGGGAGTTGGAGGACGGAGGCGCCTTCCTCGAAGGTGCCTTCCCCGGTCACGCCGTAGTACCGGGCGGCGAACTCCGCGTCCGCCTCGCCGAGTACGTCCGTGAGCTGTCCGGGTGTCCAGGCGTAGTACGCGCCCTCTCTGTGCCTGCCCGCACCGTCGTCACTGTCGGCGTCCAGCGCGGAGGCGAACCCGCCCTCGGCGGTGCGCAGTTCACGCACCATGAAGTCGGCGGTCTCCAGCGCGACCCGCCGCGCGAGATCGGAACCGGTGGACCGCCACAGCCGCGCGTACGTGCGGCAGAGCAGGGCGTTGTCGTAGAGCATCTTCTCGAAGTGCGGAACCACCCACTCGCGGTCGACCGAGTAGCGGGCGAACCCGCCGCCGAGCTGGTCGTAGATCCCGCCGCGTGCCATCGCCTCGCAGGTGTCGGACGCCATCTGGAGCGCGCCCTCGGCCCCGGTGCGGGCGTGGTGGCGGAGCAGGAACTCCACCACCATGCTCGCCGGGAACTTGGGCGCGCCGCCGAAGCCGCCGTGTCTCTGGTCGTAGTCCCGCGTCAGCGCGAGCAGCGCCTGAGCCAGCTCCTCCTCGCCGGGCACGCCCTCGCCCCCGTGTGCGAGGGAGCGCCCGGCGAGTTCTCCCACGATCCGGCCGGCGACCTCACCGACCTCCGCACGCCGGTCGGTCCAGGCGGAGTTGACGCCTTCGAGGACCTGCCGGAAGGACGGCATGCCGTGCCGGGGCGCGGGCGGGAAGTAGGTACCGAAGTAGAACGGCTCCCCCTCCGCGTTGAGGAAGACGGTCATCGGCCACCCACCCTGCCCCGTCGCCGCCTGCACCGCCTCCATATAGACGGCATCGACGTCGGGCCGCTCCTCACGGTCGACCTTGACGCTCACGAAGTGCGCGTTGAGGTACTCCGCCGTGGCCTCGTTCTCGAAGGACTCGTGGGCCATCACATGGCACCAGTGGCACGCGGAGTAGCCAACCGACAGCAGCACGGGCACATCACGCCGCCGGGCTTCCTCGAAAGCCTCCGGCGTCCAGGGCCACCAGTCGACCGGATTGTCTGCGTGCTGAAGCAGATAAGGCGAGGTCACACCAGCCAACCGGTTCATACGCCCCAGCCTCTCACAGTGCCCGACCCACTCGGCCTGCACGCCGTCACATCGCGGAAGGAGCCCATCACGCTCCTGCGGGTCCGGCACCCCGGCGTCACCGGACAGTAGGCTGAACCCAGCAGCGCCGGACCTGTCGAGGCTCCTCGAAGGAGGTACACCATGACCGCCGAGATGGTGGCGCCCGCGTGGATGCATACGCAGATCAGCGCGGAGCAGTACGACTCCTGGTCCGAGGAGCAGTGCGCCGGCATCGAGATCGTGGACGGAATGGTCGTTGTGAGCCCGAGCGCGTCCAAACGGCACAACCGGCTGGCCCGAATCCTGGCCAATGCCCTGGACACCGCCGCGGGCCCGGACTGGAACGCCGACACGGACTTCGACGTCCGCCTGCAGGACGTGCCGCTCACCAACCGCCGTCCGGACGTCACCGTCTACCGGGCGGAGACGATCGACCTCACCCCCACCCGCCCGGAGCATGTACTCCTGGTCGTCGAGGTCGTGTCGCCCGGCTCGGAGACCACCGACCGGATCGTGAAGGTGGACCAGTACGCCAAGGCGGGCATCCCCTTCTACTGGCGGATCGAACAGGCCGCGACCGGTGTCCCGATCATCTACACCTACGTCCTCGACCCCGCCACCAAGGCGTACAGGGACGGCGAGATGTTCACCGGCGTGATCAAGGCCGCCGCGCCCTACTCCGTCACCGTGGATCTGGGAGCCATCTGACGGCGCCGGAAGATCGTTCCCCCGTGACCGAGCACAGGGGCAAGCGACGAATGGGTGCGCCCTCGCCCCCGTGTGCGAGGGAGCACCCTTCGGGTTTCCACCAGGTCGAGCTGTGGGACCGTCAGCAGCCGCCGCAGTTGTAGTAGGTCACGTCCCAGTGGTTGGACTCGTTGTAGTAGATGTTCCCGGAGCCCGACTGCCACTTGCTGCCGCCGATGGACGTGAACGTGCCGGTGATGTAGTTGGTCAGGCAGCTCGACATGGCGAAGTCGAGCTTGTAGCCGTTCCAGTGGCTGTAGGTGCCCGACGCGTGGCCGGTCTCGGTGCCGCCGGTGACGGTCATGGCGCAGCCGGTGGCGCCCTTGAGGGTGATCGCGCCCTGGATCGTCGCGGAGTTCACCTGGTCGAGAGACGTACAGGTCGGGTTGTTGCGGTCCGAACAGCCGCCGCTGGAGCGGATGCCGATTCCGGCGTTGCTGAGCTGGGCGGCGGCGGTGGCGTGGCTGAGCTTGGCCAGCGCGCCGGCGGGGGCCTTGGTGTCGGCGGGGGCGGCCTGGGCCGCCGCGGGGAACGAGAAGAACGCGAGGGCGACGGCGGAGACGCCGACCGCGGCGCTTCTGATGACCTTGTTCACAGTCTTTCCTCTTCGGTGGGGGACGGGGAGGTGCAACTACGCGCGTAGCACGCCAGACCGCACCGATCCCCCACGAATTCTCAACTCGCCCTGACAGAGCGTCAGTTGAGCCTCGCGTGGGTGGCGCCGTCGGTCATGCAGACAAGATTGCACATCTACGCGCGATGCGTAAGACGGTGCAGCAAGTTGCCGGTTGGCCTTCAATCCGGCGCGCCGCTCTGCCGAGAGGAGATCTCCGCACGGCAGAATCGCTCGCCTCCGCCAAAGCCGCGTCCGCAGGGTGGAGTGGACCGGCCGAGGTGGGTGAGCACCCGCCGTCGGGGGCCGGGTCACGGAGGAAGACATGCTCTCGACCGTTCCACGGCTCGCGGCGGCGCAGACCGCCCCGGTGCCGTTCGACGACCAGATCGCCGGCCGCCTTCAGCACGGCAGGATCGTGGTGCTCGGCGAACAGGTGGACGACGCGATCGCCAACCGGATCTGTGCCCAGCTCCTGCTCCTGTCGCAGGAGGACCCCAGGCGCGACATCGTCCTGTTCGTGAACAGCCCGGGTGGCTCCGTCCACGCCGGGATGGCCATCTACGACACCATGCGGTTCATCCCGAACGACGTCGCCACCCTGGCGATGGGCTTCGCGGCCAGCATGGGCCAGTTCCTGCTCTGCGCGGGGACACCCGGCAAGCGCTACGCCCTGCCGAACGCGCGGATCATGATGCACCAGCCGTCCGGCGGGCTCGGCGGGACGGCGGCCGACATCGCCGTACAGGCCGAGAATCTCGCGTACACCAAGCTCACCATGCAGAAGCTGATCGCGGAGCACTGCGGCCAGAGCCTGGAGACGATCGCGGCCGACCAGCGCCGGGACCGGTGGTTCACGGCGGAGCAGGCGAAGGAGTACGGCTTCGTCGACCGCGTCGTACGCGGTGTGGCGGAGCTGGGCGGTGACGCGGCGAGCGGCTTCGGCTTCGAGCCCGCGGGCAGCGCCGGCGGTACGCGCGCCGCCGGCGGTACGCGCGCCGCCGGCGGTGCCCGCACCACGGGCAAGGGGGCCGCGGCATGAGCGGGCAGTACACCGTCCCCGTGGTCGTCGAGCGGACACCGAACGGCGAGCGTTCCTACGACGTCTTCAGCCGGCTGCTCTCCGAGCGGATCATCTTCCTCGGCACGTCGATCGACGACGGCGTCGCGAACGTGGTCATGGCGCAGATGCTCCATCTCGACCACGAGAGCAGCGACATGGACATCTGCCTCTACATCAACTCCCCCGGCGGCTCGGCCACCGGGCTGACCGCGATCTACGACACGATGCAGTTCGTACGGGCGGACGTCGCGACCGTCTGTCTCGGCCAGGCGGGCTCCGGCGCCGCCGTACTCCTCGCGGCGGGCGCGCCCGGCAAACGGACGGCGCTCCAGCACTCGCGGGTGCTGCTGCACCAGCCGTCCACGCAGGGGCAGGGTGAGGCGGCGGACCTGGAGATCCAGGCGGCGGAGGTGCTGCGCACGAGGGCCGAGATCGAGGACATCCTGTCGCACCACACGGGTCAGAGCGTGGAGCGGCTGCGGGAGGACACCGACCGGGACAAGTACTTCACGGCGGCGCAGGCCAAGGAGTACGGCCTGGTGGACGGTGTGATCACCACTCGCGAACTCGCGGAACGCGGCCGGTAGAGCGGGACGAGGGGGCGCGGGGCGGACGGCGGTCCGCCCTCGACCGCCGGACGGGCTCGGTCCGCCCGTCCGGCGGGTCACGCCGCGAGGAGCAGTGCCCCGGTCCCGCCGTCGCGGGCGGAGCGCACCGTGGAGCGGTGCGCGGTCGTCCACGGCGTCGACAGGTCGGAGTGCAGCGCGCCCAACAGGTCGACCAGATGCAGACCGAGCGCGCGGCAGACCGCCGCGAGCACCTCGGACGACGGTTCCTTGCGCCCGCGCTCGATCTCCGAGAGATACGGCAGTGACACCTGCGCCCGGTCGGCGACGTCCTTGAGCGTGCGGCCCTGCCGCAGCCGGGCCCGGCGCAGCGCGGCCCCCACGAGGTCGCGCATCAGCGGATCGTCGGGCCCTTCGTCGCGGCCGGGACCGGGAACGGCACGCAGGACGCCTTCACCCATGGATTCCTCCGTCAGCTGTGGACCGGCACGACACCCGCCGTCCCGAGCGTAAGCCGGGGTCCCTGCCGCGGGCCACGCGCCGGCGCCCCTGACCGGGCTCTTTCCGCCGCGGGCGTAACACGGGCGCCGCGCGGGCAAGACGTACAGGCACCCGTACGCCGAAGTACGGGCACACGTACGCACCGGATACGCGCGCAGGCACCCGGCTCCGGACCGGCGACATCGGCCGCCGCGGGCCCGGCCGGCCGCCTCGCGCTCGCGGGTCTCGCGCAGGACACTGGCGCGGGGCCGGATCGCAGGACGGGCCCGGGGCAGGTCAATGCACCGGATGCTCTCGGAGGGGGATGCATATGCGGGACAGCCATCGGACCGAGGCGGAGAAGCTGTTGGTACGCGCCGTCGAGGAAGAGGTGCGGCGCTCCGGCGGACGGATCGACGGCAATGTCCTACTGACGCGCGGGCGGGGCGCGTTGGAGGCGATCGCGGAGTCCGCCGCCGACGAGTACGCGCTGTACGAGGCGGCGTCGGACGAGGCGGAGGCCGCGCGGCGGCCGATGTCGGAGCGGTTCGGCAGGGGCGCGCTCGGAACTCCCGCCCTGGTGGCGGTCGTCGCCGCCGCGTCGGCGGTCGTCGCGGACGTCGCTCTGGGTACGGGCGCGGAGACGGCCGTCGGCACGGGCGTGATCGTCGGCGTCGTCGGCGGGGCGACGGCCGTGGCGAAGGTGGCCTCCAACGGCCACCCGGCGGGACGCGGCGGAGCGGCCGGACAGCCGGGCGACGTCGAGCAGTTGAGGCTCCAGTGGCTGACGGCCCTGGAGGTACGGGGCATCCGCCCGTACCTGGATCAGCAGCGGGTACTGACCCAGGCGACGCGGCGTACGACCAAGAAGCCCACCGTGGTCCCGCAGTTGCGCGGCGCCGACCGCAGTGCCGCCGCCCGCAGGCGCAGTGTGCTGGAGCAGTCCTTCGGTCATCTCCCGCAGTCCGACGGCCCGTTCGCGGGCCGTCGCGAGGCGATCGGGCAGATCGCGCGCTGGGTGCACGCGGCGCGCGCGTCGACGGAGACGAAGCCGACGGTCGTCGTGCTGTACGGCGCGCCGGGGTCCGGCCGGACCACGCTCGCCGTACGGGCGACACACCAGTTGAGGGACCAGTTCCGCGGGGCGTGCGTGGTGGACCTGCGGGGCGGGGACGCGGGCGAGGCGCCGCTGTCGACGCGGGACGCGCTGCTCCATCTGCTGAACCGGCTGGGCGCGCCCCGCGAGCAACTGCTGTTCCGTGAGCGGTCGTCGCCCGAGCAGCAGGTGCGGCGGCTGAGCGAGCTGTACCACCAGCATCTGACCGGTCTGCCGGTGACGATCGTGCTCGACGACGCCTCCGACGCGGAGCAGATCCGCACGCTGGTGCCCGAACGCTCCGACAGTCTGGTGCTGGTGACGTCCCGTCAGCCCGTCGAGCTGCCGGCGGACACCCCGGCGTGGGTGCACCAGTTGCCGGTGGAGGCCCTGGACGGCGCGGGCTGCGAGGAGTTGCTGCGCGCCGCCGGCGAGGAGCCGGTGGGCGGACCCTACGACGCCCAGGCCATCGACAGGATCGGCGAGCTGTGCGGCGGTCTGCCGCTGGCTCTGCGTGTCGCGGGCTCGTCGCTCGGTTCGCGTACGTCGCACCAGCTGGCCACGGATCTGGAGGCGTACGGCCCGGTCGACCCGGCCGAACGGGCGCTGTGGCTGCGCCACACCGACCAGAGCGACCAGGGGCGCAGGCTGCTGCGGCGGCTCGCGCTGGCGGGAAGGGCGTCGCTCGGCGCCGCTGCCGCCGCCGCGCTGCTGGCCACCGACGAGCAGGAGGCCGAGCGGCTGCTGACGGTGCTGTCCCGCGCGGGCCTGATCGACCACGTACGGGCCAGCCGCTACCGGCTCCACGACGTCGTACGGAACTTCGCGCTCGCCCGGCTGCTGGACGAGGAGGAGGCCGCGGACCGCACGGCCGCGCAGGAACGGCTCATCAAGAACTACTCGGAGCTCGCCGACTCGGTGATCCGGCTGGTCGACGGCAAGACGTCCACGCGCGCCGACCAGTTCGGCGGTCACGGCTTCGCCTCGCTCGACGCCGCGCTGCGCTGGCTGGACGACGAGTCGAGCTTCATCACCGCGGCGCTGCGGCACGCGGAGGGTGTCGACCAGGCTGCGGTACTGGCCCTGCTGGGCGCGCTCTGCGACTACTGCCTGCTGCGCGGGGACCTCTACCGGCTCGGTGAGATCAGCGAGTTGACGCAGGCCGTCGACCAGGGGCTGCTGGCCCGTTCCGTGCAGTGGCGTACGGGTATCGCGGCCCGGCAGCTCGGCGAGCTGGACAAGGCGCGCACGACCCTGACGTCGGTGGTCGACCTCTACCGGGAGGCGCATCACGACGCGGGTGTGGCCCGCGCGCTCTGTTCGCTCGGCATCACGCTGCACCACCAGGGCAATCTGACGGAGGCGTCGGCGAAGCTGCGCGAGGCGCTCGACCTCCAGGCCCCGGCCCGGCTCGGGGCCGACCGCGCGTGGACGCTGCACGCGCTGGCCGCGGTGGAACGTGACCGGGCGAATCTCAACGAGGCGGTCGCACTGCTGTCGACGGCGCTGGTCCTGCACCGCGAGGGCGAGTCGCTGCACGGTGAGGCGTGGACGCATTTCCAGCTCGGGCAGGTGTGTCTGCGGCTGGGCGATGTCCCGCTCGCCGAGGCGGAGTTGGGCCAGGCGCTGGACCTGTACGGCCGCACGCGTGACGGCCGCGGCGAGGCGTGGGCGCTGACGCAGCTGGCGCGGGCCCGGCTGGTGGACAACGAACCGGAGTCGGCGGCGGACCAGTTCCGCCAGGCGCTGGCCAGGCACCGGGACAACGAGGACGCGCGCGGCGAGGCGTGGACGCTGTACTACCTGGGCCAGGCGCTGGAGGAGTGCGGCGACGCGGCGCAGGCGGTACGCGAACTGGAGCGGGCACGCTCGATGTTCTCCCGGATGCGCGACGTGTACGGGCTGGCCTGCGCCCGGCACCACTCGGGCCGGGTCACCCGCGACCAGCGGGCGGCGCAGACCGGCAATCTCCGTAACTCCGGCTTCGCCCGGCAGCTGCTGGTCGACGCCCGCGCGGACTTCCGCCGGATCGGTGTCGCGCACGGCGAGGCGTGGACGTGTCTGGAGCTCGCGATCGTGGACGCGGGCAACAGCAAGGCGGTCCAGGCGCTGGCTCTGTGCGACGAGGCGACGGCGCTGTTCACCTCGTACGGCGACCACCGCGGCGCCGACTGGGCCCGCTTCCTGCGCTGCACGCTGCTGCCGTACGGCTCGGCGGGCGGCGTCGAGGTCGGATCGGTGGTGGCGGAGCAGGAACTGGCCGAACTGACGGCGGCGCGGCACGCGACGCGCGACGGCAAGCTGGAGGAGTGCGCGGAGACGTTCGCGGTGATGCTGGAGCGCGGCGTCACGCTGGAGGACGGCTGGCAGGCCTGGCGCCTCGGCATGGTCCCGAACCGCCACGCCCGCGAGGTGATGGGCGTCCCGGTGGAACAGGTCGGCGCCTGACCGACCACCGTCGGCCGGCGGGACGTCCGGGCGCCCCGCCGCGGGCCCGCCGGAGACAACCGCCATCGCGCCGGAAACGCTCAGGGACCGCCCGATCGCCCCGGCGACGGACACGCGGCACCGCGCGGCGGCGGTCGGTGGCCCATCGGGCAGCCGGTCCCGCCCGTCCGGTCCCCTGCCGGCCGGGACCGGCGTTCCAGCGGCGACCGGGTCACCGCTGGAATCGCTCACGCGCCGCCCCACCCGGGCGCACCGCGCGGGGAAGCCCGGCGCTCCCGCTGACCGCGCGCCTTGAAGGGCCGTCGGCGGGTGGAGGGGGGCGGGTCGTCGGTGTTAAGGCGTCGGGTCGCCCACTGGCGCCGCGGGCGCCTTCGTCCCGTCCTCCGGCGTCTCCTCGAAGTCGACCTTGCCCATGTGGCGGTTCATCGACTTCATCAGGAGCCACACCGCGCTCGCCATCACGGCGAAGACGATGAAGCCGAGGACGCCGGGCGTCACCTTGTTCTCGTCCAGCTCCTTCGCGAGCGGGACGAGCTGCGTCACTGCCTGGGTCGCATACATATCAGGCATTGTCGCGGATGCCCGCGAAGAGGTCGCTCTCGGGGAGGGAGGTGTCCACGAGCGACTTCGCCAGCTCGTACTCCTCGGTCGGCCAGACCTCCCGCTGGACGTCCATCGGAACGCGGAACCAGCCGCCGTCCGGGTCGATCTGCGTGGCGTGTGCGACGAGCGCCTTGTCGCGGATCTCGTAGAAGTCGGCGCACGGCACGTGCGTGGTCAGCGTCCGCTCCACGCGCGCGAACTCCTTCCACCGCTCCAGCCAGTCGCCGTACGGGGATTCGAGCCCGCGTGCCAGCAGCGCCTCGTGCAGCGCGACCGTGCGGGGACGGTTGAAGCCCTGGTTGAAGTAGAGCTTCTGCGGCTGCCAGACCGGCCCGAACTCCGCCTCGGGGTACTTCTCCGCGTCCGCCGCCGACTCGAAGGCCACCATCGAGATCTTGTGGGTCATGATGTGGTCGGGGTGCGGGTATCCACCGTTCTCGTCGTACGTCGTGACGACGTGCGGCTTCTGCTCGCGGATCATCCGCACGAGGCGGCCGGCCGCCTCGTCGACGTCCTCCAGTGCGAAGCAGCCCTCGGGGAGCGGCGGCAGCGGGTCGCCCTCGGGCAGGCCCGAGTCGACGTAACCGAGCCAGGACTGACGGACGCCGAGGATCTCCCGGGCCTCGTCCATCTCCTTCTTGCGCACCTCGTGGATGTGCTCCTCGATGTAGGAGTCACCCTGGAGTCTGGGGTTGAGGACGGAGCCGCGCTCGCCTCCGGTGCAGGTAACGACCAGCACGTCCACCCCCTCGGATACGTACTTGGCCATGGTGGCCGCGCCCTTGCTCGACTCGTCGTCGGGGTGGGCGTGCACGGCCATCAAACGCAGCTGGTCAGTCAAGACTCGGTCCTCAGTGATTTGTCGCATCGGGCGGCTTCTATAGTGACGGAATCGAGGCACGGAAAATTCCGGAGGGGAACGATCATGACCGCGGTACGCACACCGGTTCTTCCGGAGGACCGTTACGGTCGCTCGTCGGACGAGCACGCGGACCGCAAGCTCAAGATCGTCGGCTCGGTGCTCGGCGTCGGCCTGCTCGCGCTCGTCGGGTGGTTCGGTTACGACTATGTGGCAGGCCAGAGTGTCTCGGGCGAGCTCATCAAATTCAAGCGGGTATCGGACACCTCCGTCGAGGTGCATCTCGAAGTCCGCAAGGACCGGGACGCGGCCGGCGTGTGCACCCTGCGTTCGCGGGCCGAGGACGGCGCCGAGGTGGGCCGCAAGGACGTCCGTTTCGAGGGTCCCGGGACCCGGATCGACGAGGTCGTCACTGTCCGTACGACCCTGAGCGCGACGAGCGCGGAGCTCGTCGGGTGTACGGCGGACGGCAGCTGACAGGCGTGGTCCACGTCCCGGCCGCCCGGATCCGGGTCTGACCCTCCCCGACTTTCGCCCAGGTTCACCCCGCTGACCTGCGTTGATGTGATTCTGATGCCTTTCGTCCTGCTCTCGCGTCGCGGAATTGTTAGGCTCGTGGTTTCGCCCACCCGAGAAGGCACAATCCTTCTGGGTAGGGCGTTGCTTTGTATTCCCAGTACCTACGAGGAGCACCTGTGACCCAGACCAGCGAGAACGTCACCTGGCTCACCCAGGCGTCGTACAACCAGCTCAAGGCCGAGCTGGAATACCTGTCTGGTCCCGCGCGCGTCGAGATCGCCCAGAAGATCGAGGCCGCCCGCGAGGAGGGGGACCTGAAGGAGAACGGCGGGTACCACGCGGCCAAGGAGGAGCAGGGTAAGCAGGAGCTGCGGGTGCGCCAGCTGACCCAGCTCCTGCAGAACGCCAAGGTGGGCGAGGCTCCGGCGGACGACGGGATCGTGGAGCCGGGCATGGTCGTGACGATCGCGTTCGACGGCGACGAGGACGACACTCTGACGTTCCTGATGGCTTCGCGTGAATACGCGAGCACCGACATCGAGACGTACTCGCCGCAGTCGCCCCTCGGCGTCGGCGTGAACGGCAAGAAGGTCGGCGAGGAAGCGGAGTACGAGCTGCCGAACGGCAACAAGGCCTCGGTGAAGATCCTGGCCGCGAAGCCCTATCAGGACTGAGCGGCGGCGCCGGACGGGCTCGTGGCCCGTCCGGCGCCGAGGAAGTGCTACGCCGTGGCCGAGCGGTAGCGCCGTATGGCCAGGGTGCGGAAGACCACGATGATCAGGACCGACCAGATCAGCGACGCCCAGATCGGGTGCTCCATCGGCCACGCCCCGGTCACCGAGGCCTCGCGGCCCGGGATCGTGTTGCCGAACAGCTCACGCGCCGCCCGCACGGTCGCACTGAAGGGGTTCCACTCCGCGACGTGCTGAAGGAACACCGGCATGCCGTTGACCGGTACGAAGGCGTTGGAGATGAACGTCAGCGGGAAGAGCCAGATCAGCCCGCCGGACGTGGCGGCCTCCGGCGTACGGACGATGAGCCCGATCAGCGCGCCGATCCAGGAGAACGCGTACCCGAGGAAGAACAGCAGCGCGAAACCGGCGAGAACGCTGCCGATGTTCTCGTGCGTGCGCCAGCCGATGAGCAGCGCGACGACAGCGAGGACGACGAGTGTCAGCGCGGTCTGTACGAGGTCGGCGAGCGTACGTCCGGTGAGGACCGCGCCGCGTGCCATGGGCAGTGAGCGGAACCGGTCGATGAGCCCCTTGTGCATGTCGTCGGCGATTCCGGCGCCCGCCGCCGTGGCGAAGGTGACGGTCTGCGCGAAGATGCCCGCCATCAGGAACTCGCGGTAGGCCTGCCCCTTCTCACCCACTGGGTGAGCGCCGGCCGCCCCGGCGTCGACCGCTACGGCCTGAGTGTCGACACGGACGGGGCACACACCCTCTGGCTCGATGAGCCCGCGAACGAAGTGGGAGCGCCCCAAACTCCTTGATGGCCAACCGACCCAAGCGGTCAAGGCCGCGCTGGGCCGATGCCTCGTCACTCGAAAAAGCCGCCGCCCAATGGAAGGCGGGGGGCTTGCTCACGGAGGTGTGATCAACCGGCCGCGCGACGGTACTTACGAACCGCCAGGGTGCGGAAGATGATGACGATCAACGCGGAGTAGATGAGCGTCGCCCATACGGGGTACTGCATGGGCCAAGCGCCGGACTGGGACACGCCGGGATCGCCGAACAACTGGCGGGCCGCCTGCACCGTCGCGCTGAAGGGATTCCAGTCGGCGATGTGCCGCAACCAGGGCGTCATCTGGCTGGAGTCCACGAAGGCGTTCGAGACGAAGGTGACCGGGAACAGCCAGATGATCCCGCCAGACGTCGCGGCCTCCGGGGTCCGCACGGACAGACCAATCAGCGCACCAATCCAGGTGAACGCATACCCAAGGAGGAGTAGGAGGCCGAAGCCCGCCAGGATCTTGCCGACGTTGGTCGGCTCCGCGAAGCCGGGGCGCCAGCCCACAATCAGCGCGACGATCGCCAGCACCAGAAGCGTGATGGCCGTCTGTACGAGGTCGGCCACGGTGCGGCCCGTGAGGACGGCACCGCGGGCCATGGGGAGCGAGCGAAATCGGTCGACGAGGCCCTTCTGCATGTCGTCGGCGATCCCAGCGGCCGATCCGGCGGTGGCGAAGGTGACGGTCTGCGCGAAGATGCCCGCCATCAGGAAGTTCTTGTACACGTCAGCGCTGGTGCTGTTGCCGACGCGGATGGAGCCACCGAAGACGTACGTGAAAAGGACCACGAACATGATCGGCTGGATGATCCCGAAAAGGACCACCTCGGGAATCCTTGTCATCCGAATCAGGTTCCTTCGGGCGATGACCAGAGAGTCAGTCGCGGCGCTCATGCGGCGTACCCATTCCTTGCGCTCAGACGCTGCCCGATGCGCAGCGAGTTGGATTCACGATCAACAAAAATCGGCAAGTCGCTCTTGCGCCCAGCCCTGCGGGGGGGAGCGGCAGTGCCTTCTCCCGCGATACACATCGAATCGCCTCCACTTCAGCGTTCGGCGGTTGCCCTGCTGTCACCTGTGCCTCCTGGAAGGACAGCCCGCACAAGCAGGGGGCGCGTGACTCAAATCACCTAACCGTAAAGTTGCATCCCACTACCCTCCGTATCAGTGTCGCGCCTGTCCAGAGAACGACCATGGCGACCGAGGGAGATCATTCATGAGCAAGAGAACTGGATTCAAGCGCCTTTCAGCTGTCCTGGGAGCAACGGCGGTTCTCGGCATGGTGAGCAGTGCGGGCGCCCAGGCCGCTCCGGCGGCCGGCGACGTATCAATTCAGGCATACGCCGAGGCGAAGTACCCCCGGGAGACCAGCAGCAAGATCATTGCGGAAGGCGTGCATCATGGGCCGAACGCAATCGGCACACGCTTGTGCGTCAGCTTGCTGATTCACCACCCGGTGGGCCCGCCCATCGTCGGCGCCAAGAGCTGTAAAACCATCACGGCCGGGTCTCACGCAGCAAGCATCAACATAAGCTGCTCCGTCTACGAGACGTGGGTCGATGTTCTGGCACCAACCGGAAGTACTGTTCACAGCGGCCGGTCGGGCGCAGGCGCCCTCGGCTGCACCTAAGCGCTGACCGAGTGGTCCCCCCTGTTGGGGGAGACCACTCGGCGGGGTGTCATACCCACGTTCCGCGGGTGATGCCCAGGAGTCAGCCACCATGCTCATGCGACCGCTCCGTTTCGGCGCTCACCCAACGAACGTGGACTGCTGACGCCGACCAGTTGAATCGAATCGAAGCTCTGCGAAGAAGATTCGGGATGCGGAGCATCCGGATCGGATTGCGCTTGGCGACCACGAGGGAGTCGCGGACGGACTGGACGACGCCGCCGCGCGGGCGTGGGGCGAGGGCCTTCGGCGAGGCCTCGGTTACGGCGCTCACTTGGCGCTCTCCTTCGGGCCCGTGGTCGTGCTCGTGCTCTCGGTGGCGCTCGCCGTCCTGGCCGGGGAGACGCCGGGTGCGGTGCCCGGCGCCGGGCCGTCGCCGCCGTCCCGGCCCTCCTCGGCCGCGCGGCCGGTGAGGGAGATGAAGACGTCGTCGAGGGTGGGGCGGCGCAGCCCGATGTCGTCGATCTCGACGCCCCTGGCGTCGAGTTCCCTGATGATCTCGGCGAGCAGCTTGGCTCCGCCGGTGACCGGGACGGTGAGCTTGCGGGTGTGCTGGGCGACCATCACGTCGCCCTTGCCGAAGCCGGCGAGCACGTCGTGGGTCCGGGTGATCTGGTCGCGTTCGTGGACGACGACCTCGACGCGCTCGCCGCCCGTGCGGGCCTTGAGTGCGTCGGCGGTGCCGCGTGCGATGACCTGCCCGTGGTCGATGACGCAGATGTCGTGGGCGAGGTGGTCGGCCTCTTCCAGATACTGGGTGGTGAGCAGCAGTGTGGTGCCGCCCGCGACCAACTCCTCGATGATTCCCCATAGTTGCTGGCGGTTGCGCGGGTCGAGTCCGGTCGTCGGCTCGTCCATGAACATCACCGGCGGGGAGACGACGAGCGCCGCCGCGAGGTCCAGGCGCCTGCGCATACCGCCGGAGTAGGTCTTGGCGGTGCGGTCGGCGGCGTCGCTGAGATTGAAGCGCTCCAGCAGTTCGACGGCCCTGGCCTTCGCGGCGCGGGCGCTCTGCTGGTAGAGCTGGCCGACCATCCGGAGGTTCTCGCGGCCCGTCAGATACTCGTCGACCGCGGCGAACTGGCCGGAGAGTCCGATGTTCCTGCGCACCTCGTTGGGGTGCTTGAGCACGTCGATGCCGGCGACGACGGCCTTGCCGCTGTCGGGCTGGAGCAGGGTCGTCAGCACTCGGACCGCGGTGGTCTTGCCCGCGCCGTTGGGGCCGAGCAGGCCCAGGACCGTGCCTTCGGGGACATCGAGATCGACGCCGTCCAGTGCTCGTACGTCGCCGAACGTCTTGACCAGGCCTTCGGCGTAGATGGCGCCTGGCATAGGGGTACTCCCAGAGTTGTGTCAGATTCGTACAAATGGTGCGATCCGCGTCAACGACAGCTTAAGCCGATCAGCGGCAGACCCTGACGCTAACGCGATACATCGCGACAGGCAAGAGAATTAAGTAAGCTCTACGTAAAGGCGACTGGGTGCTGGTTTCGGCCGCTCAGCCCAGGATCGTGTAGCCCGCCTCGCGCAGCGCCGCCTCCACGTCCGCGCAGTGCTCCGGCCCCTTCGTCTCCAGACGCAGCTCCACGTCCGCCTCCGTCAGCCCGAGCCGCGGATCGGTCCGTACGTGACCCACGTCCAATACGTTGGCGTCGGCCACCGACAGCACCCCGAGCAGCGTCGCGAGCGCCCCCGGCCGGTCGGTGATCCGAAGCCGCAGCCCCAGATAGCGCCCGGCCGCCGCCATCCCGTGCCGCAGGATCCGCTGCATCAGCAGGGGGTCCACGTTGCCGCCCGACAGCACGGCGACCACCGGCCCCCGGAACGCCTTCGGGGTGCTCAGCAGCGCGGCGACCGTGCTCGCCCCGGCCGGCTCCACCACGAGCTTCGCCCGCTCCAGACAGAGCAGCAGCGCGCTGGACAGCTCGTCCTCGGACACCGTCCGCACCTCGTCGACCAGGTCCCTGATCATCGGGAACGTGATATCGCCCGGCCGGCCCACCTTGATGCCGTCCGCCATCGTCTGCTGCTCGCCGATCGACATCGGCCGCCCGGCCCGCAGCGACGGCGGGAACGCGGCGGCGCCCTCCGCCTGCACAGCGATCACCGTGACGTCGGGCCGCACCGCCTTCACCGCCACCGCGATGCCCGCGGCGAGACCGCCGCCGCCGAGACCTACGAGGATCGTCCGCACCTCGGGGCACTGCTCCAGGATCTCCAGGCCCACCGTGCCCTGTCCGGCGATGATGTCCGGGTGGTCGAAGGGGTGGATGAAGACCGCGCCGGTCTCCCGCGCGTACTCCTGCGCGGCGGCCAGGGTCTCGTCGACGACCTGGCCGTGCAGCCGTACCTCCGCGCCGTACTCACGGGTCGCGGCCACCTTGGGCAGCGGCGCCGCCAGGGGCATGAACACCGTGGAGCGCACCCCGAGCAGGGTCGAGGCGAGCGCGACGCCCTGCGCGTGGTTGCCCGCGCTGGCGGCGACCACACCGGCCGCGCGCTCCTCCGGCGAGAGACCGGCGATCCGCACGTAAGCGCCGCGCAGCTTGAACGACCCGGTGCGCTGGAGGTTCTCGCACTTCAGATGGACCGGTGAGCCGACCAGGCGGGTCAGATGCCTGCTGCCCTCCATCGCGGTCATCCGTGCCACACCGGTGAGCATCTTCTGCGCCCCGCGAATGTCGTCGAGGATCAGCGCGGGCGCGGAGCCGCGCGAGGAAGCGGAAGTGAACGATCCGGAGGGACGCGACGTACCGAAGGTCATGACCGCCAGTCTCGCAGCTCATCCGCCGCTCGGCCGCCCGGAACGAGGGCCCGTCCACAGGTTTGCGCGGGGCCGGTACGGCCAACGGCAGGGCCGCGTACTCTGTCCCCCACCAACCGACCACCGCACGAGAGAGCCCCAGCCATGCCCCCTACTCAGGACATGACTTCCGCTGTGTCGGCCTCCCCGGGCTCCGGTTCCGAACCCGCAGGTTCCGACCCCTCCGGCTCCGCACCTTTAGAGGCCGCACCGGCACCTTCCGTCGGTACCGAATCCGTCGCCACCGGCGACGCCCCCACCGGCGCCCGCACTGACGACGCCCCACTCCTCGACGCACTCCAGCACCAGGTGGCCGTATTCGCCCGACGGGCGGAACAGACCCGTCTCGGCGGCGTCGGCCAGGTGCGCAACTCCATGGACCGCGCCGCCTACCTCCTGCTCAACCGCCTTGATCTGGAAGGCCCGATGGGCGTCAAGGCGCTGGCCGCGGGGATGGGGATCGACTCCTCCACCGTCACCCGCCAGGTCGCGCCTCTCGTCGACACCGGCCTGGTCAAGCGCACGTCCCACCCGGAGGACGGCCGGGCCGTCGTCCTGGAACTCTCGGTGCGCGGGCTCAACCGTCTCGAAGAGGTCCGCTCCTCACGCCGCGAGCTGATGTCTCAGGTCACGGACGGCTGGACGGAGGAGGAACGGGAATCGTTCTGCACCCTCCTCACCCGGTTCAACTCCGCCCTGTCCGCACGGCAGTCGGGTCCCGCGCCGGCCGAACCGGCCGCGAACCGCGTCCCCGCGGACGAACCCGCCGGCACGGAGGCGCCGCCGGCCTCTTGACCCGGGCCGGGGTGTGTCCTCATATGAGGTGTGCGACAGCGACAGCAGACGGGTACGGATCGTCGTCGCGCCCGGGAGTTCGAGGCGTTCGTCGCGGGCGCGGCAGGCCGACTGCTGCATGCCGCCACACTGCTGACGGGTGAGCCCGCCGACACCAAGCCGCGCGCCGAGCGCCTGCTGACGGCCGCCCTGGCCCGTACGTACGCGGACTGGGACCGGCTGCGCGGCGACGACCCCTACGACCGCGCCCGCCAGGAGATCGCCACCCGCTACGCGCGCGGCGCCTGGCGGTATCAGCCCCGCACGGGTGAGGGCCTGCTCGGCCGGCTCGGCCCGCAGGAACGGCTCATCCTCGTACTGCGGCTGTACGAGGGGGTCGCCGAGGAGCAGACGGCGGCGCTGATCGGACTGCCGGCCGACCGGGTGCGCGCGATCTACGCACGGGCGGTCGTCACGATGCGGCAGCCCGAACCGGCCCGCCGTCCGGCGCCGCACTGGCCGCTGTCGCTGCTCCACCGGCAGGTGACGCGGTGAGCGGCCACAGCCGTAAGGAGGACGAGGTCCGCCGGATGCTCGACGTGCGGCATCCGCCGGTCCCCGCCGATCTGACGGCCCGCGCGACCGCCCTCGGTACCCGCGTTCTGAACCGCAGGCGCACCTGGCGCCTGCTGTTCTGGCTGCTCGTCACGGTGGCCGTGGTCGCCTTCACGGTCTGGGCGTCGGTCGTGGAGCCGTGGTCGGTCCCGCCGTCCCGGAAGACACCGCCGCTGGAGGGCTGGTAGGGGCCGGGCGTCGCCGCCCGACTCCCGTCAGGCCAGCGCCTGCTGAAGGTCCGTCAGCAGATCGTCGGCGGACTCGATGCCGACCGACAGCCGGATCAGGTCGTCCGGCACCTCCAGCGGTGAGCCCGCCGCCGAGGCGTGCGTCATCCGGCCCGGGTGCTCGATCAGCGACTCGACACCGCCGAGGGACTCCCCCAGCGTGAAGACCTTCGCCCGGCCGCAGACCTCGATGGCCGCCTGCTCGCCGCCGGCGACCTGGAAGGACACCATGCCGCCGAAGGACTTCATCTGCTTGGCGGCGATCTCGTGCCCGGGGTGCTCGGGCAGGCCCGGGTAGTAGACCTTCGCGACCTTCGGGTGCCGGGCCAGCATCTCGGCGACGCGCGTCGCGTTCTCGCTGTGCCGGTCCATCCGGACGGCGAGGGTCTTCACGCCGCGCAGCACCAGCCACGCGTCGAACGGGCCGGAGATCGCGCCCATCGCGTTCTGGTGGTAGGCGAGTTCGTCGGCGAGCGTGTTGTCGGCGGTGACCAGGGCGCCGCCGATGACGTCCGAATGACCGCCCATGTACTTGGTCGTCGAGTGCACGACGACATCGGCGCCCAGGGCGAGCGGCTGCTGAAGGTAGGGGCTCGCGAAGGTGTTGTCGACGACGAGCTTGGCGCCGGCCGTGCGGGCGACCTCCGCGAGGGCCGCGATGTCGCTGATGCCCAGGAGCGGGTTCGACGGGGTCTCGACCCAGATCGCCTTCGTACGGGGCCGCAGGGCCGCCCGTACCGACGCCGGGTCGGAGGTGTCGGCCACCGACCACTCCACGCCCCAGCGCGAGACGACCTTCGCGAAGAGGCGGAAGGTGCCGCCGTACGCGTCGTTGGGGATCACGACGTGATCACCCGGCGACAGCAGGGTACGCAGGAGGCAGTCCTCGGCGGCGAGGCCGGACGCGAAGGCGAGCCCGCGCCGGCCGCCCTCCAGGGCCGCCAGATTCTCCTCCAGCGCGGAACGCGTGGGGTTGGCGCTGCGGCTGTACTCGTAGCCGCCTCGCAGTCCGCCCACGCCGTCCTGCTTGTACGTGGACACCTGATAGATGGGGGGAACGACCGCGCCGGTGAGGGGATCAGCAGTGTTCCCCGCGTGGATCGCGATCGTCTCGAAGCTGTGCTCGTCGGTCATGAGGCCCGAGGGTAGCCGGATCGGACCCGGCTCAGAGAGCTGTCCACGTCCGGGACAATGGAGAACATGGAGATTCTCTGGTTCCTGATCGCGATGGGCATGGTCGCGGCCGTCGTCGGCCCGTACGTGCGGCGGCGCCGCGGTGGCATCCGTATGGTCGAGCCCGGCGCGCCCGATGCCGCCGACCCGGATTCGTACGAGTTCGTACGGCAGGAGGAGCTGGACATCCGGCTCCCGGGGCCGGACCAGGATCTTCTCGACGTACTCGACGTCGTCCAGCGCACCCAGGACTGGCGGGCGGCCGCGCAGCTGCTGGCCGGAACCGCCAAGGAGGGCGAGGTGCGCTGGCAGCGCGTCCAGGCCTTCGCGGGCGCGGCGGCGCTGGAACTCCAGGGGAAACCGGGAGTCGGCGGCGCGTGGCTGCGGGCGTGGCGATCGGAATCGCCGAAGGACGCGGGCGGCGCGCAGGTGCACGCGGAGTTCCTGGTGCAGCAGGCGTGGCGGTCGTCGGCGGCCGGCACGGACGACTTCCGGATCATCCTGGAGGAGGCCCGCTCGGTCTGCGGCGACGCGGCGCTGCTGGCGCCGGGCGACCCCGTGCCGTACATAATCGAGCTGGCCGTGGCCCGTGGGCTCGGCTATCCGCACGAGCGGTTCGACCAGCTGTGGGCGAAGGTCATCGACCGGGCGCCGGACCACATGGGCGCGCACATCGCGGCGCTGCACTACTGGTGCGAGAAGTGGCACGGCTCACGCGAGGACGCGGACCGGTTCGCGACGGCGTCGGCGGCGCGGGCCCCGCAGGGTTCGCTGCTGGCCGCGCTGCCGCTGTTCGCGGTGTACGAGCATCTGCCGGAGATCGCGCTGGTGCGGGACTTCTACCGCAGCGCGGTGGTGTCGAAGGCGATGGAGGGCGCGATGTTCGCGGTGCACGCGGCGCGCCCCGACGACCCGATGCTCGCGCACGTACGGCACCTGCTGATCGTCTTCCTGGTGCGGGCGGAGCGGTGGTCGGAGGCGATGAACCAGTTCGTGCGGGTGGACGGCCACGTCGGCGCGATGCCGTGGACGCACAGCGAGGACCCGGCGGGGATGTACACGCTGTACCGGGCGCTGGCGGTGGCGGGCTACGAGGCGAACGGCGGCAGCCCGGCGACGCTGCCCAGGTAGTGGGGCGCCGCTCCGGGGGGGAGGCGCCATTGCCGCGCTGACCTGGGGTGGTGCATACTCCGCAGATCCCCCACACCTTCTCTTCACCTGTTCTCCGTAACCCTGGGGGCCATCCGATGGCACGCGTTCTGCCCTTCGTCCTCTTCGCGTTCGGTATCTGGTTCTGGCTCAAGGCCCGCCGGAGCGTGTCCGCTCTGGTCGGTACGGAAGCGGAGCTGGGGCTGCTCCCCAGGGACCGGCAGAACGCGGAACTGGCCGGCCCGGACGCCTCGCTGGAGCGTGCCCTGGACGAGGCGCGGGCGGGCCGCTGGGAGGCGGCGGCGGAGCTGCTGGCGTCGACGGGCAAGGAACGGGACTGGGAGCGCCGTGCGCTCCACGCGCGTGTACTGGGCGAGGCGGCGGCCCGGCAGGACTCCTGGCTCCGGTCGTGGCGCGCGACCCGGCCCGACGCGGACGCGGAGCTGGTCCAGGCGTCGGCGACGGTCGCGCGCGCGTGGCGGCTGCGGGGCTCGCCGTACGCCGAGCACACCACGCCCGAGCAGGCGGACGGCTTCCACGAGCTGCTGCCGCGGGTGCGCGCCGACACGGTCCGCGCGGCGGAGCTCGGTCCGGACGACCCGACGCCGTACATCGTCGAGATCCGTACGGCGCTGGGCGTCGGCTACGGCCCGGAGCGGATGCGTGAACTGTGGGCGGAGATCACGGCCCGCACCCCGCATCCCACGTCGGCGCCGCTGTACGGGGCGCACGAGGCCGCGATGCAGTACTGGAGCGCGCGGTGGCACGGCTCGGCGGAGCTGGCCCGCGAGTTCGCCGCCCAGGCCACGGCTGACGCGCCGCCGGGCACGCTGATGACGGCGCTCCCGCTGATCGCCTGGTTCGACCACCACGACGCCGCGGCGACCTCCCGCGACTACACGGACCCGCATGTGACGGCGCTGGTCGACGCGGCCCTCGCGGACACGGCGGAGGCGCCCGAGGACCACCCCCGGCTCCCGGAGATGCGGCACCTGCTGGCGTACTTCCTGACACGGCAGACCAGGCACGACGAGGCCCTGGACCAGTTCCGCCTCGTCGACGGCTATGTGAACGCGCTCCCCTGGCGCACCCGCCGCGACCCGGCGGCGTTCTTCACGGCGACCCGCACGAAGGCGATACGCGGCGCGGAGGCCCGCACCCGTATCCGCCGGGGCGTGTGACGCGCCGGGGGCCTGGCATCGTGGAGGGTATGGACGAGACTCCTCTGCCGGGCGGGTTCATCAATCAGGTCGTACGTGTCGGTGACACCGTGCGGCGCTCCGCGCCGTCGGCGCGACGGGCGGCGTACACAAGGGAGTTGCTGGAGCTGTTCGAGGCGCGGGGCTGGGGCGGGGCGCCCCGGTACCGGGGTGTGGACGAGCAGGGGCGCGAGGTGCTCCAGTACGTCGAGGGGCAGGTGTCCCTGCCGTTGTCGGACGAGCGGCTGGCGCGGGTCGCGGAGCTCGTCAGGGAGTTCCACGACCTGACGGCCGGGTCGCCGCTCGCCGACGGGCGCGAAGTCGTGTGCCACAACGACCTGTCGCCCAGGAACACCGTCTACGCCGACGGGCTGCCCGTGGCCCTCGTCGACTGGGACCTGGCCGCCCCCGGCGACCGTGTCCACGACGTCGCCCATGTCTGCTGGCAGTATCTGGACCTCGGCCCCCGGGTGCCGGATGTCGCGGAGGCGGCCCGCCGGATCACCCTGGTCTGCGACGCCTACGGTCTGGACGACCGGGACGGCATCGTCCGCACGATCCTGTGGTGGCAGGACCGCTGCTGGCGCGGCATCGACGAGTCCGCCGACCGCGGCGATCCGGCGATGGCCGCGCTGCGCGAGCGCGGCGTGGTGGACGACGTACGGGCCGCGTACACGTGGGTGTCGTCCCACGCCTTCGAGCTGGCGGCGAAGCTCTAGGTGTATTGATCACGAGCGTTGTTGACACTGGTCGGGCTTGATCATGGCGAAGACCTCCGGTGTGGTGGAGCTGTCTAGGAACGCACCACTCGGAGGTCTTCGTGTCCCACCGTAATGCCCGGCTGACCGTGTTCGGTAGGCGTCTACTGGTCGAACGTGTCTTCTCGGGCCGCCCGGTCGCGCATGTCGCGGCCGAGATGGGTGTATCGAGGGCCACGGCCCACAAGTGGGTCCGCCGCTGGCGGACGGAAGGCGAGGCCGGGCTGCACGACCGGTCCAGCCGGCCGCGCACGACGCCGCACCGGACCCCGGCCGGTATCGAGGCCCGGGTGTGTGACCTGCGCCGGGAGCGCAAACTCGGTCCCGCCCGGATCGGCCCGGTCCTGGGACTGCCCGCCTCGACCGTCCACCGGATCCTGGCCCGCCACGGTCTCAGCCGGCTGGCCTGGCCCGACCGGCCCACCGGCACCGTGATCCGGCGCTACGAACGCGAGCGTCCGGGCGAACTCGTCCACGTGGACGTGAAGAAGCTCGGCCGCATTCCCGACGGCGGCGGCCACCGTGCCCTGGGCCGTGAAGCGGGCCGGCCGGTCCGCGGCATGGGCTTCGACTACGTCCACTCCGCCGTCGACGACCACTCCCGCCTCGCCTACAGCGAGATCCACGCAGACGAGAAGGTCACGACCTGCGCCGGTTTCCTCACCCGCGCCGCCGCGTTCTTCCACGCCCACGGCATCCCCCGCATCGAACGGGTCCTCACCGACAACGCGTGGGCCTACCGCAAGGGCCTCGCCTGGAAGGCCGCCCTGGCCCAGCTCGGAGCGACCGGCAAACTCACCCGCCCCTACCGGCCCCAGACCAACGGCAAAGTCGAACGCTTCAACCGCACCCTGCTCGACGAATGGGCCTACCTGCGGCCCTACACCTCGAACACCGAGCGGACCGAAGCCCTGACAGACTTCCTCCACACCTACAACCACCACCGCTGCCACACCGCACTCGACGGACACCCGCCCATCACCCGCGTCAACAACCCTCCGGGTCAATACACCTAGGTCCTGTCATCGAACCGGCGTCCGGCCTGCGGGCGGACGACGCCAGTTTGAAGGCAGGACCTAGAGCTTGGCCTGGAAGATCCCGGCGGGCCTCTCGCGCCGGTAGCCGAGCGCCGCGTTCACGGCCAGCATCGGCGCGTTGTCGTCGGCGACGCTGGTGCTGATCTCCCTTACTCCGGGATGGCGTTCGGCGAGCGTGCCCAGCAGATGGCGCTTGACCGCCCGGCCGAGTCCGCGCCCGCGGTGCTCCGAGACGACCACCGTGTCGTACTGGAGCGCCCGGGTGTGGGACGGGTCGCGCAGGACGAGTTCGCTGTACGCGGCGATGCTCTCGGCGCCACCGTCCTCGGCCTCCGCCAGCACCACGGAGGTGAGGATGATGCCGCCCCGGTCGTCGACGAGCCGGGCGGCGCCGCGTACCCGCTCCGCGTCCCATCTCGGCGTCCGCTCGTCCACACCACCGGCGGGGGCGTCGCGCATCACGTCGTGCGCCCGCGCGAACTCGTCCGCCAGCGCGTCCGGTACGACGCCGTCCCAGTCCGCGAAGCGGTAGCCGTCGGGCAGTCGTGCCTCGGGCAGCGCGGCGTCCGCCTCCCGGACCCGCTGGACGTACCAGGCCAGCGGCAGCACCTTGCCGAAGCCCAGCCCGTCGACGAACGCCTCACCGGCGCCGCCCACTTCGAGCATGGTGGAGACCGAACTGCGCCCGTCGGCGGTCAGTTCGGCCCGTATCGCGCCCCACAGCGCGGCGCCCACGCCCCGGCGTCTGGCCTCGGGACGGACGACCAGGGCGTCGAGGAAGGCGGTGTGCCGGTTGCTCTCCTCGGTGAACAGCAGCAGCGCGGCCACGCCGTCGTACGAGCCGTCGGCAGCGACCGACACCAGATGGAGCATCCGCGCGTTGGGCGACCGCACGCGCAGCTTCCCGGCGGTCTCGGTGCGGCCGGGTTCCGGGACGGACGCGGGCACGTCCTGGAGATGGGCAGCCGCGATCACGTCATGCCAGGCGTCTGTCTCCGCCTCGGACGGCGGGGTCCCCAGAGTCATCAGCATGATCCGAACCTACGCTCACTACCCGGTCCGTGCCCCCGAGTTGTCAGCGCTTCCCGGACAGTGAGACCGCCTTTCCGCGCCGTTGGTTGCGCGGGGGGCCACACAATCCTCATAAGTCCTACCCACACGCGCCGCGGCGGCACCCGGATCGGGTGCCGCCGCGGTGTGGGACGGGACGGGGAGGGACGGGATCAGGCGGCGGAGCCGGCCTGCCAGTCCGCCCAGCTCAGGTTCCAGCCGTTGAGGCCGTTGTCGGGCTGGATGGTCTTGTCCGGGGAGTTCTTGACGACGACCACGTCACCGACGATGGAGTTGTCGAAGAACCAGGCACCCGGCTGGTCGGGGTCGTTCGCGCCCTTCGCGTCGTTCAGACCGACACAGCCGTGGCTGGTGTTGGTCGAACCGAAGATCGAGTCGGCGCCCCAGTAGTTGCCGTGGATGAAGGTGCCCGACGTGGAGAGCCGCATCGCGTGCGGGACGTCCTTGATGTCGTACTCACCCTTGCCGTCGTCGTCCGTGAAGCCGACCGTGGCACCGTTCATCCGGGTCTCCTTGAACTTCTCGGAGATCACCATCTGGCCGTTGTACGTCGGGTTCTCCGGGGAGCCGGCGGAGATCGGGATGGTCCTGATCGTCTTGCCGTCCTGCTGGACGGTCATCGTCTTGGCCTTGGTGTCGACGGTGGAGACCTGGTTACGGCCGATCTTGAAGGTGACCGTCTTCTGCTGGACACCGAAGACACCGTCCGCGCCCTCGACGCCGTCGAGCGCCAGCTTCAGGGTGACGGTGGAGCCGCCCTGCCAGTACTGCTCGGGGCGGAAGTCCAGGCGCTGGGAGTTGAACCAGTGACCGACGACCTCCTGGCCACTGCTCGACGTGACGGTGATCCCGCCCTGCACGGCGGCCTTGTTGGTGATCCCCTTGTCGAAGTTGAGCGAGACCGGCATTCCGACGCCGACGGTCGAACCGTCCTCGGGCGTGAAGTTGCCGATGAAGCTGTTGTTCGGCGAGACGGTGGTGAAGGAGGAGTTCTCGTGGGCCTCGCGGTCCTTGGAGTCCTTCGCCGTGGCGACGATCTTGTACGTCGTCGAGCGCTCCAGCTGGCCGTCCGGCTTCCAGCTCTTCGCGTCGGCGGCCAGCGTGCCCTTGACGGCGGCCCCGTCCTCGGTGGTCATCTCGACCTTGGTGAGCGTGCCCTTGGTGACGGTGACCTTCGCGTCGTTGTTGATGCCCGCGTTGTCGGCGCCGTTCTTGGGCGAGATGGTTATCTGGGCCTCGGACGTGTCCTTCGCCGCGGCCTCGTCCACCTGCGCCTGCGAATCCTTCGAACGCTCGGCTCCGGAGTCCTTGCCACCGTCGCCACCGCTGCAGGCCGAGAGCACCAGCACCCCGCCGAGCAGTGCGGACGCGGCCGTCAGGCCCTTGCGCCGCTTGCCGTTCGTCATCACACGCTTCTCCATCGTCGCCGATTCCCTGCCCATGACCTTTAAGAACACCCGTACCGGTTCGTCCGGTTCCACATCGGACGAAGATGTGTGCAACGCCACTCGCGCTTCGGGATGTACACGAGCGGCGCCTCTGTCAGTCCCGGGGCGCGCTTCACACAGCGCCCCGGGAACAAGGGTGTCACGCTCGCGGACCGAATCCCGCCGTGGCGTCCGGTCTTCCCGCCGCCGACACCGTCGACACGTTACCGACCGTCGTCCACGTCACCATTGTCACCTTCCGCCTCGTCGTACCCGTCCAGATCCCATTCCACCGTCTCCGGGTCGTAGTCGATCAGCTCACTGCTCCACGACGCCTGGGTCAGCTCCACCCCGGGCACCTCGCCGACCAGCTCGGACGGCTCCACGAGATACGCGAGGGCCTCGGCCGCGTCCTCCCCCACCGCCGACCCGGCATGCTCGCGTTCCTCGTCCGGCATGGAATCGTCCGTCGCGATACGGGTCAGCGCGGCGGCGGTCAGCGCTTGTGGATCACCGATCTCCAGCACCAATTCAACGTGCAGACGGACAAAGCGGGATGTGTCAGGAGTGCTCATAACCGGAGAGTAGGCCCCCCGCCCCACGCGACTTTCCCGCGACCCGCTGCTTTCACTAGCATCGGCGCACCCAGCCAATTCGGCGTTTTCCCAAGGGAGATCGATTACGTGTACGTGTCCGTACGCCGACCGCTGCTCACGGCCGTCGCCGCCGGAATCCTGCTCTGCGCCATGTGGTTCGTCCCCTCGGCGAACGCCACGAGCGAGCAGAGCACGGGCCGGCAGCAGTCCGCCGCAGCCGACCAGGAGGACTCGGCCGGGCTCGCCCTCGCCGATACGGGAGCGGGCGTGGACACCACGCCCTACCTGATCGCCGGGACGGCGTTCCTCTGCGTGGGCGCGGCCTTCGTCGCGCACTCACGCAGAGGCGCGTCCGCGCTCTGACGCGGCGGCAAGCAGAAGGAGAGGGCCGCCCGGCAGCCGGGCGGCCCTCTCCGCGTATGCCGTGACTCAGGCCAGCGGGCCGGTCACCGGCTCCACCGCCGCCACCAGCCGGCCCTCGCGCACGAACGCGTCGGCCGCCGCGAGATCCGGGGCCAGGAACCGGTCGGGACCCGGACCCTCTATCCCCGCCGCACGCAGCGCCTCGATGACCGCGAGCGAGGCGGGCGCGGGCATCAGGCCCCTGCGCAGCTCGATCGCGCGGGTCGCCGCGTACAGCTCGACGGCCACGACGCGGGTCAGGTTCCCGACTGCCGTACGGAGCTTGCGCGCCGCCGACCAGCCCATGGACACGTGATCCTCCTGCATCGCCGAGGACGGGATGGAGTCGACGGACGCCGGGACGGCCAGCCGCTTCATCTCACTGACCAGCGCGGCCTGTGTGTACTGGGCGATCATCAGGCCCGAGTCGAGACCGGGGTCGTCCGCGAGGAAGGCGGGCAGACCGTGCGAACGGTTCTTGTCGAGCAGCCGGTCCGTGCGGCGCTCGGCGATGGAGCCGAGGTCGGCGGCGACGATCGCGAGGAAGTCCAGGACGTACGCGACGGGGGCGCCGTGGAAGTTTCCGTTGGACTCCACGCGGCCTCCCCCAGAGACTTCGCCCTGGGAGGTACCCCCGAGCAGCACCACCGGATTGTCGACGGAGGAGGCCAGCTCGCGGTCCGCGACGATCCGGGCGTACGCGAGGGTGTCCCGGCCCGCGCCGGCGACCTGCGGGGCGCAGCGCACGGAGTACGCGTCCTGCACCCGGGGCGCCGCGTCCTCCTGGAAGTGCCCGGTCAGCCCGGACCCGGCGAGCACCCGCAGCATGTTGTCGGCGCTGGCGCCCTGGCCGGGGTGCGGGCGGATGGCGTGCAGCTCGGGGGCGAGGACCTTGTCCGTACCGAGCAGGGCCTCCAGTGTCAGCGCGGCGGTGATGTCGGCGGAGGTGTAGAGCCGCTGGAGATCGGCGAGCGCCATGACCAGCATGCCGAGCATTCCGTCGGTGCCGTTGAGGAGCGCGAGTCCCTCCTTCTCCCGCAGCTCGACGGGCCTGATGCCGTGCGCGGCCAGCAGCTCGCCCGCGGGCTTCAGGACGCCGTCCGGCCCCTCCGCGTCGCCCTCGCCCATCAGCGTCAGCGCGCAGTGGGAGAGCGGCGCGAGGTCGCCGGAGCAGCCGAGGGAGCCGTACTCGTGCACGACGGGCGTGATCCCGGCGTTCAGTACGTCCGCCATGGTCTGCGCGACCAGCGGGCGTACGCCGGTGTGCCCGGACGCGACGGTCTTGAGCCGCAGGAACATCAGCGCCCGCACGACCTCGCGCTCGACCCGGGGGCCCATGCCGGCGGCGTGCGACCGCACGATGTTGCGCTGGAGCCGCCCGCGCAGGTCCGGCCCGATGGCACGGCTGGCGAGCGCGCCGAAGCCGGTGGAGACGCCGTACACGGGCTCGGGCTTGGCGGCGAGCGCGTCGACGATCTCGCGGGCGGCGACGAGGGCGGAGAGGGCGTCGGCGGAGAGCTCGACGCGGGCGTTGCCGCGGGCGACGGCGACGACGTCCTCGGCGGTGGTGCCGGCCGGCCCCACGACGACAGTGTGCATATCCATATTCAGGAGCGTACGGATTGAAACTCAACGTGTCACTAGGCGGGGTCGCCGTCCCCGGCGGGGGTGGCCCTGCGGGCCGGGCTCGGTTGGTGCGGGTCGGGGGCCGGGGGACGCTCAGGGGTCATGCCCGGACGGCGTGACCCCCGACCGGCACCCGACAACCGCAACCCCACCCCCGGAGGGACCCGTCACCCCGACCCCCTGGTCATGCCCCGGAACCGTCTCCGCTCCCCCGACGACACCCCCGACGGCGCCCGCGGCGGCTCGTCCGCCAGGCGGACCACCCCGCCGTCCCGACCCGCCACCACCGGCCCCACCGACCGCGCCGCCTTCGCCCGGTACTGCGCCGCGTCCGCGAGACGGAACAGCCGGCGGGCCGACGGCAGCGGCCCGATCGGGTCCCCCGTCGACGCGACCCCGCACGCCACCCCCTCGCCCAGCTCCAACTCCGCGGCCCGGCGGCACAGTTCGTCCGCGACCTCCACCACGGCGTCCGCCGGCGGTCCCACCGTCAGCAGACAGAACTCGTCGCCGCCGAGCCGCGCGGCGAGCGCCCCCGGCAGCCGCGCCCCGCACACGGAGAGCAGCGAGCCGAATCGTTCCAGCAGCCGGTCACCCACCGCGTGCCCGTGCGTGTCGTTCACCCGCTTGAGCCCGTTGAGGTCGCAGACGACCAGGCTGACCACCGCCCCGTCCCCGCGGTGCCGCGCGACCGCCTCGTCGAGGCGCGCGTCCACCGCGCGGCGGTTCGCCAGCCCCGTCAGCGGGTCCGTGAAGGCCAGCCGGCGGACCTCTTCGAGGCGCTCCGTCTGGGCGATCCCCGACGCCACGACCGAGGCGATGACGGTCGCGAAATCCGCGTCGTCGCGGCCGAAGACCCGCCCCCCGAGCGGCCTCGCCACGTACAGCTCCCCCCACGCCCGCCCGTGCAGGACGATCGGCGCCACCACGCAGCATCCCCGGCCGCGCCGGCGCAGCGCGGCGACCCGCTGGTGGCAGTAGCCGGGCCGACCGGTCGCGGTGGCCGGGCCGTCGACCGTCTCGACCCAGGCGTTGGGCTCGCCGCCGCCCGCCCACCGCTCGTGCAGGAACTCCGCGATCTCGGGGAACCGGTGCACGGGATACGACTCGTCCCCGGGGAACTCCTCCTCCCCCTCCGCCAGGTCCCCGGCGTTCACCAGGACCTTGAGCCGCCCCAGGTCCCGCTCCCACACGGACAGCGCGGCGAAGCTGCCGGCCAGCGCGTCGCGCGCGCCGAGCGCGGCGGCCCGCCAGGACTCGTTCGAGGTCTGCGCCGAGGCCATCGCCTGGGCAAGTTCCACCACGGCGCGTAGGCGCGCATCCTCTCCCATCACCCCACCTTAGGACGCTTCGGAATGATTTGATCACTCGGAGCGAGGAGTCGTCACACTCCGTACACAGAACCTGCGGACTACTCGCCCGGCCACTGCGGCTTCCGCTTCTCGTTGAACGCGGCGACACCCTCCGTACGGTCCCCGGAGAAGGCCACCGAACGCCACGCCGCGTCCTCGACCTCCAGACCGGCCCGCAGGTCCAGCCCGTGCCCCAGCCGCAGTGCGCGCTTCGCCGCCCGGAGTCCGACCGGCGAGTTCCCGGCGATACGGGAGGCCAGCGCCAGCGCCTCGTCACGGTCGGCCCCTTCGGCCGCCAGCTGGTCGACGAGGCCCAGCTCGTGCGCCTCGCGCGCCTCCAACCGCCGTGCGGTGAAGATGAGTTCGGCGGCGCGGGCCGCCCCGACGCGGCGCGGCAGCAGTTGCGTACCGCCGCCGCCGGGGATCACACCCACGGAGACCTCGGGCAGTCCGACGACCGCCGTCGGGTCGGCGACGATCAGGTCGCAGGAGAGCGCCAGCTCGAACCCGCCGCCGAGGGCGAAGCCGTGCACGGCCGCGATGGTCGGCATCGGGAGCTCCAGGACGCCGGTGTACGCGGCGCGGGCGGTGGGCCGCTGACGTACCAGCTCGGCGTCGCTCAGCGAGTTCCGCTCCTTGAGGTCCGCGCCCACGCAGAAGGCCCGCGCGTGGGTCGAGGTGAGGACGGTGACCCGTACCTCCCGGTCCGCGCCGAGCGCCGCGCAGGCCGCGCCGATGGAGCGTGCCATCTCCGTCGAGACCGCGTTCATGGCCTTGGGCCGGTCGAGCACCAGCTCGGCCACATGCCCGTGCCTGCGCACCGCGACGAACTCCCCGAACCGCTGATCACTCTCCGCGCCCACCGCACCCACCCGCTTCCCGGTTAACGATCGTTGACCGGGATCATAGGGCGCCGCCCGTCAGGCGTCGGGCTTGGGCCGCCTCGTCAGGAGCCAGGGCTCCACGACACCGAGCCCGCGCACCGGCCGCTGCCACATCGGCTGTATGGCGAAGCGGTACGACGGCGGCTCCTCGCCCGCCTTCTCGGCGGTCGCGGCCTCTTCCGCCGCCTCGGCCTCGGAGGCCGGGGTGTCGCCCGTCCGGATCAGCTCCTCCGCGAGCGCGCCGTCGACCAGGACGGCGTCCTTGGGAGCTATCGAGGTGAGCCGGCTCGCCAGATTCACGGTGTTGCCGAACACGTCGCCCATCCGGGTGGTGACGGTGCCGAACGCGATGCCGACGCGCAGCGCGGGCATCGACTCGTCGTGCGTCATGGTCTCGATGAGCCGCAGCGCGATCTCCGCGGCCGTACCCGCGTCGTCCGCCGCGTACAGGACCTCGTCGCCGAGGGTCTTGATGAGCCGGCCGCCGTGCGCGGCCACCAGGTCGGCGCAGGTCGTCTCGAACGCCTCGACCAGTTCGCCGAGCTCCTCCTCCTCCAGGCGGCGGGTCAGCCGGGTGAAACCGACGAGGTCGGCGAAGCCTACGGCGAGACGGCGGTCCACCATCTCCTCGTCGTCGGCGGCCTGGACGACACGTCCGGTCGCGGCGGCGAGCTGGCGCCGCCACACGTACACCAGGAACTCCTCCAGCTCCGGGAGCAACAGCTCGACCAGGGGATACGTGACCTCGGTCCGGGTCATCCCGGGCTCGGGCGGCTCCGTGAGCCCGGCGAGGAAGGAATCGATCTGCCACTCCGCCAGGCGGGCGGTGGTCTGTCCGGTCGACCGGGCGACCTGGATCGCCATCGGCTCGCTCAGCAGACCGGCCTCGACGAGACCGGCGAGCCGCCGCAGCGCCAGGACGTCGGCCTCGGTGAGGGCCCGTGCCTGGCCGATGTCCGCGAAGCCCATGGCCCGCCAGAAACGGGACGCGAGGTCCATCGAGACACCGGCGGTGCGGGCGGCCTGGAAGGGGGTGTAGCGGCGCTCGGCGCCGAGGATCAGCTGTTCGAGCCGGATGGCGAGGGGGTCGTCGGTGGGCTCGGCCGTGTGGTCGACGGCGTGGTGCGGGGTGGGGTGACCGGAGGAGTCCGACGGCGGCTTTTCGTCCCCACCACCGGAGGTCGTGTCGTCGACCCTCACCAGCCGCCTCCTGCCCGTTCCCTGCGCACTGCCCTGCCGATCTGTCGTGGGTCGCCTCAACGATACGGCAGGTCGGGGCTGTCGGGGCCGCCTTCGGACGCGGGCATTACGGCTGCTCGACCGGGGGTTCTCCGGGGTGCGGTCGCGCGGCGGCGGAGCGGGCGTTTCAAGCCGTCCGGCGATCGAGGACACCCGCCTGCCGGCCGGACCCGGCAGAACGAAGCACCGCGGCACCGGGCGCCCTATGCCGCACGCAGGTGCACCACGTCCCCCGCGCCCACGGCCTCCTGTCCGCCGCCCTCCGTCGCGATCACCAGCCGTCCGTCACCGTCGATCGCCACCGCGTCCCCCACCAGTTGCCGCTCCCCGGGCAGCTCGGCGCGCACCGGGCGGCCCAGCGTCGCGCAGCCCGCCGCGTACGCCTCCTGGAGTCCCGACGCCGCCGGGTCGCCCGCCGCGTCCCGCCACGTGCCGTACCAGTGCTCCACCCCGCGCAGCACCGCCCGCAGCAGCGGATCTCGGTCGACGGACACCGCGTTCGCGAGCGCGAGCGACCCCGCGCCGGGGACGGGCAGCTCCGATTCGGTGAGGCTGACGTTCAGGCCGATGCCGACGACCACCGCGTCGTCGGCCGCGCGCTCCGCGAGGATCCCGCCCGCCTTGCGTTCCTCGCCGCCGACCTTCACCAGCAGGTCGTTGGGCCACTTCAGCGCCGTGTCCACACCCGCCGCGCGCGCGACGGCCGTCGCCACCGCGACACCGGTCAGCAGCGGCAGCCATCCCCAGCGTTCGACGGGGACGTCCGGCCCCGGCCGCAGGAGTACGGAGAGGAACAGCCCTGACCGGGCGGGCGCCGACCACTTCCGGTCCATCCGCCCGCGCCCCCGCGTCTGCTCCTCGGCGACCAGCACCGCGCCCTCGGGGAGCTCGTCGGCGCGGGCGGCGAGGTCGGAGTTGGTGGAACCCGTCGCCGTGACGACGTCGAGCGAGGTCCACAGGCGGCCCGGCACGATCAGACCGCGCCGCAGCGCGGGGGTGTTCAGCGGGGGGCGTTCGAGATCGGTCCAGCGGCTGCCCGCGGCATTGTGCTCCGTCATGCGCGCCACCCTAGGGTCTGCGGTGCGGTCGGGCGCGGCGTGGCCGAACGCGGTGCGACCGGGCGGGCTCGCGGGCCGGGGCGGTGTGGCCAACGACGCACTGCCGATCGCCGGACCCGCCGATACGCTACGGATCAGTAGCCACACGCCGAGCCGCAGCAGACAGATCCGCAGACCCGCAGGGAGCCGCATCCCCATGTCCGAGCCGGAAATCGACCGCGGAACAGAGCACAGCCACACCACCGCGGGCAAGATCGCGGACCTCCAGCGCCGTATCGAGGAGGCCACGCACGCGGGCTCCGCGCGGGCGGTGGAGAAGCAGCACGCCAAAGGCAAGCTGACGGCCCGCGAGCGGGTCGAGCTGCTCCTCGACGAGGGGTCGTTCGTCGAGCTCGACGAGTTCGCCAGGCACCGGTCCACCAATTTCGGCATCGAGAAGAACCGCCCGTACGGAGACGGTGTCGTCACCGGTTACGGCACGGTCGACGGCCGCCCGGTCTGCGTCTACTCGCAGGACTTCACGATCTTCGGCGGTTCGCTCGGCGAGGTCTACGGCGAGAAGATCGTCAAGGTCATGGACTTCGCGCTGAAGACCGGCTGTCCGGTCATCGGCATCAACGACGGCGGCGGCGCCCGTATCCAGGAGGGCGTGGTCGCGCTCGGCCTGTTCGCCGAGATCTTCCGCCGCAACGTGCACGCGTCGGGTGTCGTCCCGCAGATCAGCCTCATCGTGGGTCCGTGCGCGGGCGGCGCCGTCTACTCCCCGGCGATCACCGACTTCACGGTGATGGTGGACCAGACCTCGCACATGTTCATCACCGGGCCCGACGTCATCAAGACGGTCACCGGCGAGGACGTCGGCTTCGAGGAGCTGGGCGGGGCGCGTACGCACAACACGACGTCAGGCGTCGCGCACCACCTGGCCGGTGACGAGAAGGACGCCGTCGAGTACGTGAAGTCGCTGCTGTCGTATCTGCCGTCGAACAACCTCTCCGAGCCGCCCGCCTTCCCGGAGGTGGCCGAACTCGACGCCACCGCCGAGGACTTGGAGCTGGACACGCTCATCCCGGACTCGGCGAACCAGCCGTACGACATGCACACCGCCATCGAGCACGTGCTGGACGACGCCGAATTCCTGGAGACGCAGGCGCTGTTCGCGCCGAACATCATCACCGGTTTCGGCCGGGTCGAGGGCTATCCGGTCGGCATCGTGGCCAACCAGCCGCTGCAGTTCGCGGGTTGTCTGGACATCGACGCGTCCGAGAAGGCGGCGCGGTTCGTCCGCACCTGCGACGCGTTCAACATCCCGGTCATCACGTTCGTGGACGTACCGGGCTTCCTGCCGGGTGTCGACCAGGAGTACGGCGGCATCATCCGGCGCGGCGCCAAGCTGATCTACGCGTACGCGGAGGCGACGGTCCCGCTGATCACCGTGATCACGCGCAAGGCGTTCGGCGGCGCGTACGACGTGATGGGCTCCAAGCACCTGGGCGCCGACCTCAATCTGGCCTGGCCGACGGCGCAGATCGCGGTGATGGGCGCGCAGGGCGCGGTCAACATCCTGCACCGGCGCACGATCGCCGCCGCCGAGGACCAGGACGCGACGCGGGCCGGTCTGATCGCGGAGTACGAGGACGCGCTGCTGAACCCGTACGTCGCGGCCGAACGCGGCTATGTCGACGCGATCATCCTGCCGTCCGAGACGCGGGCGCATCTGGTGAAGGGGCTGCGGCAGTTGCGTACGAAGCGGGAGAGCCTGCCCCCGAAGAAGCACGGCAACATCCCTCTGTAGGACGGCAGGAGGCCAAAATGATCAAGGTTGTACGAGGCAATCCGACCGCCGAGGAGCTGGCCGCCGCACTCGCGGTGGTCCGGGCCCGCGCGGCGGCCGGGGCCGAGCTGACGCCGGGCGCCGCGCCGCCCGCACCGGGGTGGTCGGACCCGGCCCGCGTCGCCCGCCGCGAGACCCGCCGCCCGGGGCCGCGGGCGTGGGCGCGTACGTACTGGCCGGGGTAGCGGATCGGTCGGGCGGGAGGCTTTGAGTACGGGTACTCAGGCGTCCCGCCCGCCACGCCCCCAGGATCGAAGGCATGCTCTGGTCCGATCCTGAGAACGAACCCCCCGAGGACATGCGGGACATGCAGGCGATGATGCGCCGCGCCGGCGTCGTCCTCGCACTGGCGATGATCCTGGCAATGCTGGCAGCCGGCATCCGCTAGCCCCACCCGCCGGCCTTCTTGCCCGGCCCGGCGGGCCTTCCCAAGCCCGTCCGGCAGGTCGCCCGGCTGCCTTCTCCAAGCCCATCCGCCGGGCTTCTTCACCCCTGCCCGGCCGACTTCTTCACCCCTGCCCGGCTGGCCTTTTCAAGCCGGTCCGGCAGGCTTCTTCGCCCACGTCCCGGTCGGCTTCTTTCCCCTGCCCGGACGGGCTTTTCAGCCCGTCCGGAGGGCCCGTTCAAACCGGTCCGGCGGGTTTCTCCACCTCCGACCGGCGGGCTTTCCCAAGCCCGTCCGGCAATTGAGGACACCACCCACCGCCCCGCACGCGCATCCCGCCCCCGCCCCGCGTGCCTTTTCAAGCCCGCCCGGCGGACTTTCAAGCCCGTCCGGCGATTGAGGACACCACCCACCGCCCCGCACGCGCATCCCGCCCCGCCCCGCCCGGACGGGCCTGTTCAAGCCCGTCCGGCGATTGAGGACACCACCCACCGGCACGTGCACACCGCAGCCCGCCCGGCTCGCATCTTGAGTCCGTCCGGCGATTGAGGACCGCCGTCCCTCCCGGACGCTCCCCCGGAATCCCGGCACCCCTCCGGTGGCTACCCTGCTCGTCATGACCGATCAGCGCCGCCGTCTCGTCCTCGCCTCCGCCTCCCCCGCCCGCCTCGGGCTGCTCAGGCAGGCGGGTCTCGCGCCCGAAGTGATCGTCAGCGGCGTGGACGAGGACGCGCTGTCCGCCGCCACACCCGCCGACCTGGCGCGGGTGCTCGCCGAGGCCAAGGCCGCGGCTGTCGCCGCCCGCCCGGAGGCCGCGGACGCGCTCGTCGTCGGCTGCGACTCGGTGCTTGAGCTGGACGGCGAGGCCCACGGCAAGCCCGCCGACGCCGAGGCGGCCACCGCGCGCTGGAAGGCGATGCGCGGCCGGTCGGGCGTGCTCCGGAGCGGGCACTGCGTGATCGACACGGCGACGGGGCGCAGCGTGTCGGAGACCGCCTCGACCACGGTCCGCTTCGGCGAGCCGACGGACGCGGAGATCGCCGCGTACGTCGCGACGGGTGAACCTCTGTACGTGGCGGGGGCGTTCACGCTGGACGGGCTCTCGGCGCCGTTCGTCGACTCGATCGACGGCAACCACGGGAACGTACTCGGGCTGTCGATGCCGCTGCTGCGCAAGCTCCTGTCGGAGCACGGCGTCGCGATCACCGATCTCTGGGGGTGAGCCCTCAGGCGGCGGAGGCCCCCGTCTCGGCGGGCCCGGCCGTCCCGGTCCCGGCTCCGGTCCCGGCCCCCGCTCCGGGGCTGCGCTCGCCGTCGTTCACCTGCTCGCCGTACGCGACCAGCGTCAGCACGAGCAGCGCCAGTACGACCATCATGAACAGGAACGCCGTCCAGCCCAGCAGACCCACCGCCAGCGCCCCGAGCACCGCGTGCAGGACGGCGCAGCTGATCAGGACGGGTCGCGCGACGCGGCCGAACCCGCGGTCGGTGAGCGCCGCACGCACCAGCAGGACCGCGCACACGACCAGGTAGAGGCCGAGGCCAACGCCCGCCGCCCAGGCCCCGTTGGACATGGCGTCAGGGTCCAGTCCGGCGAGTGACATCTGCTGGTTGTCCACGACGGTCGCCATCAGACCGTTGACGAAGACGAAGCCGACGGCCTCCGCGAGCAGCACGATCGCGGCCACCCATGCCACCGGTCTGCGCACCACGGCACCCACCCTCTTTCCCTGTTACCCGAAGTACGTACGGCACCGGGAAGGCTACTCACCGGTAAACCCCCGGACAAGAGCCCGGACAGAGGCAAAGAATCCGGCACGCGTTAGTTGGAACTCCACAAAGATTCGCGAGACGCGCCGGGGCGCTTTGACAGAGACCTTGGCCACATACGGCGATTACTGTGCGCCTATGCGTCCGGGCGTACCCTGGCGTCACAAGGGATTTCGCGACTTGAGCGGGCCTCGGGTCACACTCCGTGTGGGCAAGCTCACCATTGGGGACGGGTCGATCGGTCGTGTCGGCAGTCCCTAAACTCAGCTTGTTTCCAGGAGGGAGCCATCGTGCGCAAGGTGCTCATCGCCAATCGTGGCGAAATCGCTGTCCGTGTTGCTCGTGCGTGCCGGGACGCCGGGATCGGTTCGGTGGCTGTGTACGCCGATCCGGACCGGGACGCGTCGCATGTGCGGGCGGCCGACGAGGCGTTCGCGTTGGGTGGTGACACTCCCGCGGCCAGCTACCTCGACATGGCCAAGGTCCTCCAGGCGGCCAAGGACTCCGGCGCCGACGCGATCCACCCCGGCTACGGATTCCTGTCCGAGAACGCCGAGTTCGCCCAGGCGGTGCTGGACGCGGGACTGACCTGGATCGGGCCGCCGCCGCAGGCGATCCGCGATCTGGGTGACAAGGTCGCCGCGCGGCACATCGCCCAGCGCGCCGGCGCCCCGCTGGTCGCGGGCACCCCCGACCCGGTCTCGGGCGCCGAGGAAGTGGTCGCGTTCGCCCGCGAGCACGGTCTGCCCATCGCGATCAAGGCCGCGTTCGGCGGTGGCGGACGCGGGCTGAAGGTCGCGCGCACGCTGGAGGAGGTCCCCGAGCTGTACGACTCCGCCGTCCGTGAGGCGGTGGCGGCGTTCGGCCGCGGCGAGTGCTTCGTCGAGCGTTACCTCGACAAGCCCCGCCACGTGGAGACGCAGTGCCTGGCCGACACCCACGGCAACGTGGTCGTCGTGTCCACCCGCGACTGCTCCCTCCAGCGCCGCCACCAGAAGCTGGTGGAGGAGGCCCCGGCGCCGTTCCTCTCCCCGGCGCAGAACGAGAAGCTGTACGCCGCGTCGAAGGCGATCCTCAAGGAAGCCGGCTACGTCGGCGCCGGCACGGTCGAGTTCCTGGTCGGGACGGACGGCACGATCTCCTTCCTGGAGGTCAACACCCGCCTCCAGGTGGAGCATCCGGTCACCGAGGAGGTCACCGGCATCGACCTCGTCCGGGAGATGTTCCGCATCGCCGACGGCGAGGAGCTGGGCTACGACGACCCGCCGGTCCGCGGTCACTCGATCGAGTTCCGTATCAACGGCGAGGACCCCGGCCGCGGCTTCCTGCCCGCCCCCGGCACCGTCACCCTCTTCCGGCCCCCGACCGGCCCCGGTGTGCGGCTGGACGCGGGTGTGGAGAGCGGCTCGGTCATCGGCCCCGCCTGGGACTCGCTCCTGGCCAAGCTGATCATCACGGGCGCCACGCGTGAGCAGGCGCTCCAGCGCGCCGCGCGTGCGCTGGGCGAGTTCCAGGTCGAGGGCATGGCCACCGCCATCCCGTTCCACCGCGCGGTGGTGACCGACCCGGCCTTCACCGCCGATCCGTTCACCATCCACACCCGCTGGATCGAGACCGAGTTCGTCAACACCATCCCGGCCTTCGCCGCCCCCGCCGACGGGGACACGGAGGACGAGCCGGGCCGCGAGACGGTCGTCGTCGAGGTCGGCGGCAAGCGCCTGGAGGTCTCGCTGCCCTCCAGTCTCGGCATGAGCCTGGCCCGCACGGGCCTGGCCGCCGGCGCGCGTCCCAAGCGCCGCGCCACGAAGAAGGCCGGTTCGGCGGCGACCGGCGACACCCTCGCCTCGCCGATGCAGGGCACGATCGTGAAGGTGGCGGTCGAGGAGGGGCAGCAGGTCAGCGAGGGCGACCTCGTCGTCGTCCTTGAGGCCATGAAGATGGAGCAGCCGCTCAACGCCCACCGCTCGGGCACGATCAAGGGCCTGACCGCCGAGATCGGCGCCTCGCTCACCTCGGGCGCGACGATCTGCGAGATCAAGGACTGACCGTCCGCATACACCGACGGCCCCGCCGGGCTCAACCGGCGGGGCCGTCGGTGTATGCGGACGGATCGGGCCCGCGGTGGCATCCTGGGACGCACACCAGAACGGGCCCGTGGGCCCCACCCGTAGCGACAGGAAGGACGGCGATGGCGAGCAGCAGCGGCGCGCCGCCCCGGCCCATGCGGGCCGACGCGCGGCGTAACTACGAGCGGGTGCTCGGCGAGGCCCGTTCCGCGTTCGCCGAGCACGGCACCGACGCCTCGCTGGAGGATGTCGCGCGCCGCGCCAAAGTCGGCATCGGCACGCTGTACCGGCACTTCCCCACCCGGCACGCCCTGATGAACGCGGTCTTCCAGGAGGCGCTGGCCGATCTGCTCGACCGCTCGCGCGAACTCGCCGACGCCGACCGGCCCTGCCACGCGCTGGTGGCCTGGCTGCGCGCGCTGATCACTCACGCGGGTGAGTACCGCGGCCTTTCCCGCGCGCTCATGTCGGCGTCGCACGACGCGAGTTCGGCCCTGACGCAGTGCAGCTCGGGCCTCCGTACGGCGGGCGAGCTGCTGCTCGTACGGGCGCAGGAGAGCGGCGCGGTACGGGCGGACACCTCGATCGACGACCTGATGCAACTGACGAACGCGATCGCACTGGCCGCCGAACAGTCCCCGACGGACCCGGAACTGGCGGACCGCCTCCTGACACTGACCCTGACGGGCCTGAAGGGCCCCGCCGACCCCGCTGCCGCGCCGAACACGCCTGGTGAACGGGCACGTTGACCCTGCCGGGCCGGCGCACCGGGCGAACGCGGCGAAACCGCGGCCCCTGGCAAACCCGCCCGGTCGACGCGCCCGCGCCGAACACCCTTGGTGAACGGGCACGTTGGCCCTGCCGGGTGAGCGGACCGAGTGAGATCGCCCGGCGGGACCGGGCTCCCCGCCGATACGCAGGAGAGCAGGCACGGTGAAAGCCCGGCAAGCCGACCGGGCCGACGCACCGGGCGAGACCGCCGGACCTGGCGGCGCAGCACGCCGAAAAGCCTGCCCGGAGGGGCCCGTTCGCCGCACGGAGCGCGCTGGGCCGTGGCCACGCGCTCAAAGTCCTGTCCTCACACTGGCGTCTGGCTCACGACGCCTGGCACGCCCGCCGCGTTGTCGGACTCGCCCACGTACGCCCGGTACGGATGCGATCCTCCGTCTTGCGATCGCACGCACCGGACGCCGTGAGCCCCGCCCCGAGGGCGGACGACGCCAGTTCGAAGACAGACCTAGCGGCCCGGGCCCACCGCCGAGCGGCTGGTGTCACGTGGTGCCGTGCATCGCAAGGCGGAGGATCGGTGTTGTGGATGGACCGGCCGTACGCGGACGACTCCGACAACGCAGGGGGCACCTCCCGCGCCCCGAAGACCCGCAGGACAGGGCCCAGTGCGCCCCGGCCCGGGACGTCAGCGGTGGCGCAGGTCCGCCACCCGGGCGCGTTCGGCCGGTTGGTCGACCAGCATTCCCGTCGACGGCGACGCGCCGCGTCGCGTCTGGGGGCCCGCGCCGGCGCCCCCATGGGTGCGGCGCTGGCCCGGCAGTGGGGTGTCCCGTCGGGGCTGGCGCCCCGGCGGGGCGCCTTCACCACCGGGCCCCGAGCCCGCGGCCCCGCCCGCCACCGTGATCTGTACGCCCTGGTCGGCGAGCGCCTGGAGCTCGGTCGCCGCGCGGTCGTCGTGCGCGGGCGGGTCGTCGGTGACCAGCCGGGTGATCACATCCGTCGGCACCGTCTGGAACATCGTGTCGGTGCCCAGTTTGGTGTGGTCGGCGAGCACGACGACCTCCGCCGCCGCCTGTACCAGCGCCCGGTCGACGCTGGCCGAGAGCATGTTGGAGGTGGACAGGCCCCGCTCCGCGGTCAATCCGCTCCCGGACAGGAACGCGCGGGAGACCCGCAGCCCCTGGAGCGACTGCTCGGCACCGCTGCCGACCAGCGCGTAGTTGGAGCCGCGCAGGGTCCCGCCGGTCATGACGACTTCGACCCGGTTGGCATGGGCCAACGCCTGTGCGACCAGCAGGGAGTTGGTGACGACGGTCAGTCCGGGGATCCGCGCGAGCCGGCGGGCCAGCTCCTGCGTGGTCGTACCGGCACCGACCACCACGGCTTCGCCTTCTTCGACGAGGCTCGCGGCGAGATCGGCGATGGCCGTCTTCTCCGCCGTGGCGAGATGGGATTTTTGCGGAAAGCCGGATTCTCGCGTGAATCCGCCCGGCAGTACCGCACCGCCGTGCCGGCGGTCGAGGAGTCCTTCGGCCTCCAGCGCCCGCACGTCCCGACGTACGGTCACTTCGGAGGTCTGGACGACACGGGCGAGCTCACGGAGCGACACGGCTCCGTTGGCGCGCACCATTTCGAGGATTAACTGGCGACGTTCTGCAGCGAACACGAAACCGACAGTAACCTGGACGGCCGTCTGCTTTCAGCGGTTCGCCCCGAAATACGGAAGGTGAACATTCGAAGCGTCGCCAAGTGGTATGGGAGCGTGGGCCGATGCCCACGCACGCCCATGACCTGCGTCAACCCTCGTCGTCGCTCTTACGGCTGTGCAACTGCCGCGCCACCTCGGCGATCGAGCCCGACAGAGAGGGGTACACAGTGAATGCGTTTGCGATCTGTTCGACGGTCATATTGTTGTCGACCGCGATCGAGATGGGATGAATCAGCTCGCTGGCGCGCGGCGCGACGACGACGCCGCCGACGACGATCCCGGTGCCCGGCCGGCAGAGGATCTTGACGAAACCGTCCCTGATGCCCTGCATCTTGGCCCGCGGGTTGCGCAGCAGCGGCAGCTTGACGACCCGCGCGTCGATCTTCCCGCTGTCGACGTCCGACTGGCTGTAGCCGACGGTCGCGATCTCCGGGTCGGTGAAGACGTTGGACGAGACGGTCTTGAGGTTGAGCGGGGCCACCGCGTCGCCGAGGAAGTGGTACATCGCGATGCGGCCCTGCATCGCGGCGACCGAGGCGAGCGCGAAGATGCCGGTCACGTCGCCCGCCGCGTAGACGCCGGGCGCGGACGTACGCGACACCCGGTCGGTCCAGATGTGGCCCGAGTCCTTGACGCGGACCCCCGCCTCCTCCAGGCCCATGCCCTCGGCGTTGGGGATCGCGCCGACGGCCATCAGACAGTGCGTGCCGGAGATGACCCGGCCGTCGGCGAGCGTCACCTCGACGCGGTCGCCGACGCGCTTGGCGGACGAGGCGCGGCAGCGCGACATCACGTTCATGCCGCGGCGCCGGAAGACGTCCTCCAGTACGGCGGCGGCGTCCGGGTCCTCGCCGGGCAGCACCCGGTCGCGCGAGGAGACGAGCGTGACGTGGGAGCCGAGCGCCTGGTAGGCCCCGGCGAACTCGGCGCCGGTGACGCCGGAGCCGACCACGATCAGTTCCTCGGGCAGCTCCGTGAGGTCGTACACCTGCGTCCAGTTGAGGATGCGCTCGCCGTCGGGGAGCGCGTCGGGGATCTCGCGCGGGTGCGCGCCCGTCGCGATCAGCACGGCGTCGGCGGTCAGCGACTCCTCCGAGCCGTCGGCCGAGGTCACGATCACCCGGCGGGAGCCGTCGGTGGCCTGCCGGCCGTCGAGCCGGCCCCGGCCGCGCAGCACGCGGGCGCCGGCCCGGGTGACGGAGGCGGTGATGTCGTGGGACTGGGCGAGCGCGAGGCGCTTCACCCGCCGGTTGACCTTGCCGAGGTCCACGCCGACCACACGGGCGGCCTGTTCGAGCGGCGGGGTGTCGTCGGCGACGATGATGCCCAGCTCCTCGTAGGAGGAGTCGAAGGTGGTCATCACCTCGGCCGTCGCGATGAGGGTCTTGGACGGTACGCAGTCGGTGAGCACCGAGGCCCCGCCGAGGCCGTCACAGTCCACGACGCTCACCTCGGCGCCGAGCTGTGCGGCCACCAGGGCCGCCTCGTATCCGCCGGGTCCGCCGCCGATGATCACGATCCGGGTCACGAAAAAGTCCGCCTACCGTTGTCGACCCGACCCGTCTGCCGTCCCGGCCGGGAGTCCGGGGAGCCCCCGGAGGATGCAGTACGTACGCCATTGTCCCGCACTCTTCGAGTTGCTTCGCCCCGGGTCCCTCCCCGCCGGTGACGCACGGCCCGCGCCCGTGTGATTCACCGTGCACGCGCGTCCCTCCCGTACCCTCGTCCCCATGTCGCTCTACGCCGCGTACGCCGGCAACCTCGACGCGCGGCTGATGTCCCGCCGCGCCCCGCACTCCCCGCTGCGCGGCACCGGCTGGCTCAACGGCTGGCGGCTCACCTTCGGCGGGGAGCAGATGGGCTGGGAGGGTGCG
The DNA here is from genome assembly GCF_010384365.1 of Streptomyces sp. S4.7. Lineage (NCBI taxonomy): Bacteria > Bacillati > Actinomycetota > Actinomycetes > Kitasatosporales > Streptomycetaceae > Streptomyces > Streptomyces sp. S4.7. The sequence continues at coordinate 4,830,809 of NZ_CP048397.1, read as the reverse complement.
CTGGTCACCCTTGTGGAGGCGCCCCGTTCCCAGGTCTTCGTGGCGCTGTACGACATCGCCCCGATGGACGAGGACTCGATGGACCGCTGGGAGGGTGTCGGCCTCGACATATACCGGCGGATGCGGGTGCGCGTGGACACGCTGGACGGCAAGGAGCCGGCCTGGCTGTACGTCCTGAACGGGTACGAGGGCGGGCTGCCCTCCGCGCGCTATCTCGGCGAGCTGGCGGAGGCGGCGGAATCGGCCGGGGCGCCGCACGACTATGTGATGGAACTGCGAAAGCGCGCGTGCTGAACGGGCACCCGACCCGCACGCACAGGCCCTGACAGGCGCCTGACCCGGGCGTTCGTCGAAAACGACAACACAACGATCCGAAGACCGTATGCTCGATCATCTACGCGCGTAGGGCCTGAGCGGTTACCCTCTTCCGCGTGAACGCATCTGTTATCCCGGCCACGGCCGACGGATCCGCCGACCCTCACGCCGCCGCCTCCGCCGCCGCGGTGCGCCTGCGCGAACTCACCGGCGCCGAGACCCATGACGTCGCCCTGGTGATGGGCTCCGGCTGGGCACCCGCCGTCGACGCGCTGGGAGCACCCGAGGCCGAGTTCCCGGTGACCGAACTGCCGGGCTTCCCCCCGCCGGTCGTCGCCGGGCACGGCGGGACGATCCGCTCCTACGCGATCGCCGAGAAGCGCGCGCTGGTCTTCCTGGGCCGTACGCACTACTACGAGGGCCGCGGCGTCGCGGCCGTCGCCCACGGTGTCCGTACGGCGGTCGCCGCCGGCTGCAAGACCGTCGTCCTGACGAACGGCTGCGGCGGGCTGCGCGAGGGCATGCGCCCGGGGCAGCCGGTGCTGATCAGCGACCACATCAATCTGACGGCGGCCTCACCGATCGTCGGCGCGAACTTCGTGGACCTCACGGACCTCTACTCGCCCCGGCTGCGCGCGCTGTGCAAGGAGGTGGACCCCGCTCTGGAGGAGGGCGTGTACGTCCAGTTCCCCGGCCCGCACTACGAGACGCCCGCCGAGATCAACATGGTCCGGGTGCTGGGTGGCGACCTCGTCGGCATGTCCACCGTGCTGGAGGCCATCGCGGCGCGCGAGGCGGGCGCCGAGGTGCTCGGCATCTCGCTGGTGACGAACCTGGCGGCCGGCCTGTCGGGCGAACCGCTCAACCACGAAGAGGTCCTCCAGGCGGGCCGGGACTCGGCCACGCAGATGGGTGCCCTGCTGGCACAGGTGCTCGAACGCATCTGAGAGCTTGTCGTGTGACCTCCGAGCGGGCCCAGGAAGGGAAACCCACAGTGCAGCAGGACCTCATCGCGCGGGCCGAGGCGTGGCTCGCCGAGGACCCGGACGCCGACACCCGGCGCGAGTTGCGGGAGCTGGTCGGCTCCGGTGACCTGGACTCGCTCGCCGAACGGTTCAGCGGCACGCTCCAGTTCGGCACGGCCGGACTCCGCGGCGAGCTGGGCGCCGGGCCGATGCGGATGAACCGGTCGGTGGTCATCCGCGCCGCCGCCGGTCTCGCGGCGTACCTCAAGGCCACCGGTCAGGGCGGCGGTCTCGTCGTCATCGGCTACGACGCCCGCCACAAATCAGCCGACTTCGCGCGTGACACCGCCGCGGTGATGACCGGGGCCGGGCTGCGCGCCGCCGTACTGCCGCGTCCGCTGCCCACGCCCCTGCTCGCGTTCGCCGTACGGCACCTCGGGGCCGTGGCCGGGGTGGAGGTCACCGCGAGCCACAACCCGCCGCGGGACAACGGCTACAAGGTCTACCTCGGCGACGGCTCCCAGATCGTGCCGCCCATGGACGGCGAGATCGCGGCCGGGATCGACGCCGTCGGGCCCCTGGACTCGGTGCCCCGCCCCGACGACGGCTGGGAGATCCTCGGCGACGAGGTGCTCGCCGCGTATCTGGAGCGCACGGACGCCGTGCTGAGCGCCGGATCCCCCCGTACGGCGCGCGTGGTACACACGGCGCTGCACGGGGTCGGTACGCAGACGCTGAACGCCGCTTTCGCGCGGGCCGGCTTCCCCGCGCCCGTACCGGTGGCCGAACAGGCCGAGCCCGACCCGGACTTCCCCACCGTCGCCTTCCCGAACCCGGAGGAGCCGGGCGCGATGGACCTGGCCTTCGCCACGGCCCGCCGCGCCGCCCCCGACATCGTCATCGCCAACGACCCGGACGCCGACCGCTGCGCGGTGGCCGTCCCGGACGCGGACGCCGAGAGCGGCTGGCGGATGCTGCGCGGCGACGAGGTGGGCGCGCTGCTGGCCGCACACCTGGTGAACAAGGGCGCGACGGGTGTGTTCGCGGAGTCGATCGTGTCGTCGTCGCTGCTCGGGCGGATCGCGGAGGCGGCGGGGGTCGGTTACGAGGAGACGCTCACCGGCTTCAAGTGGATCGCCCGCGTCGAGGGCCTGCGCTACGGCTACGAGGAAGCGCTCGGCTACTGCGTCGATCCCGACGGCGTACGCGACAAGGACGGCATCACGGCGGCGCTGCTCGTCGCGGAGCTGGCGTCGGAGCTGAAGGAGCAGGGCCGGGGCCTCGCGGACCTCCTGGACGACCTGGCGCTCGCGCACGGCCTCCACGCGACGGACCAGCTGTCGGCGCGTGTGAAGGACCTGTCACTGATCGCGCGGGCGATGGACCGTCTGCGTGACGACCCGCCGACGGTCCTCGCGGGTCTGACGGTCACGTCGTCGGAGGACCTCTCGGCGGGCGCGTCGGGCCTGCCGCCGACGGACGGCCTGCGCTACCACCTGGACGGGGCGTACCGGGCCCGGGTGATCGTCCGCCCGAGCGGTACGGAACCGAAGCTCAAGTGCTACCTGGAGGCCGTGATCCCGGTCCGCACCGCGGCGGACCTGCCGTCGGCGCGCACCGTCGGCACGGAGCTGCTGACGTCCCTCAAGCGTGATCTGGCGGAGGCGGCGGGCATCTGAAGCCCTGCCCTCGATCGCCGGACGGGCTTCTCCGCCCGTCCGGCGATCGAGGACGGACCGGCCATCGGGCGGACCCCGGTGCGAACCGACCCGCGTTCACCCCGTCGCGAGCAGCACCAGCATTACCACCAGCCCCGCCAGCGCCGGTGCGATCACCTCGTACGCCCACCGCACCTGCGGCTCCCCCCGCGCGGTGTCCCGCGACGCGCAGCGCTCCGCCTGCTCTCGCAGCCCCGCGACCGTGTGATCCGCGTCCGCCGCCCGCGCGAGCGAGTCGGTCACGTCGACGTTCACCGACGTCCTGCCGTGCGGGTCGTCGTGCGCGCGCTGCGACTGCCGGCGCGCGGCGCGCTTGCGCCTGCGGAGCGAGACGGGCACCGCCCACAGCTGGTACTTCGCGCCGTCCTTGGTGAACACCTCGCTCGAATAGCTGGCCCGTACATCGGCCACGGACGCCCACGGCAGGAGGATCGTGCGGAACGGGTTCCGGATCCGCAGCCGGTCGTCATTGGCGAACACCGCGGGCCGCATGGTGAAGGCCACCACGAGCGGCACGGCGAGCAGCAGGGCCGCGAGCGCGAGCCACGGCGTCCTGCCGTGGCCCCGGACCAGCGCGTCGATCCCGACCCAGGCGCCGAGCGCGAGCAGCAGCACACCGCCCGCGATACCGGCGGGCGACCGGAAGACGCGCTCTGCGTAGGCCGGCTCGGGGGACTGATCGGGACTCGTCATGCTTTCGATTCTGCCGTACGCGCCGGGAGTCCCGGAGCCGGCCACGGCCCGGACCGGGACCGGTCTCCACGCCGCTCCCTCGCCCCGGACCCGGCGCCGAGAGACAATGGGCGGGACGGGCCGGTGGAAGGAACCCGGTCGATTGGCGGGCGAGTGCATGACCGTGAACCCACGAAACGAACAAGGTCCGCGGCCGACAGCGGCACGATCGGCGACAGATCGTCTGCGCATACTCGCCGCGGTGGGTGACGACGTCTCCGAAACGGAGGCGCTGCGCTGCGCGCTGCACCACGCGGTCGGCGGCCTCGGCGGACCGGGCGGGATGGTGCACCTGCGGAGCCTGTGGCAGGACAAGGGGCTTCATCTGATGCTCACCGACGGCCTGCCGCCGGCCGGTACGAAGCGCTGGCAGGACCTGTCCGGGAAGGACTCGACGGTCCCGGCCCGCGCCGCCCGGAGCGGCGAGTACGCGTGGAGCCCGGCGCCCGCTTTCGCCGACCGGCCCTCCGGTCGCGGCCGGGCGGCGGCGGGGCCGCCCGCTTCGGAGTACCCCGCGCCCCCCGAGGACGCGGCTCCGGGCGTGCTCGCCTCCTGCGGCCTGGCCTCCGTACCACTGCTCGCGCCGACCGGACCGCTCGGTCTGATGGGCGTGCTCTCCGTACTGACGCCCACGGGCGAGGAGCCGACCGCCGAACAGCGTGCCTTCCTTGAGGAGGTGGCCCGCGGGGCGGCCGGGCATCTGGCCCGCTCTCTCGCGGCCCCGCGCGGCTCGAACCCCGAGCTGTGGCCGGAGCCGCCGGACGGCTCCCGTCTCCAGCAGGCCCTCAAGGCCGTCCGGGTGGGCGCCTGGGACTGGAACATCCGGACGGGTGAGCTGGACTGGGACGAGGCGGCGATGACGGTGCTCGGCATCGATCCGACCACGTTCGACCACCGGATCGAGACATGGCTCGGTCTGGTCCATCCCGAGGATCTGCCCTGGGTGATGCTCGACACCGACGAGGCGATCCGCACCCGGAGCGTGTACGGCGTCGAGTACCGCGTGTGCCGCCCCGACGGGACGTTCGGCTGGGCCCAGGCACGCGCCCGGGTCATCCTCGGCGAGGACGGGGAACCCCACCACATGGTCGGCACCGTGTGGGACACGACGCAGACCCATGTCGCCCGGGAACACGTGGACCACGCGCTGCGGCACATGAGCGACGGATTCCTCGCGGTCGACACCGACTGGCGGATCACTTTCACCAATATCGAGGCCCAGCGCGCACTCGGCTCCTCGCACGAACTCCTCGGCCGTGTCCTGTGGGACATCCCCTTCGCCCGCGAGCCCGGTCTGGAGGACCTCTGCCGGCAGGCCGTCGCGAATCACCGGCCGGTCGGTCTCGACGTACTGTCACCGGCCAACCAGCGCTGGTACCACCTGCGTCTGGTCCCCGTGCCGGGAGGTCTGACCGTCTACCTCACCGACGTCACGGAGAAGCGGGCGCGCGAGGCGGAGCGCCTGGCCACGGACCGGGCCGCCACCGAACGGGCCGCCCGCATCGCCGAGTTGACCACGGCGCTCGCGGAGGCGCTCACCACCGACGACGTGGTGAAGGCCGTCGCCCAGCACGTCATGCAGCCGTTCCGCGCCACCGGTCTGGTCGTGGTGGCCTTCGAGGGCGATCTCACGCGGCTGGTCGGCTCCGTCGGATACCCGGCCGCGGACCTCGAAACGATCCTCTCGTTCCCGCTCACCACGGCCACACCCGTGTCGGACGTGCTCGGCACCCGTGCCCCCCTGTTCATCTCCTCCCTGGCGGAGATGAAGATGCGCTATCCCGCTCTGGCCGACGTCCCCGCCAACGGACGTCAGGCATGGGCCTTCCTGCCGCTGATCGCCTCGGGGCGGTCCACGGGCTGCTGCGTCATCTCCTTCGACATCGCCCGGCTGCTCGGCGACGAGGAGCGCACCCTGCTCGTCGCGCTCAGCGGGCTCCTCGCGCAGGCCCTGGAGCGGGCCCGGCTGTACGACTCCGAGCACCTGCGGGCCAAGGAACTCCAGCGCGGTCTGCTCCCCCGGCACCTGCCCTCGCCGCCCGCGGCCACCGCCGCCGCCCGCTATCTGCCCTCCGACCGGCGCCTGGACGTCGGGGGTGACTGGTACGACCTGATACCGCTGTCGGCCGAGCGGGTCGCCCTCGTCATCGGTGACGTGATGGGGCACGGTCTGTCCGAGGCGGCGACGATGGGACGGCTGCGGACGGCCGTACGTACGCTCGCGGACCTCGAACTGCCGCCCGACGAGATCCTCAGCCAGCTCAACGGCATCGTCAGTGACCTCGGGGACGACTTCTACGCGACCTGCCTCTACGCCGTGTACGACCCCACCACCCACACCTGCGTGTTCGCGAGCGCCGGCCATCTCCCGCCGGTCGTCGTCCACCCCGACCACACGGCGCGCGTTCCGGAGATCTCCGCCAACCCGCCTCTCGGCGCCGCGGTTCCGCCCTTCGACACCGTCGAGCTGGCGGTGCCCGACGGCGGCCTGCTGGCCCTGTTCACCGACGGACTGGTGGAAGCCGCCGGCCGGGACATCGAGGCCGGTACGCGGGAGCTGACCCGGGTGCTCACCGCCGCCCTGCGCGCCGACGGGGACCTGAGCCTGGACCAGCTGTGCGACACCGTCGTCTCCGCGCTGCTGCCCGCCGGGGAGCAGACCGCGGACGACGCCGTGCTGTTCATCGCCAGGCTGCGCAGGCTGGCCGCCGAGGACATCGCCTCCTGGCCGCTGCCGCAGGATCCGGTCGCCGCTGGCCAGGCGCGGGAGCACATCCGTACCCAGCTCGACGCCTGGGACCTCGACGACCTCGCCATGACCACGGAGCTGCTCGCCAGTGAGCTGGTCAGCAATGTCATACGGCACGCGCGGGGCCCGGTGCGGCTGCGGCTGCTGCGTGGCCGGACCCTGGTGTGCGAGGTCTCGGACGGCAGTCTGACCACACCGCACGTCCGACGGGCCTCCGCCACCGACGAGAGCGGACGGGGACTGCAACTGGTGTCCGCCCTCGCGCAGCGCTGGGGCGCCCGCTACACCGCGTCGGGCAAGTCCATCTGGACCGAGCAGCCGCTGCCCGTTCCCCCGGCGACGGCGCCGACTCCATGATCGTTCACGGCGAGAGGGCGGGATCGCCCCGAACCGGCGCGCCGAGCGTGAGATGTTCCTCCCGTGCCTGCGCAGCATCCCCCCTGTACATGCTGCTACGCGCGTAGATATGCTCATGTGGTGACCATGCCCACGACTGCACCCTCGCCCACAGGCTCCGCCGTGGGCGGTGCCCCCCTCGCTGACGTGACCGCGTCCGACAGTTCGCTGCGCCGGTTCCTCCACGGGCTGCCCGGCGTCGACGCCGTCGGCCTGGAGGCACGCGCCGCATCCCTCGGTACGCGCTCGATCAAGACGACGGCCAAGGCGTACGCCATCGACCTGGCCATCTCGATGATCGACCTGACGACCCTCGAAGGCGCCGACACCCCCGGCAAGGTCCGGTCGCTCGCCGCCAAGGCGCTGCGCCCCGACCCGACGGACCGCACCGTCCCGACGACCGCCGCGCTCTGCGTCTATCCGGACATGGTGGAGACCGCCGTCGCCTCACTCGCCGGGAGCGATGTGAAGGTCGCCTCGGTCGCGACCGCCTTCCCGGCCGGCCGCGCCGCCCTGGCCGTGAAGCTCGCCGACGTACGGGACGCCGTCGCCGCCGGTGCCGACGAGATCGACATGGTGATCGACCGCGGCGCGTTCCTCGCGGGCCACTACCTGAAGGTCTACGAGGAGATCGTGGCCGTGAAGGCCGAGTGCGGCGCCGCCCGCCTCAAGGTCATCTTCGAGACCGGCGAACTGTCCACGTACGACAACATCCGCCGCGCCTCCTGGCTCGGCATGGTCGCCGGCGCGGACTTCATCAAGACGTCGACCGGCAAGGTCGCCGTCAACGCCACCCCGGCCAACACGCTGCTGCTGCTGGAGGCCGTACGCGACTTCCGGGCCCAGACCGGCGTCCAGGTCGGCGTGAAGCCCGCCGGCGGAATCCGTACCAGCAAGGACGCGATCAAGTTCCTCGTGCTGGTCAACGAGACCGTGGGCGAGGACTGGCTGGACAACCACTGGTTCCGCTTCGGCGCCTCCAGCCTCCTCAACGACCTGCTGATGCAGCGCCAGAAGCTGGCCACCGGCCGCTACTCCGGCCCCGACTACGTCACGGTGGACTGATACACGATGGCTTTCGAATACGCACCGGCCCCCGAGTCGCGCTCGGTCGTCGACATCGCACCGAGCTACGGCCTGTTCATCGACGGCGAGTTCACCGACGCCGCCGACGGCAAGGTCTTCAAGACGGTCTCCCCCGCCACGGAGGAAGTCCTGTCCGAGGTGGCCCGCGCGGGCGCGGAGGACGTCGACCGGGCCGTGAAGGCGGCCCGCAAGGCGTTCACGAAGTGGTCGGCGCTGCCGGGCGCCGAGCGTGCCAAGTACCTCTTCCGGATCGCCCGGATCATCCAGGAGCGCTCGCGCGAACTGGCCGTCCTGGAGACCCTCGACAACGGCAAGCCGATCCGCGAGACCCGCGACGCGGACCTCCCGCTGGTCGCCGCGCACTTCTTCTACTACGCGGGCTGGGCCGACAAGCTCGACCATGCCGGCTACGGGGCGAATCCGCGTCCGCTGGGCGTCGCCGGCCAGGTCATCCCGTGGAACTTCCCGCTGCTGATGCTCGCGTGGAAGATCGCCCCCGCGCTCGCCACGGGCAACACGGTGGTCCTGAAGCCCGCCGAGACGACCCCGCTGAGCGCTCTGTTCTTCGCGGACATCTGCCGCCAGGCGGGTCTGCCGCGCGGCGTCGTCAACATCCTTCCCGGGTACGGCGACACGGGCGCCGCCCTCGTCGAGCACGAGGACGTCGACAAGATCGCCTTCACGGGTTCGACCGCCGTCGGCAAGGCCATCGCCCGGCAGATCGCGGGCACGGACAAGAAGGTCACACTCGAACTCGGCGGCAAGGGCGCCAACATCGTCTTCGACGACGCCCCGGTCGACCAGGCCGTCGAGGGCATCGTCACCGGCATCTTCTTCAACCAGGGCCAGGTCTGCTGCGCCGGATCGCGGCTGCTGGTCCAGGAGTCGGTCCAGGACGAGCTGCTGGACTCGCTCAAGCGCCGGCTCTCGACGCTGCGCATCGGCGACCCGCTGGACAAGAACACGGATCTCGGCGCGATCAACTCCGCCGAGCAGCTGGCCCGGATCAGGACGCTGGCCGACACGGGCGAGGCCGAGGGCGCCGATCGCTGGTCACCGGAGTGCGAACTCCCCTCGTCCGGCTACTGGTTCGCGCCGACCCTCTTCACCAACGTCGCACAGGCGCACACCGTCGCGCGCGACGAGATCTTCGGCCCGGTGCTCTCCGTACTGACCTTCCGCACGCCGGACGAGGCCGTCGCCAAGGCCAACAACACGCAGTACGGCCTCTCCGCCGGCATCTGGACGGAGAAGGGCTCCCGGATCCTCGCCGTCGCGAACAAGCTCCGCGCGGGCGTGGTGTGGGCCAACACGTTCAACAAGTTCGACCCGACCTCGCCCTTCGGCGGCTACAAGGAGTCGGGTCACGGCCGCGAGGGCGGTCGCCACGGCCTGGAGGCGTATCTCGATGTCTGAGTCCGAGCGACTGTCAGTGTTCAAGACCTACAAGCTGTACGTCGGGGGCAAGTTCCCCCGCTCCGAGAGCGGCCGGGTGTACGAGGTGACCGACTCGAAGGGCAGGTGGCTGGCCAACGCGCCGAAGTCCTCCCGCAAGGACGCCCGCGACGCGGTCTTCGCCGCCCGCAAGGCGTTCGGCGGCTGGTCGGGCGCCACCGCGTACAACAGGGGCCAGGTGCTCTACCGCGTCGCCGAGATGCTGGAGGGCCGCCGCGAGCAGTTCACGGCGGAGGTGGCCGCCTCCGAGGGCATCTCGAAGACGAAGGCGGCGGCCGTCGTGGCCGCGACCGTGGACCGCTGGGTCTGGTACGCGGGCTGGACGGACAAGATCGGCCAGGTGACGGGGGGCGCCAACCCGGTGGCGGGCCCGTTCTTCAACCTGTCCACGCCGGAGCCCACCGGTGTCGTGACGGTCCTCGCGCCACAGGACTCGTCGTTCCTCGGTCTGGTCTCGGTCCTCGCCCCGGTGATCGCCACCGGCAACACGGCGGTCGTCGTGGCGAGCGAGCGCTCCCCGCTGCCCGCCCTGTCCCTGGGCGAGGTGCTGGCCACCTCCGACGTACCGGGCGGCGTCGTCAACATCCTCTCGGGCGGTACGGCGGAGCTGGCCGCCCCGCTCGCGGCGCACCAGGACGTCAACGGCATCGACCTGTACGGCGCCGACGAGACGCTGGCCAAGGAGCTGGAGATCGCGGCCGCGGACAACCTCAAGCGGGTGCTGCGCCCGTCGCCGGTGGACTTCTCCGCCGATCCCGGTATCGGGCGTCTGACGGCCTTCCTGGAGACGAAGACCGTCTGGCACCCCACGGGCAGTCTGGGCGCTTCGGGCTCCGGCTACTGATTCGTTCCCGATCGCCGTGCGGGCAACCCGCGGCCCGCACGGCGATCGGGCGAACGGGATCAGCGCGCTCAGCCGGGCAGCAGCCTCGTCACCGGTCCGACCAGCGGCAGGTCCTGAAGACCGCCGCCCTCGGTGATCGATTCCGTCACCACCGCCGTCGACAACGGCCTGAAGTCGGCGATCTGCGTGCCCACCGCGTTGTCCAGCGGGTCCACACCCGTCTTGGCCAGCGGGTTGAGCTGAAGGCTCTTGACCGGCCCCAGACCCCCGGCGAGGGTGTGCCCGACCGCGCCCGCGAGCCCCTCACCCGCCGCCGCCCCGGCCTCGGCGAGTTCGCTGTCCGGGCCGGACGCGGGCACGGGCGCGGCCGGTGCCGCCTGCGCGGCGGCGCCGCCGAGCCCGATGACGGCGCCCGCCGCGGTGAACGTCAGCCCGGCACGCAGCAGGGCGCGGCGCCGGGAGGTGGGAGCTGAGTGACGTGCCATGGGATTCCTGCCTGGGCGAGGGAGACGAGTAATCGGAATGACACGCACAGTAGTTGAGATGTGACGCTCGATACCAACGCCGCAGGCGGGGGTCCCCTGAGCGGGTGCATGCCTCACACTGGTGTCCCGTGAGTCCCCACCGAACCGCCTCCGCGCGCGTCGTCCTGCTCGCGGGCCCCTCCGGCTCCGGCAAGTCGTCGCTCGCCTCCCGCGCGGGCCTGCCCGTGCTCCGTCTCGACGACTTCTACAAAGAGGGCGACGACCCGACGCTGCCGCTGGTCGCGGGCAGCTCGGACATCGACTGGGACTCCGCCCTGTCCTGGGACGCGGACGCGGCGGTCGCCGCGATCCTGGAGCTGTGCCGTACGGGCCGCACCACCGTCCCGGTCTACTCGATCGCCACCAGCTCCCGTGTCGACACCGAGGAGCTGGACATCGGGCGGACCCAGCTGTTCATCGCCGAGGGCATCTTCGCGGCCGATGTCGTCGCGCGCTGCGAGGAGTTGGGGGTGCTGGCCGACGCGCTCTGTCTGCGGGGCCGCCCCTCGACGACGTTCCGCCGCCGGCTGGTGCGGGATCTGCGCGAGGGCCGGAAGTCGGTGGCGTTCCTGTTGCGGCGCGGCTGGCGGCTGATGCGCGCGGAGCGCGGCATCGTCTGCCGTCAGACGGCACTGGGGGCGCATCCCTGCGCGAAGGCGGAGGCGCTCGGCCGGATCGCCAACGCCGCGGCGGGCAGCACTCGGCCGCGTACGGCGACGGCGGACCCGGCCGCGTCCGTCCGCCCGGCGAACACCGGGCGCTGAGCGCCGTCCGTACCTCCCGGGTGCCACGGACGGCTCCGGAACGCGCGAAGACCGGACAGGCCCCCCAGCCTGTCCGGTCCTGCTCGGTGCACCCCCGTGCCCCCAACCCCCGTGCTGTTCCTGCCGTCTCCCCCGAAACGGCAGGCCCCCCCCGGGTCCCCCCACTTACCCCGGTGTCGCTCCCCCGGGTCCTGCTCCCCCGCCGCCTTCAGGCCACCAGCTCGCCGAAGGACTCTTCCTCGTCACGTCCGAAGCTGAGGACCTCGTCCTCACGCAGCCGGCGGAGCGACCGCCAGATGCTCGACTTCACCGTGCCGACACTGATGTTGAGGATGTCCGCGATCTCGGGATCGGTGCGGCCCTCGTAGTAACGCAGCACCAGCATCGTGCGCTGCGTCTCGGGAAGGCGCGAGAGCGCCTGCCAGAGCACCGTGCGCAGCTCCGTGCCGCGCATCGCGTCGGTGTCGCCGGCCGTCTCCGGCAGCTCCTCCGTCGGGTACTCGTTGAGCTTGCGCCTGCGCCACGCGCTGATGTGCAGGTTGGTCATCGTGCGGCGGAGATAGCCGCCGACGGCCGCCTTGTCGCTGATCCGGTCCCAGGCGCGGTACGTGGAGAAGAGCGCGCTCTGGAGCAGGTCCTCCGCCTCGAAGCGGTCCCCGGTCAGGTGGTAGGCGGTGGCGTACAGAGAGGCCCGGCGCTCCTGGACGTAGGCCGTGAACGCCGTCTCGGCGTCCGTGGCCTCCGTCGGCCGGTTGCGCTCCCCCGTGGCCTCTCCGTACGCCGCGCCCTCGTTCCCCCGTCCCTCGGCGTTGTCCGCCGTGGGCCTGCGCGCCGCCTCGACCACCGCTATGTACGGCGGTCGGTGCTGACGCCCGGCGCCGCGAACGCACCCCCGCCCGTTCACGGCGCCGGACTTCTCGGTGCTCCGTGCGACATCGTGGAGACGCGTGATTACTGCGCTCGAGGTCGTGCTGTGCAGTGAGTTCATCTCGCGCCCCCCGTCGGCTGGAGTCTGCTTGTTTCCTTCTGCCAATGAGATTGCCGGGCCAGTTTCATGGGCCTGTCCGCCGACTGTCACAGGCCTGTCACAGGGGTTATGGATCATGGCGGGAGATGTGGTGGAACTGTGGGAGCGCTCCGACTGTCGAACTGTGGTCCCCCCATGGGCCAGAATGACCTCTGTGCCTTTCCTGTTGCTGATCGAGGACGACGACGCCATCCGCACGGCCCTCGAACTCTCGTTGTCACGCCAGGGCCACCGAGTGGCCACTGCGGCGACGGGAGAGGACGGCCTGAATCTGCTGCGAGAACAGCGGCCAGACTTGATCGTTCTGGATGTGATGCTGCCCGGTATTGACGGTTTCGAGGTGTGCCGCCGTATCAGGCGGACCGACCAGTTGCCGATCATTCTGCTGACCGCACGCAGCGACGACATCGACGTGGTCGTCGGACTGGAATCCGGTGCGGACGACTATGTGGTCAAACCCGTGCAGGGCCGGGTGCTCGACGCCCGTATCCGGGCCGTACTGCGGCGCGGGGAGCGGGAGTCGACGGATTCGGCGACCTTCGGCAGCCTGGTCATCGACCGTTCCGCGATGACCGTCACGAAGAACGGTGACGACCTCCAGCTCACACCCACCGAGCTGCGGCTGCTCCTGGAGCTGAGCCGGCGGCCCGGACAGGCGCTGTCCCGGCAGCAGTTGCTGCGGCTGGTGTGGGAGCACGACTACCTGGGCGACTCACGGCTGGTCGACGCCTGTGTGCAGCGGCTGCGCGCGAAGGTGGAGGACATTCCGTCGTCGCCGACGCTGATCCGTACCGTACGAGGCGTGGGATACCGCCTGGACGCGCCTTCGTGAGCGGCGGGGAACCCACGGCCGACCGGTTCACCGACGGGGCGGACCTGCCGGACGGACCGGACGGCGCCGACGGGGAGGCCGCGGACGCGGCGGCCCGGCGGCGTACGCGCAAGAGGGCGTTTCTCGCCGGGCTGCGCTGGACGAGTCTGCGGCTGCGGCTGGTCGTCGTCTTCGGCGCCGTCGCGCTGACCGCCGCCGTCTCGGCGTCGGGGATCGCGTACTGGCTCAACCGCGAGTCGGTGCTCTCCCGTACGCAGACGGCCGCACTCAAGGAGTTCAAGCAGGAGATGCGGGACAAGGCCGCCCGGCTGCCGCTGCGGCCGACCCAGCCCGAGCTGGAGTACACGGCGCGGCAGATGGCCGACGGCGGCTCGGGGTTCAGTGTGCTGCTGATCGGTGAGCGCGCCGAGGACAAGCCGGTGGCCGGGGTCTCCGACCAGGACGCGTTCACGCTGGACGACGTGCCCCAGTCGCTGCGGACCGCGGTGAACGACCGGCAGAAGGTCACGTCGGGCAACTCCTCGCCGTACCACGTCTTCTGGCAGCGCACACAGCGCGGGGGAACGCCCTACCTGGTGGGCGGCACCCGCATCGTCGGTGGCGGGCCGACCGGTTATGTCTTCCTCTCGCTGGAACAGGAGCGGGAGGATCTCAACGCGCTGGCGTGGTCGCTGGCCATCGCGACGGGCCTGGCGCTCATCGGGTCCGCGCTGCTCGCGCAGGCGGCGGCGACGACCGTGCTGAAGCCGGTGCAGCGGCTCGGTGACGCGGCGCGGCGGCTCGGCGAGGGCAAGTTCGACACCCGGCTGCGGGTGTCGGGGACGGACGAACTGGCCGATCTGTCGAGGACGTTCAACAACGCCGCCGCCTCCCTCCAGAAGAAGATCGACGACATGAGCGCGCGTGAGGAGTCGAGCCGCCGCTTCGTCGCCGACATGTCGCACGAGCTGCGCACCCCGCTGACGGCGCTGACGGCGGTGACCGAGGTGCTGGAGGACGAGGCGGACACCCTCGACCCGATGATCGCGCCCGCCGTGACGCTGGTTGTGAGCGAGACCCGCAGGCTCAACGATCTGGTGGAGAACCTGATGGAGGTGACCCGCTTCGACGCGGGCACCGCCCGGCTCGTCCTCGACGACGTCGACGTCGCCGACCAGGTCACCGCCTGTATCGACGCGCGGGCCTGGCTGGACGCGGTGGAGCTGGACGCCGAGCGCGGAATGATGGCCCGCCTCGATCCGCGCCGGCTCGACGTGATTATGGCGAATCTGATCGGCAACGCGCTCAAGCACGGCGGTTCGCCGGTGCGGGTGTCGGTGCGCACGGTCGGCCAGGAGCTGGTCATCGAGGTACGGGACAACGGGCCGGGCATTCCCCAGGACGTGCTGCCGCACGTCTTCGACCGCTTCTACAAGGCGAGCGCGTCACGGCCGCGGTCCGAGGGCAGCGGTCTGGGCCTGTCGATCGCGATGGAGAACGCGCACATCCACGGAGGCGACATCACCGCGGCCAACGCCCCCGACGGGGGCGCGGTCTTCGTCCTGCGGCTGCCGCACGAGATATCCGAGGACCCCTCCGAGGGTTTCCCGGAAGGCTTCGACGACGATCACGGACGCGGAGAGGGAGGCGGGGCGCAGTGAGGTCCGGAACACCGGTCGGCCGGTCCCTCGCCGTACTCGCGGGCACGCTCGCGCTGGCGGGGCTCGCGACGGGCTGCGGGATCAGGACGACGACGGTGCCGGTGAACGCGGGCGCCGCGCCCTCACGGGTGCCGTGCGAGGTGTCGGAGGGGAATCTGACCACCCAGGCGCAGCCGGGGGTGGCGGTCAGGGTCTATCTGGTGTGCGCCTCGGAGCTGGCGCCGGTGGAGCGAGCGGCGTCCATCCCGGCCGAGAAGGCGCTCGGCGACCGCGTACAGGTGGCGCAGGCGCTCCTGGACGAGCTGGCGGAGGAGCCGTCCTCCCCGGAGCGGGACGCGGGCTTCGAGTCGTACGTACGCGGGCCCCTGACGGTCGCCGGGGCGCGCGCGGGCGATCCTCTGGGGACGCTGCGGCTGAACCGCCAGCCGGAGGACCTGCCGACGGCCGCGCTGGCGCAGATCGTGTGCACGCTCATCGAGGGCGCGGCGACGGACGGTTCGGTGGTGCTGGGCGGGCCGGGGGCGTACGGCGCGCGCGGGTACCGGTGCGACGACGACACCAAGCGGAGCCCCGAGTCGGCTCTGCCCACGACGGGTCCGCTGCCGTCCGCTTCCTGAGGAGGCGGGCCCGGCGGGGCAGGACGCGCCCGGTGCGGGGGGCCGGCCGGCTCCTTCCGGGTGACCCCCGTCTCACGTGGCCCTCCATTTGGAACTCTCCGGAACCGTTCCCGGCGGTGGCCGCGTCTTGGGGTTCGTGCAGCGCCAAGGTTCGGGCGGCAGTGCCGCTTTCCGTTTCCGCGTGGCGGGGGTCGTCCTCCTCCTCGTGCATCTGCTGCTCGTCGCGTGGCTGACGTTGCGCCCGCTGGACGTGGTGTGGATGACGGCGGCGAACTTCGAGCCGCTCGCGGGTATCAAGGCCGATCTCGCCCTCGGTCCGCTCCAGGCTGTCCGCCGGATCGGCGAAGGGCTTCTGCTGCTGGCCCCCCTCGGGGTTCTCCTCCCCATGGCGGGCGGCAAGCTGACCGTCTCCCCGCTGGCCTCGCTGGCCCGCACGATGGCGGCCGGGGCGTTCGTCTCGCTGGGGATCGAACTGCTCCAGACCGGGATCCCCGGACAGGTAGTCGACGTGGACTCGCTGCTGCTCAACACGGCCGGGGTGGGCGTCGCGCATCTGCTGTTCGTCCCGGCGGGGCGGGCGCGGCTGCGGCGTCGGCGCGGACGGGGACGGCGGACGGCGCCGTCGCCGGCACCGCGCGGGACGGGTGCCGAGCCACCGCGCGCCCTGCGGGAAAAGGCTCCTCAGGGGCCTCAGGGGGCGACCCCGACGATTACCAGGGTCGGCATCGCCCCGTAGAGCGACGCTTTGTCCTGCCGTTCCGGGCCACCATTGAGTCATCGGGAGCACGACGAGAGGCTCCCGCGACGGACTCGCGAAGGAGCCCATCATGTCCGCGATTGCCCGCCCGAGTCAGGGACGCATGATCGGTGGAGTGTGCGCGGCGCTGGCACGACGCTTCGGCACCTCCGCGAACACGATGCGTGTGATCTTCCTGGCCTCGTGCCTGCTGCCCGGCCCGCAGTTCCTGCTCTACCTCGCGCTGTGGGTGTTCCTGCCGAGCGAGAAGCGCGCGGCGGAGACGGCTTGGTAGGCGACTCGACCGCCGGGCGGGCTCGATGAGCCCGCCCGGCGGTCGATGGCACAACACGTGGCCGGCCCGGTGATCGACGGCGGGCAGCGGGTCAGCCCACCGGCAGCGTGCCGACCGGGAGACCGCCCAGCAGGCCCGTGAGGGGGTTGGCGGTCGTGACGGCGGACAGCGCCGTGGGGGCGACCTGCCGGACCGTGCCGACGCCGCTGCCGACCGCGTCCTGCGCGGCGGTCAGGCCCTCGGAGGTCCCGTTGGGAAGGCCCTTGGTCAGACCTTCGGTCGGCAGGTTCTTGGTGACGCTGTCGAGAGCGCCGCCGGCGTCCGGAGCGGTGGGCGCGGCGGACGCGCTGCCTGCTGCGGCGGCGGCGAAGGCGGCACCGAGGGCGGCGACGCCGAGGGTCTTGGCGGCGGTCTGCTTCATGAGGAGTTACGTCCCTTGGGGAATGGGGAATTCGAGCGGCCCTGCAAGTTAGTCATCGCCGCGTATCGCCCGCAAACACCCGGAAGCGAGCCGGAGGGTGTGTCCCGGCCCGCTTCCCCGGAGCAGTGATCGTCCTACTCAGCCCTGAGACTCGCTGGTCGTGGCGGTCTGCTTGAACAGCCATTCGGATTTCAACTCGGCGTATCCGGGCTTGATCACGTCGTTGATCATGGCCAGTCGTTCATCGAAAGGAATGAATGCTGATTTCATCGCATTGACCGAGAACCACTGCATGTCGTCGAGCGTGTAGTCGAACGCCTCGGTCAGCAGCTCGAATTCACGGCTCATGCTCGTACCGCTCATGAGCCGGTTGTCCGTGTTCACGGTCGCCCGGAAATGCAGTTTGCGCAGCAGCCCGATGGGGTGTTCCGCGATCGAGGCGGCGGCGCCCGTCTGGAGGTTGGAGCTCGGGCAGAGTTCCAGCGGGATGCGCTTGTCGCGTACGTAGGAGGCGAGGCGGCCCAGTGTCACCGAGCCGTCGTCGGCGACCTCGATGTCGTCGATGATGCGCACGCCGTGGCCGAGCCGGTCGGCGCCGCACCACTGGAGGGCCTGCCAGATCGACGGGAGGCCGAACGCCTCGCCCGCGTGGATGGTGAAGTGGTTGTTCTCGCGCTTCAGGAACTCGAACGCGTCGAGGTGACGGGTGGGCGGGAAGCCCGCCTCCGCGCCGGCGATGTCGAAGCCGACGACGCCCGAGTCCCGGTAGCGGTTGGCGAGTTCGGCGATCTCCAGGGCGCGGGCCGCGTGCCGCATCGCGGTCAGCAGGGCGCCGACACGGATCCGGCGGCCCGCCTGACGGGCACGGCGCTCACCCTCCTCGAAGCCCTCGTTGACGGCCTCCACGACCTCTTCGAGGCTGAGGCCGCCCTCCAGGTGCTGCTCGGGGGCGTACCGCACCTCCGCGTAGACGACACCGTCCAGCGCCAGGTCCTCGGCGCACTCCGCGGCGACCCGGAACAGCGCGTCGCGGGTCTGCATGACGGCGCAGGTGTGCGCGAAGGTCTCCAGATACCGTTCCAGCGAGCCCGAGTCGGCCGCCTCGCGGAACCAGAGGCCGAGCTTGTCGGGCTCGGTCTCGGGAAGTCCCTCGTAGCCCGTCGCACGGGCGAGTTCGACGATCGTGCCGGGGCGCAGGCCCCCGTCGAGATGGTCGTGGAGGAGCACCTTGGGGGCGCGGCGGATCTGGTCGGCCGTAGGAGGTCGGTAGGTCTGGCTCGTCATCTGCGCACCTTATAGCCTACGCGCGTAGATCGCCTCTCGCCGATACGTAACAGTGACCGTGCGTACGGGTGGCGTACACCTCACCTTCTGAGACTGTTCTGCTATGGGACAGCAGGCAGTTCCCGGCCCGGGCGGGCGCGCGCCGGGCCGCGGCGCTGGGGTGCGCGGACGTCGTGGTGAGGCACAGGCGCGGCTGGGGCGGGCGGTCTCCGCTCCGACCTCGCCGCCGGAGGTGGGAGGGGTCGTTCTCGTACTGCCGCCGGGCGAGCCGGTCTCCGCCCGCGGGCCCTCCACCGTCGCCTACGCGTCGATGCTGCCGCTGGCGCGGACACTGGCCCGCGCGGGCGCCGCCGAGGGGCTGCTGGTGCACATGGTCCGCTACCGCTCGCGCGGCTGGAACGGCGCCGACGCGCAGCTCTCGGCGGACGCGGGGTGGGCGGCGGCGGAGGTCGTACGGCGCTACGGCGACGTACCGGTCTGTCTGGCCGGGCACGGTATGGGCGGGCGGGCCGCGCTGCGGGCCGCCGGGCATCCGGCCGTCAGCTCGGTGCTGGCGATGGCGCCCTGGCTGCCGGACGAGGCGGCGGGTGCGGAGCCGGAGCCGGTGACCCAGCTCGCGGGCAGGCAGGTGCTGATCGTGCACGGCACCAACGACGAGCGCAGCGACCCCGAGTTGTCGCTCCGGCTCGCGGAGCGCGCCCGGAGGGCGAACCGGCACACCTGCCGCTTCGAGGTCCACTCTGACGGCCACGCGCTGCGCCAGCACCACAGTGAAGTCCTGGCGCTGGCCCGGGACTTCGTCCTGGGGGCACTGCTCTCGCGCACGTACTCACGGCCCGTGGCCGACGCGCTGGCCGCGCCGCCGCCGCTGGGCCTGCGGATGCCGCTCGCGGCGGGCTTCGGGCGGTCGTTGCGGCCTTAGGTCCTGTCTTCGAGAACGCCCAGTACGAGAGCGGTCCTCCGTCTTGCGATCGCACGCACCGGACGCCGTGAGCCCCGCCCCGCGGGCGGACGACGCCAGTGTGAAGACCGGCCCCAGGGGCGTCGACCGGGGTCAGCCGGGCAGCAGATGGCCCCGGCGGGAGAGCAGGAAGCGTTTGAAGGCCGCCACCGGCGGGGTGTCGGGGTGGCCGTCGAGCCAGGCGACGCCGACCTCGCGCACGGCGCGGGGCGCGGTGACCGTCAGTTCCACGACGCCGGGGCGGGCCACCGCCGGGGGCGGCAGCAGGGCGACCCCGAGGCCGGCCGCGACCAGGCCGCGCAGGGTCTCGGCCTCCTCGCCCTCGAAGGCGATTCGTGGCCGGAACCCGGCCACCTCGCAGAGATCGTCGGTGATCCGGCGCAGCCCGTAGCCCGGTTCGAGGGTCACGAACGTCTCGTCGGCCGCCTCGGCGAGACGGATGCGTCGGCGGCCGGCCAGCCGGTGGTCGTCGGGGACCACGAGGCGCAGCCGCTGTTCGTCCAGGCGGCGGGCGACCAGGTCGGGGGCCTCGGGGACCGGCGAGGTGAGGCAGAGGTCCAGGTCGCCCGCGCGCAGGCGTTCGAGCATCGCCTCGCCGTAGTTCTGGACGAGTTGGAAGCGGATGCGCGGATGGTCGGCGCGGAAGGCGCGGATCAGTTCGGGCACGGTCTCCGAACCCATCGTGTGCAGGAAGCCGAAGGCGACCTTGCCGGACGCGGGGTCGGCGTCGGCCCGTACCGCCTCGGCCGCCCTCTCCACCTCGGCGAGCGCGCCTTCCACGGAGGTGAGGAAGGCGCGGCCGGCGGGGGTGAGCGAGACGGTACGGCCCTTGCGGGCGAACAGCGCGACACCCAGGTCCTGTTCGAGGCGGACCATCGCGCGCGAGAGCGTGGACTGCGGGACGTTCATGTCCTGTGCGGCACGGGTGACGTGTTCGTGGCGCGCGACGCCCGCGAACTGGGCCAGTCGGGGGGCCAGCAGCGCGGACCAGGACTCGGGGTCGAGACGGGTGGGCGGCGCGTTCGACGCCGCGGCCGACGGTGCGGCGGCGGCCGGGATCGACGGGGCGATGTCTTGTGCGTAACTGCTTGATGACAGCCGGGGCCCGGGCCTGCGTTGATGCACCATGGGAACGATTATGACGATTCCATGCATTGGACGCATGAGATGGGTGTCCGTACGTTCGTCGTATGCCCTACGTCAGTACAGAGGCGCCCGTCACCACGGGTGCCCTCGCCTCCGCGCCCCCGGCCTCCCCGGCCGACGAATCCCTCTCCCCCGGCCGGCCCGGCTACCGGCGCATGAGCCTCGGTCTCTTCGCCGCCGGGGTCGCGGCCTTCGCGCTGCTCTACTCCACGCAGGCGCTGCTGCCCGCCGTCTCCGCCGACTTCGGCGTGACGGCCGGGCAGGCCAGTTGGACGGTGTCGGCGGCCACGGGCGCGCTCGCGCTGTTCGTCCTGCCGCTGAGCGCGCTGTCCGAGCGCTTCGGGCGGCGCACGCTGATGACGGTCTCTCTGACGGTCGCGGTGGTCGTCGGGCTGCTCGTGCCGTTCGCGCCGAATCTGGAGTGGCTGATCGCGCTGCGCGCGGTCCAGGGCGCGGCGCTGGCCGGGCTGCCCGCCTCCGCGATGGCGTATCTCGCGGAGGAGGTACGGCCCAGGGCGCTGGTCGGGGCGATCGGGCTGTTCGTCGCGGGCAACAGCATCGGCGGTATGAGCGGCCGTATCGTGGCCGGCTGGGTCAGTCAGCTGTGGGGCTGGCGGGCCGGGCTCGCGGCGGTCGGGCTGATCGCGCTGGTGTGCGCGGTGGCCTTCCGCGTACTGCTCCCCAAGGCGCGCCACTTCACGCCCGGAACGCTCGACCCGCGTGCGCTGGCGCGGACCGTGGGCCGTCATCTGGCGGATCCGCTGCTGCGCAGGCTGTACGCGATCGGCGCGCTCTTCATGACGGTCTTCGGCGCGGTCTACACGGCGATCGGATACCGGCTCGTGGAGGCCCCGTTCAACCTGCCGCAGGGCGTGATCGGTTCGATCTTCCTGGTCTATCTGGTCGGCACGCTCTCCTCGGCCGCGGCCGGGAAGCTGGTGGAGCGGCTGGGGCGGCGCGGCGCGCTGTACCTGGCGGTCGGGACGACGGCGGCGGGTCTGCTGCTGTCGCTGACCGACTCGCTCGCCGCCGTACTGCTCGGTCTGGTCCTGATCACGGCGGGCTTCTTCGCGGGCCACGCCGTCGCCTCGTCGGCGGTGAGCCGTACGGCGAAGACGGGCCGCGCACAGGCGTCGGCGCTCTACCAGAGCGCGTACTACGTGGGCAGCAGCGTCGGAGGCACGCTGGGCGCCGTGGCGTTCCACACCGGCGGCTGGGGTGCGACGGTCGGGCTCGGACTGCTCGCGGTGCTCGGGGTGGTATCGGTGACGCTGTACGGGACGCACGCCGCACGCGTGGAGGAGCGGGCCCTGGCGGCGGCCGGACGGTAGAACCGGTGCCGGTCACCCCGAACGGGGCGGCCCGCGACCCACACCCCTGGGCGGACCAGGCAGTTCTCGCCGTGGCGCACCGATTGTCAGTGGGCTGCGGTAGCT
Organism: Streptomyces sp. S4.7; assembly: GCF_010384365.1. Taxonomy (NCBI): domain Bacteria; kingdom Bacillati; phylum Actinomycetota; class Actinomycetes; order Kitasatosporales; family Streptomycetaceae; genus Streptomyces; species Streptomyces sp. S4.7. The sequence goes on along the minus strand of NZ_CP048397.1, from coordinate 4,808,866 downwards.
TCCGAAGGACTGGGTTCGAAGGGGGCTACTGGGGTGACCATCGATGAGTGATACGGCTACGACGCAGGATCTCGACTCCCGGCTGGAGAAGCACCGGACGGAGCTGACCGGATACTGCTACCGGATGCTCGGCTCGGCCTTCGAGGCCGAGGACGCCGTGCAGGACACGATGGTCCGCGCCTGGCGGAGCTTCGACAAGTTCGAGGGCCGGTCGTCGCTGCGCTCGTGGCTCTACCGCATCGCGACGAACGTCTGCCTCGACATGCTCAACGCGGGCAATCGGCGTGCCAGGCCCATGGATCTGAACGAGGCGACCCCCGTGTCCCAGGCGAAACTGAACTCACGACCCGAGGTCACCTGGCTGGAGCCGGTCCCCGACGGCCGGGTCCTGCCGTCGGTGGTCGACCCGGCGGAGACGGCGGTCGAGCGGGAGACGATCCGGCTCGCCTTCGTGGCCGCCCTCCAGCATCTGCCGCCGAAGCAGCGTGCCGTGCTGATCCTGCGCGAGGTGCTGGCGTGGAAGGCCAGTGAGGTCGCCGAGCTGCTGGAGACGACGGTCGCCTCGGTGAACAGCGCGCTCCAGCGGGCCCGCGCGACGATCGCCGAGTCGCGGCCGGCCTCGACGGACGCCTCGGACCCGCTCGACGAGGAGCAGAAGGCGCTCCTGGAGCGTTACGTGGCCGCGTTCGAGGGTTATGACATGAAGGCGCTGACCGCGCTCCTCCATGAGGACGCGACGCTCTCCATGCCCCCGTACGACCTGTGGCTGCGCGGGCACGACGACATCGTGGGCTGGATGCTCGGTGTCGGCGAGGTCTGCCGCGGCTCCCGGCTGGTGCCGACGGTCGCCAACGGCACGCCCGCGTTCGCGCACTACCACCCGGCGCGGGACGGCGAAGGGTTCACACCGTGGGCGCTGATGGTCATCGAGATCGAGGAGGGCAAGGTCAGGGGGATCACATCGTTCCTGGACACCGAGCGGTGGTTCCCGCTGTTCGATCTCCCGGCGCGCCTGGAGAAGGACGGGAGCCCGGCCTAGACAGGCGTCCGGGGCTGCGTTTGCTCCTGGGCGGGGCCCGGCCCATGGTGGATGTATCGGGGTGTCGGTGGGAAGGGCACGATGACGCCAATCGGAACCGCCAGTAAGAACCGGGTGCCGTGGCCGGAGGACGCCGCCGCGGCAGCGGGTACCGCCAGAGTCACGGTGGACCCGCGCGGCACTGTCACAGGGTGGAACGAGAGCGCTCGGCGGCTGCTCGGCTATACCTCCGAGGAGATCGTCGGGCGGCAGGCACGCGAGTTGCTCGCCGGGGAGCCGTCCGCCGAGTCGCCGCCGTTCGCCGCGTCACTGCGCAGGTGGGACGGGTCGGTGACGCTCCTCCACCAGGACGGTCACAGCCTCACGGTGCGTCTGCTGGCCCACCGCCGGACCCAGGACAGCGACGACGCCGAGGGCGGGTGGTTCCTGTTCTCCGCCCTCGCCCCGGACTCGTCGCCCTCGAAGGACGTCGAGCTGGTGAAGTGGGCGTTCGCCGGGTCCCCGGCCACGGCCTCGCTGTACGACGCCAACCTGCGGCTGCGGCTCGCGAACTCGGACATGGAGCGGGCGGTCGGTCTGTCCGAGGAGGCGATGCGTGGCCTGCGTGTCTCGGAGATCGTGGCCGACCCGCAGGCCGTCCGGACGGAGCGGCACATGCGCCGGGTGCTGGAGACCGGCGAGCCGGACCAGGTGCAGGCACTCCTCAAACTGGCGGATCGCCGGGGCCGGAGCACCTGGACGATCTCCCTCGCGCCGGTTCTGGACCCCGGCGGCAGCGTGCGGGGCGTACTCGCCTCCGGCCGGGACATGACCGAGGAGCACCGGGCCCGGAACCGTCTGGTCCTGATCAACGAGGCCAGCGTCCGTATCGGCACCACCCTGGACCTCGACCGCACCGCGCAGGAGCTGGCCGAGGTGGCCGTCCCGCGGCTCGCCGACTTCGTCACCGTCGACCTGGTTCCCTCCATCGAGGACGGCGAGGACCTCCGCGCCGGTCCGCTGAGCAGCCCCGTCAGACTGCGCCGGGTCGCCTGCCGGTCCGTCCTGGAGGGCTGCCCCGAGGCCGTGGTCGCGCAGGGGGCGGTGGCCGCCTACCCGAGGGGCTCGCCGGCCGCCGAGTGCCTGTCCCCGGGGCGGCCACTGATCCGGGAGGTCACCCCGGCCAAGTTGGCCGTATGGGAGAAAAACGCCCCGGATCGGGCCGAGAGGGTGCGGAAGTACGGCTTCCATTCGGTGCTCGCCGTGCCGATGCGCGCCAGGGGCATCACCCTCGGCGCCGTCACCTTCTCCCGCCACCGTCGCCCGGAGCCCTTCGAACAGGACGATCTGCTGCTGGCCGAGGAGATCACCGCGCGGGCCGCGGTGTGCATCGACAACGCCCGCCGCTACGGCCGTGAGCGCCGCACCTCCCTCACTCTCCAGAGCAGTTTCCTGCCGGGACGGCCGCCGCAGCAGGCCGCGGTGGAGATCGCCACCCGGTATCTGCCCGCCAGCGCGCGGGCGGGCGTCGGCGGCGACTGGTTCGACGTGATCCCGCTCTCCGGCGCCCGCGTCGCCCTGGTCGTCGGCGACGTGGTCGGCCACGGCATCCAGGCGTCGGCGGCCATGGGGCGCCTGCGCACCGCCGTCCGTACCCTCGCCGACGTCGACCTCCCGCCGGACGAACTGCTGACCCATCTGGACGATCTCGTCATCCGGCTCTCCGCCGAGGCCGACAGCGCGGAGGTCCCCTCCGGCGACATCGGCGCCACCATGCTGTACGTGGTCTACGACCCGGTCACCCGGCTCTGCACCCTGGCCCGTGCCGGGCATCCGGTACCGGCCCTGATGACCCCGGAGGGCGGGGTGGAGTTCATCGACATACCCGTGGGCCCGCCCCTGGGAGTCGGTGGCCTGCCCTTCGAGACCACGCAGCTGGAGCTGCCCGTGGGCAGCGTCCTGACGCTCTACACCAACGGTCTCGTCGAGGCCCGCGACCGTGACCCCGAGGAAGGTGCCAACACGCTGCGCGAGGTGCTGGCACGTCCCGCCGAATCCCTGGAGGAGAGGTGCGACACCGTGCTCCGGACGCTACTCCCCGACCCGGACCGCCCGGCCGACGACGTGGCGCTGCTGATGGCCCGTACCCGTGCCATGGACGCGGCCCATGTCGCCACCTGGGACGTGCCGCACGAGGCCGCCGCCGTCGCCAAGGTCCGTAAGGACGCCTGCCGGCAACTGGGCGAGTGGGGACTGGACGACGCCGTGTTCATCACCGAGCTGGTGGTCAGCGAGCTGGTCACCAACGCGATCCGTTACGGCGACGCCCCCATCCGCCTGCGGCTGATCCGCGACCGCAACCTGATCATCGAGGTCGCCGACGGCAGCAGCACCGCGCCCCATCTGCGCCGCGCCCGGGTCTCCGACGAAGGCGGGCGCGGGCTGCTCCTGGTCGCGCAGCTCACGCAGGGTTGGGGCACCCGTCAGACGTACACGGGCAAGACGATCTGGGCCGAGCAGAGCCTCACGCCGATCTGACCGGCGGAGGGTCGGGACCCGTTTCGACCGGGCCGCCGCCGGGCCCGCCGGCCCGCAAGACATCCGTCAGGCCGACGAGCTCCAGCAGCATCAGCAGTTCGGGCCCCGCGCCGGTCAGCCGGATCCGGCACCCGCGCCTGCGGGCGACGAGCTGAAGTCTGGCCAGGGCGTTGAGGGTGACGGCGGTCGGCCTGCCGAGCGCGCCGACGTCGCAGACCGCGTCGGTGGCGTCGCTGTCCCTCAGCCGTGCGGCGAGCTGGTCGCAGAGCTGGGGGACATCGGCGGCGGTGATCGGTCCGCGCAGTGCGAGGAGGATCGTCTTGGTGGCTTCCACATCCATTGAGACCGGCACGGGTGCCGGAACTCATCGCAGTGCACCGGACACGGTGCGCGAGGGCCGCCCGGCGGGCGGGCCCGTCAGGCGATCCGGTCGAGGACGATCGGTGCAGGGGTGAACGCGGTCCCGGCCGGGGCGATGTCGTACGCGGACGTCAGCGACGCGAGGGCGTAGTCGAACTTCTCGGGGGTGTCGGTGTGCAGGGTGAGCAGCGGCTGCCCCGCCGTCACGGTGTCCCCCGGCTTGGCGTGCAGCTCCACGCCCGCGCCCGCCTGCACGACGTCCTCCTTGCGGGCGCGGCCCGCGCCGAGGCGCCAGGCGGCGACGCCGATGTCGTACGCGTCCAGCCGGGTCAGCACCCCGGAGGACGGGGCGGTGACCACCTGACGCTCACGTGCCACGGGCAGCGCCGCGTCCGGGTCGCCGCCCTGGGCCACGATCATGCGGCGCCAGACGTCCATGGCCGAGCCGTCGGACAGGGCCTTGGCCGGGTCGGTGTCCGGCAGACCGGCGGCGTCCAGCATCTCGCGGGCCAGGGCGAGCGTCAGCTCCACGACGTCGGCCGGGCCGCCGCCCGCGAGGACCTCGGCCGACTCGCGCACCTCCAGGGCGTTGCCCGCGGTGAGCCCGAGCGGGGTGGCCATGTCGGTGAGCAGGGCCACGGTGCGTACGCCGTGGTCGGTGCCGAGGCCGACCATGGTCGAGGCCAGTTCGCGGGCGTCCTCGACGGTCTTCATGAAGGCGCCGGAGCCGACCTTGACGTCCAGGACCAGTGAGCCGGTGCCCTCGGCGATCTTCTTGGACATGATCGAGGAGGCGATGAGCGGGATCGCCTCGACGGTGCCGGTGACGTCGCGGAGCGCGTACAGCTTCTTGTCGGCCGGGGCCAGTCCGTCACCGGCGGCGCAGATCACGGCGCCGGCGGAGTCCAGCACGGCCAGCATCTCGGCGTTGGAGATCCGGGCGCGCCAGCCGGGGATGGACTCCAGCTTGTCGAGGGTGCCGCCGGTGTGGCCGAGGCCGCGTCCGCTGAGCTGCGGGACGGCCGCGCCGCAGGCGGCGACCAGCGGCGCGAGCGGCAGCGTGATCTTGTCGCCGACGCCGCCCGTGGAGTGCTTGTCGGCCGTGGGGCGGGACAGCGACGAGAAGTCCATGCGTTCGCCGGAGGCGATCATGGCGGCGGTCCAGCGGGCGATCTCCGTGCGGTTCATTCCGTTGAGCAGGATCGCCATGGCGAGGGCCGACATCTGCTCGTCGGCGACGTCACCGCGCGTGTAGGCGTCGATGACCCAGTCGATCTGCTCGGGGCTCAGCTCACCGCGGTCCCGCTTGGTACGGATGACGGAGATGACGTCCATGGTGTGCCTCGATTTCTAGGAGAGGTGCTGCGGGCCGAAGGCCTGGGGCAGCATCTCGGAGAGCGGGAGGACCCCCTCCGGGGTGTCCAGCAGCAGGCCGGGGCCGCCGAACTCGTACAGCAGCTGGCGGCACCGGCCGCACGGCACCAGGAGCGCGCCCGCGCCGTCCACGCAGGTGAAGTGCGTGAGCCGGCCGCCGCCCGTCGCGTGGAACGCGGAGACGAGCCCGCACTCGGCGCACAGGCCGAGGCCGTACGAGGCGTTCTCGACGTTGCAGCCGGTGACCGTCCTGCCGTCGTCCGCCAGGGCGGCGGCGCCGACCGGGTAGCCCGAATACGGCGCGTAGGCACGGGACATGGCGTCCCGGGCCGCCGCGCGCAGGGCCTCCCAGTCCACGCCGCCGGTGGCGGCGTCGGCGCCGGTCATGTGCCCTGGCCTCTGCGATACGCCATGCCGTTGGCCTTGGGCATCCGCAGCCGTTGTGCGGACAGGGCGAGGACGAGCAGGGTCGTCACGTACGGCGCGGCGTCGACGAACTGGCTCGGGACCTGGTCCACCAGGGCGTACCAGGTGAACAGCAGCGCGGAGACGACCGCCGAGATCACCGCGGAGACGTACCTGCGCTTGTAGAGCTGCCAGCCCACGACGAGCACCAGCAGGATCGCCAGCAGCAGGAGCATGGCGTGCACGTTCTCGGCGCCGCCGCGCAGCTTGAGGCTGTCGGTGAAGCCGAACAGTCCGGCGCCCAGCGCCATGCCGCCCGGCATCCAGTTGCCGAAGATCATCGCGGCGAGACCGATGTAGCCGCGCCCGCCGGTCTGGTTCTCCTGGTAGATGCCGGTCGCGACGATGGCGAGGAACGCGCCGCCGAGTCCGGCGAGGCCGCCGGAGACGGTGACGGCGATGTACTTGTACTTGTAGACGTTGACGCCGAGCGTCTCGGCCGCGATCGGGTTCTCACCGCAGGAGCGCAGGCGCAGCCCGAAGGACGTACGCCACAGGATCCACCAGGTGGCGGGGATCAGCAGCAGGGCGACGATCGTCAGCAGGGACAGGCCCGTCACCAGACCGCCGAGCACGCCGGCGATGTCGGAGATCAGGAACCAGTGTTTCTGTTGGAGATCGGCCAGCCCGTCGGCGAGTCCTGGAATGGTGATCTCGGTGATCGAGTCGATGCGGGGGGACTGCTTGGAGGAGCCGCCCTCCTCGTGGGCGAAGGTGAAGTTGGAGAGGTAGCGGGTCACGCCGACGGCGAGGATGTTGATGGCCACACCGGAGACGATGTGGTTCACGCCGAAGGTGACGGTGACGACCGCGTGCAGCAGACCGCCGAGCGCCCCGCCGAGTATGCCGAACAGGACACCGACCCAGGGGCCCCACTGGAAGCCGGCCCAGGCACCGAACCAGGTGCCGAGGACCATCATTCCTTCGAGTCCGATGTTGATGACGCCCGCGCGTTCGGCCCACAGGCCGCCGAGTCCGGCGAGGCCGATGGGTACGGCGAGTTCGAGCGCGCCGGCCACCTGTCCCACGGAGGTGATGTCCTCGGCGCCGCTGATCAGCCGGACCAGGGAGATCAGCGCGAGTCCGCCGGAGATGATCAGCAGAATGACGGGCAGGGTGAGCTTGCGCCGCCCGCCGCCCTTCTTGGGAGCCGCACTCGCTGCGGTAACGGTGCTGGTACTCACAGGGCAGCCCCCTTGTCGTTCTTGGAAAGGGAATCGGAGCCCGGCCCGGTGCCTGGTCCGGAGTCGGCCTCGGTGCGGATCGCGGCGCCCGCCGCGAGCTCCTCGCCGACCTTCTGCTGCTGGCGGCGGAGCCCGTAGCGGCGGACCAGTTCATAGCTGACCACGACCGAGATCACGATCAGGCCCTGCATGATCGTCGCGATCTCCTTCTCGTACCCGAACTGGTCGAGAGAGGCGGACGACTTGTCGAGGAACGCGATCAGCAGCGCGCTGAAGGCGATGCCGAGCGGGTGGTTGCGGCCCAGCAGCGCGATCGTGATGCCGGTGAAGCCGATCCCGGTGGGGAAGTCGAGGCTGTAGGTGTGGGTGTCGCCCAGCAGTGTCGGCATGCCGACCAGACCGGCGATCCCGCCGGAGATCAGCATCGACGTGAGGATCATCTTCTTGGCGTCGACGCCGGAGGCCTGCGCGGCGCTCTCGCTGGCGCCGGTGGCGCGCAGGTCGAAGCCGAAGCGGGTGCGGCCGAGGACGAACCAGTAGATGACACCGCAGAGCGCGGCGACGAAGGTGAAGCCGTAGATCTCGCCGGCCTCGGCGCCCATGGACAGTCCGGGGAACCAGCCGGACTCCGGGATCTCACCGGTCGTCAGGTTGTTGGAGCCGACGGGCTGCTCACCGAAGTTCTTCGGCAGGATCAGCCAGGCGACGAGGCTGGTCGCGATCGAGTTGAGCATGATCGTGGAGACGACCTCGCTCACCCCGCGCGTGGTCTTGAGGATGCCCGCGATGCCTGACCAGAAGGCGCCGACGAGCATCGCCGTGATGACGACGAGCGCGATCTGGAGCGGGCCGGGCAGGTTCACGCTGGCACCGACGAGCGCCGCCATCATCGCGGCGAGGCGGTACTGGCCGTCGACCCCGATGTTGAAGAGGTTCATCCGGAAGCCGACGGCGACGGCGAGCGCGGCGAGGTAGTACGTACCGGCCTGGTTGACGATCAGGACCTGTACGTCGACGTAGCTCGCCGACTCGAACATGATGCGGTACGGCTCCCACGGGTTGGTGCCCGAGACGAGCAGCACCACCGTGGTGAGGGCGATGGCGACGACCAGCGCGAGCACCGGGCCGGCCAGGCCCAGGATCAGCCGGTCCTTGTCGAACTTCTTCATCGGGCCTCGTCCTCCGGGGCTGCCTCTAGGTGGCCGGTGGCGGCGCCGGTCATGGCGGTGCCCAGCTCCTCCGGGGTGATGGTCGCGGGGTCCGCGTCGGCGACGAGCCTGCCGCGGTACATCACGCGCAGGGTGTCGGAGAGCCCGATCAGCTCGTCCAGGTCGGCGGAGATCAGCAGCACCGCGAGCCCGTCGCGGCGGGCGGCCTTGATCTGGTCCCAGATCTGGGCCTGGGCGCCGACGTCGACGCCGCGCGTCGGGTGGGCGGCGATCAGCAGCTTCGGACTGTGGCTCATCTCGCGGCCGACGATCAGCTTCTGCTGATTGCCGCCGGACAGGGAGGCGGCCGTGACGTCGATCCCGGGGGTGCGGACGTCGTACTCGACCACGATGCGCTTGGTGTCGGTGCGCGCCGCCTTGGGGTCGAGGAGTCCGCCCCGGCTGTTGGGGCGTTCGGTCACATGGCCGAGGATGCGGTTCTCCCACAGAGGCGCCTCCAGCAGCAGTCCGTGCCGGTGCCGGTCCTCGGGGATGTAGCCGATGCCGCCCTCGCGGCGCTTGCGGGTCGGCGCGTGCGAGATGTCGGCGGTGTCGAGGGTGATGACTCCGCCGTCCGGGTCACGCAGCCCCATCAGCGTCTCGATCAGCTCGGTCTGGCCGTTGCCCTCGACGCCCGCGATGCCCAGGACCTCGCCGCGGTGGATGGTGAAGCCGATGTCCGAGAGCACCTCGCGTACGACGCCGTCGGAGTCGGTGGC